>DATNFM010000181.1:0-8695 GCA_035606435.1 Streptosporangiaceae bacterium | reverse complement strand
TTCACCTGGAAATAATCCGGTGAATTTACATATTCACCCGGTACTGAAAGATGATCTTGCTCACCGAGCGACGGGCGACACAGGGGAGTTGACGGGCGACACGGGGAGTTGACGGGCGACACAGAGGGAGTTGTGGTGCGGGAGGCGGGGGTTCGGGGGATCGCGGCTTAGACTGCCGGTGTGGTGGCCGACCTTAGCGCGATTGTTCTGACCGTTATTTGCGCGGTCTGCGCTGGTTGCTGCGCGTTGGTCGTGCTGAGGCTGTGGCGCGCCGGGTCCAAGTCCTAGCGCTCTAAGTCCTAGCGCTCTAAGTCCTAGCGCTCGGGGTCTAGGCGTTCGGGCGGGCCGGGTCTCGGGCCTAGCGCGCTGGTCGTAGGCTGCCAGGATGGACGCACCCGGCGCTGGCGACGAGGCGCACACCAATCCGCTTGAGCAGGAGTTCGAGCCGCATCCGGCTATCGCACCGCTTAGCTGGTTGCTTGGCAGCTGGGAAGGCGCCGGGGTAATCGGCTACCCGACGATCGAGAGCTTCAACTTCGGCCAGGAGACTTCCTTCAGCCACAACGGCAAGCCGTACCTGATCTATTCGACCAGGACCTGGCTGCTGGCCGAAGACGGCACCTTCCTGCGGCCGTCTCACGTCGAGGTCGGGTTCTGGCGGCCGCAACCGGACAACCAGGTCGAGGTGCTGCTGACGCACGCGACCGGGATCACGGAGATCTACGTCGGGACTATCGACGGCACCAAGGTGGAGATCGTCACCGACGCGGTGGCTCGCACGGCGACCGCGAAGGAAGTCACGGCGGGCAAGCGGCTGTACGGGTTGATCGGCAGCGATCTCGGTTACGCCTACGACATGGCGGCGGTGGGTCAGCCGCTCCAGCCGCACGCATCGGCCCAGCTCAAGCGAGTGATCAACTGAGGCGGGAAAAGAGAAGCCCCCGGGTCGCTCCCGCTCGATAAGCCACTGAGTGTTCGCACACTTAGCAAGCCACTGAGTGTTCGCACACTTAGCGTATTCGAGCGGGGACCGGCTGGACGAGGCCGATCACCCGGGGGTCCGGTGTCTGCCGTGTATTCGCCGACCGCCGCCTTGGCGACACAAGAGCACGGTGTTCGCAACACAGGTTTGCGGCACAGTGCTGGCCGGTGATTCGCGATAGAGGCGAGCCTCAAGCGCTGCACACGGGACGGCGGCTAGCTGACAGCCACCTCACGAGTCCGACAACTATGCATACTGTTGGACCACCTCCTTTCCCGTGTTAACCCTGACGTTACGTGAAGCGCCGTCGAGTGGGCAAGTGGGTTTTTGGCGGCCCAGTTTGACCCCCGGCTGATTCGCCTCCGGCCACTAGAATCTGGGCATGGCGCAGACGTGGGATGACACGCTGCGGGCCAGTGGCTATCGAGTGACGCCGCAGCGCCAGCTCGTGCTCGAAGCGGTGACGAAGCTGGAGCACGCGACTCCCGAGGAGATCTACGCCGAGGTCAAGCAGACAGCGGTCGGCGTCAACGTCTCCACCGTGTACCGGACCCTCGAACTGCTCGAGCAGATCGGCCTGGTCACGCACACCCATCTTGGCCATGGCGCTCACCGGTACCACCTGGCCTCCGACGCCCAGCACCTCCATCTGGTCTGCCGTGACTGCGGCGACATTACCCAGCTTGAGCCGAGCGCCGTGAGTTCCTTCGTGAGCGCGCTGGAAGCCGAGTACGGGTTCGAGACCGACGTCGGGCATCTGACGGTGTTTGGCACTTGTTCACAGTGCCGTGGCTCAAAGGCCAATGCTTCCGGCGGCTAGGACGCAAACCTGGTCGACCCGGCCGAATGACCGTTCCCCTGGCCCGGCTGAAAGACATACGGTCGGGTATGACAGGCGTGGATCCTGTCCGCCGTCCGTGGCACCACGCCGGAGGAGCAGACATACATGACCAATGAGAACGAGCAGCCCGGCGGGGTGCTGCACGTCACCGATAGCCGCACAGGGCGCAGCTACGAGATTCCGATCAAGGACGGTGCGATCTGCGCGATTGAATTGCGCAAGATCAAGGCCTCTGACGACGATTTCGGGCTGCTCTCCTACGACCCGGCATTCCTCAACACTGCTAGCTGTCGCAGCGCCATCACCTACATCGACGGCGACGCGGGGATACTCCGCTACCGTGGCTATCCGATCGAGGAACTGGCCCGCCGGTCATCCTTCCTCGACGTGGCCTATCTGCTCCTGCAGGGCGAACTGCCGACGAAGGATGAGTCGGCGGCCTGGTCGCAGGAGATCGGGATGCACACCTACGTGCATGAGAACGTCAAGAAGTTCATCGACGGGTTCCACCACGACGCCCACCCGATGGGCATGCTGGTCAGCACCGTGGCCGGTCTTTCCACCTTCTACCCCGAGGCCAAGTTCGTCGCCGATCCGGCCAGTCAGCGCGAGCAAATCGTCAGGCTCATCGCCAAGATGCCGACGCTGGCCGCGTTCGCCTACCGTCACGCGAAGGGCCTGCCGTACGCCTACCCGGACGCCGAGTTGTCCTACGCGGGCAACTTCCTCAACATGATGTGGAGGATGAGCGAGCCGCGGTACCGGCCGAACCCGGTGCTCGAGCGCGCCCTCGACATCTTGCTGATCCTGCACGCCGACCACGAGCAGAACTGCTCGACCAGCGCGATGCGCGTCGTCGGAAGCTCCCACGTCGACCCGTACTCGGCGGCCGCGGCCGCGTCCGCCGCCCTGTGGGGGCCGCTGCACGGCGGCGCCAACGAGCAGGTGCTGCGGATGCTGCAGGAGATCGGCTCGGTGGACAACGTGCCCGCCTATATCGAGCGGGTCAAGCGCGGCGAGATCCGGCTGATGGGCTTCGGCCACCGGATCTACAAGAACTTCGACCCGCGTGCCTCGATCATCAAGGAAGTCGCCGACCAGGTGTTCACTGTGACCGGGCGTAACCCGCTGCTCGACATCGCCCTGGAACTGGAGCGGATCGCGCTGGCCGACGACTACTTCATCAGCCACAAGCTGTATCCGAACGTGGACTTCTACTCGGGCATCATCTACCAGGCCATGGGCTTCCCCATGACGATGTTCCCTGTGCTGTTCGCGATCGGCCGGATGCCGGGCTGGCTCGCGCAGTGGCAGGAGAACGCCGCCGATCCCGAGCAGAAGATCGCCCGGCCCCGCCAGATCTACATCGGCCACGAGATGCGCCACCTAGACGGCGACCTCGACGCGGGAGGCAACGCCTAGGAGGAATTGACGAAACTCTGGGCGGACATTGCCTAAGCCGCTTCGGCGCGAAGGTCTGATCGGAGCCGGGGTTGCTGGGCTGGGCCGGGGTCGCTTGGGGTTGGGCCGGGTTGCTGGCTGGGCCGGGTTGCTGGGCTGGGCCGGGTTGCTGGCTTGAGGGTGGGGTCCAGAGGTAGGTGCCTCCGTTGGCGCCGCGAAGCAACGCCAGCAAATATTGACGCGCTAGGCCGCGGCCTGGCCGTCTATCGTGAGCCAGGTGTCCTTGCTCACCGCGCGAGGCGTCAGCGTCTCCTACGGCGCCCTCCTCGTGCTCCACGACGCCACCCTCTCCGTCGCGGCCGGTGACCGAACAGCGGTGGTCGGCCCCAACGGCGTCGGCAAGTCAACCCTGCTCCGGGCACTCGCAGGCGAGCTCACGCCGGACGCGGGCACGATCACCGCAGCGGGCAACGTCGGCTACCTTCCGCAGGAGCGCGACCGCCAGGGCGAGGAGACCGCGATGGCCTACCTCTCCCGTCGCACCGGCGTCGCCGCCGCCGAGCGAGCCATGCTCGAAGCCTCAGACGCGCTGGCCAGCGGCGAGAGCAGTGCTGGCCAACACGGGGCCGACCAGGACTACGCGCAAGCCCTGGACCGCTACCTGGCCCTAGGCGGCCCGGACCTCGACGTAAGAGCGGTCGAACTGGCCGCTCAGCTAGGCCTCCCCGACGACCTGGACCGCTCAGCCGGAGGCCTGTCCGGCGGCCAGCTCGCCAGGCTTGCCCTCGCCGCCGTCCTGCTGGCCAGGTTCGACGTGCTGCTGCTCGACGAGCCCACCAACGACCTGGACCTGACCGGCCTTGAACTGCTTGAGGGCCACCTGACCAGCTTCAAAGGCGGGCTCGTCGTGGTCTCCCACGACCGCGAATTCCTGGACCGCACCGCCCGGCAGGTGCTCCAGATCGACCCGCATACCCGCGAGGTCAAACTGTACGGCGGCGGCTACCAGGCCTACATCGAGGAGCTAGCGCGCGACAAGGCGAGAGCGGCGCAGGCGTACGAGGACTACGCCGCCAAGCGGGACGACCTGATCGAACGGGCCAGGCGCCAGAAGGAGTGGGCCAGGTCGGGTGAACAGTCGGCCAACAGCGCCGCCGCCCGGCGCAAGGAGCCGGACAAGAACATCAGGCGTGGCCGCGCCCAGGGCGCCCAGCAGGTCGGAGCCAAGGCCGCCGCGACGCTGCGAGCCGCCGGCCGGCTCGAACAGGTAACCGAGCCGCGCAAGGAGTGGGAGCTGCGGCTGCGGTTCGGTGCCGCCTCCCGTAGCGGCGACGTCGTGGCCGTCCTCTCCGACGCCGTCGTCAAGCGCGGCCAGTTCACGCTCGGGCCGGTGAGCCTGCAGGTGAACTGGGGCGAGCGGTTGCTCGTACGCGGCGACAACGG
The DNA here is from genome assembly GCA_035606435.1 of Streptosporangiaceae bacterium. Taxonomy (GTDB): domain Bacteria; phylum Actinomycetota; class Actinomycetes; order Streptosporangiales; family Streptosporangiaceae; genus Chersky-822. Next base: position 4,028 of record DATNFM010000181.1, on the reverse strand, counting down.
CTCAGGCAAGACGACTCTCATCAACGCGCTCCTGGGCCGGATCCCGCTGGCCGGAGGTCACAGTTCGATCGGCGCGTCGGTCGTCGTCGGCGAGATCGATCAAGCCCGTCTCACCTTTGCCCCAACATCCAAGCTGATCGATGCTTTCTGCCTAGAAAGTAGTTTGCTTGAGGGGGAGGCGAGAACGCTGCTCGCCAAGTTCGGCCTGGGCGCGGATGACATCGGCCGGCCCGTCGAGCGGCTCTCGCCGGGCGAGCGGACGCGGGCCGACCTGGCGCTGCTGATGCACTCGGGGGCGAACCTGCTGGTGCTCGACGAGCCGACGAACCATCTCGACCTGCCCGCCATCGAGCAGCTTGAGCAGGCGCTCGAGCAGTACGACGGGACGCTCCTGCTGGTCACCCACGACCGCCGCCTGGCCGAGCAGGTTTCGGTCACCCGCACCCTGACCGTCGAGAACGGCCGGACAGCCGAATAATCTTGGCAGCATGGACAGCCCGCTGCTTGCGACCCCAGATGCCGTTGCCGCGGAATTCCCCGACGTCGGCATCCCGGCCCACTACGGCGACCCGTTCGCCGAGCAACGCGCTCTGGTCACCTCGGCCGGCTTGGTGGACCGTTCGGATCGCGATGTGATCAAGATCACCGGGGCCGACCGGCTGACCTGGCTGAACAACCTGAGCACCCAGAAGGTCGACCAGCTCGCGCCGGGCTCCGCCGCGCAGACGCTGATCCTCAGCCCGCACGGCCACGTCGAGCACCAGCTGAGCCTGGTCGACGACGGCGAGGCGACCTGGGTTCACACCGAACCGGGTGAGGCCACCTCGCTGATCGAGTTCCTGACCTCGATGAAGTTCATGATGAGAGTCGAGACCGCCGATCTGACCGCCGACTACGCCGTGCTGACCACGATGGGTCCTGACCGGCCATCGGTCGCCAGCGGGGCGGCCGCCACGATGGACTTCGGCTACGCCACCGACCTGCTGGTCGAGCGGCCCAACCTGGCCAAGGCGGCGGAAGAGGCGACCGGCCAGGGCATCCGCCTGGCCGGAATGTGGGCGCACGAAGCGCTGCGGATCGCCGGTCACCGGGCCAGGTTCGGCACCGACACCGACCACCGGACGATCCCGCACGAGGTCGGCTGGATCGAATCGGCGGTGCACCTGACCAAGGGCTGCTACCGGGGCCAGGAGACGGTCGCCCGGGTTCACAACCTCGGACACCCCCCGCGCCGCCTGGTCATGCTGCACCTGGACGGCAGCGAAGACCGGCTCCCCCCGCACGGCGAACAGGTCCTCCTTGACGACAAGGCCGTGGGCTTCATCGGATCCTCGGCCCGGCACTACGAACTGGGCCCGATCGCGCTGGCGCTGATCAAGCGCACCGTCCCGGTCGACGCGACCCTGGCGGCCGCCGGCGTGAGCGCGGCCCAGGAAGTCATCGTCTCGCCCGACGCCGGAGCTAACGTCAAGATCACGCTCAACCGCCGGCGCGGTCTGCTCTAGGCCAGGCCGTTGGGGTTCCTGGGGGTCGACCCCCGGGGCTAGCGCAGTACTCTAAGCCGGCAGGCTCATCTGGGTATTCAGCGCCGATTGCTCGATTCCCCCTGCTCAACGCGCGCTGGGAACTCAGCCATTGCTCCATGGAGGTGCGCTCCGGTGCTGCGCCGAGTTCTGCTGGCCGCCTCGGCCAGTTCACGGGTCCATCACCTCATCACAACTACTCCGATCACCCGAAGCGTCGTGAAGCGATTCGTGGCCGGCGACACCGCAGCGGACGCGCTGGCCGTTGTCCAGCGCCTGCTCGCCGAGGGACTCCTCGTCACCCTCGATTACCTGGGCGAATACACGACCGAGCCCGAGCACGCGACCGCGGTCACGAACGAGTACATCGCGCTGGTCGAACTGCTCGCCGCGAACGGACTGACCTCAGGCGGCCGGGCTGAGGTATCGGTGAAGCCGACTGCCGTTGGACTTGGCCTGGTAGAAAACGGAGAAAAGACGGCAGCAGAAAATATTGCGCGGGTCTGCTCCGCAGCGCAGGCGGCAGGAACGACCGTCACCGTGGACATGGAAGATCACACCAGGGTCGAGTCGACGCTGCGACTGGTAACCGAAGTCAGGGCCGAATTCCCCAACCTCGGCTGCGTCCTCCAGACTTACTTGCGGCGCACGCCGGGCGACTGCGAGGCGCTGGCCAGCCCAGGCTCCAGAGTCCGCCTCTGCAAGGGCGCCTACTCCGCGCCCGACGGCGTGGCGCTGGCCGCGCGCTCGGAGGTGGACCGGAACTACGCGCGCTGCCTGCGGATCCTGCTCGACGGCGACGGCTACCCGATGCTGGCGACGCACGACCCGAGACTGATCGCGATCACCCATTCGCGCACCGCCACGCTGGGACGCGACCCGTCGAGCTTTGAGTACCAGATGCTGTACGGGATCAGGCCCGACGAACAGCGTCGACTGGCCGACGAGGGCGCCCAGGTCCGGGTGTACGTGCCGTACGGCAACGACTGGTACGGCTACCTGGTCAGGCGTCTGGCCGAGCGGCCGGCCAACCTGATGTTCTTCCTGCGGGCCCTGCGTTCGCGAAGGTAGACGCCGCGTTCGCGAAGGTAGTGGTCGCGTTCGCGAAGGTAGTGGTCGCGGTCGGCCGATAGGCTCATTGGCATGATCGCGATTCTCGGCGCGGGAAAAATGGGCGAGGCTCTGCTGTCCGGCATGCTCAGAGCCGGGATCGCCCCGTCGAGTGTGGTGGCCGCCGTCCGCCGCGACGACCGGGCCAAGGCCCTGAACGAGGCGTACGGCATCGAGGTGACCGGCGCCCAGGCGGCGGCGGAACGGGCCGACACGCTCGTCATCACCGTGAAGCCGCAGGACATGGCCGCGCTGCTGCATGAGATCGCGCCTTCGGTGAAGTCCGACCAGCTGGTGATCTCCGTCGCGGCCGGAATCACGACGAAATACATCGAGTCGATGCTCCCGGTGGACGCCGCCGTGGTCAGGGTCATGTCGAACACGCCGGTGCTCGTCGATGAGGCGATGAGCGTGATCTCGGCCGGGCGGTTCGCCAGCGAGCAGCACCTGCGCCGCACCGAGGAACTGCTGAGGCCGGTCGGCAAGGTGCTGCGGATCCCGGAATCGCAGCAGGACGCGGCCACGGCGTTGTCTGGCAGCGGCCCGGCTTATGTCTACTTTCTGGTCGAGTCAATGGTGGACGCCGGCATTCTGCTCGGAATGCCGAGGAGTACCGCGCTGGAGATGGTCAAGCAAGCGGTCTACGGCGCCGCGACGATGCTCTCCGAATCGGGTGAGCACCCGGTCATTCTGCGTGAGGCAGTCACCTCACCAGGCGGAACGACGATCAACGCGATCAGGGAGCTCGAACGGCACGGGGTGCGGGCGGCGTTCATCGCCGCGATCGAGGCGGCCAGGGATCGAGGCCGCGAACTCGGCGCCGGCTGACTGCGAACTCGCCGTACGTCGGTACCAGAGGCCGGTCAACTAGCCTGCGGGCCAGCGAATCATGCACCTCCTCGGGGGTTGCCCTTTCGCGTCTACCAATTACGCTGGATACGGGCGTGACTGGTGCGCTGAATATCGCTTGGCGCAACTGAGCGCCGGAGAGGGTTACCGATGGCAGCAGAGGCCACTCCGCTCAGTGCCGTGCGATTCCTGACGGTCGCTGAGGTGGCGACGATCATGCGCGTGTCCAAGATGACCGTCTACCGTCTCGTTCACTCTGGTGACCTGGAGGCAATCCGGGTAGGCCGCTCGTTCCGGGTTCCTGAGCGCGCGGTGAACCAGTACCTCAGGGATGCCTTCGTCGAGGCGGGCTAGGCCGGCCGGGCGGGTTAGGTTCGCCGAAACCCGCGCGATCCCGCGCTGCGCGGTGCTAGCCCAGGGGTGCGGCCCCCTGGAACCCCCGCGCGGTGCTAGCCCAGGGGTGCGGCCCCCTGGAACCCCCGCGCGGTGCTAGCCCAGGGGTGCGGCCCCCTGGAACCCCCGCGCGGTGCTAGCCCAGGGGTGCGG
>DATNFM010000180.1:0-7120 GCA_035606435.1 Streptosporangiaceae bacterium | reverse complement strand
AAGGCCGTCGGCCTGCCGACGCTGGCGCCGGTCGATGAGTCCGGCCGGTTCTACCCCGAGTTCGGCTGGCTGGCCGGGCAGTCTACCTCCGAGGTGGCCGACGAGATCATCAACGACCTGAAGCAGCGCGGCCTGCTGATCCAGGCGAGCAAGATCGAGCACCGGTATCCGGAGTGCTGGCGCTGCCACACGCCGCTGATCTTCCGCGTCTCCGATGACTGGTTCATCTCGGTGGACGAGATCAGGGAGCCGATGCGGTCGGCCAACCGCACGGTCGAGTGGACCCCGACCTACATGGGCAGCCGGATGGACGACTGGCTAGTCAACATGTCGGACTGGAACATCTCCCGGCGCCGGTACTACGGGCTGCCGCTGCCGTTCTATCCCTGCCAGTGCGGGCACCTGAACGTCGTCAGCTCCAAGCGGGAACTGGCCGATCGGGCCACCGCGCCGCTGGAGAACCTGCCGCAGCTGCGCCGGCCCTGGATCGACGCGATCAAGATCAAGTGCGCCAAGTGCGACCGCGAGGTCTCGCGGATCACCGAGGTCGGCGACGTGTGGCTGGACGCCGGGATCGTGCCGTTCTCGACGCTCGGCTGGGAGAACCCGGACTGGATCGACGAGGGCTACGCCACCGGCGCGGCCAAGGGACTGACCACCGCCGACCTGCCGGACCAGAGCTACTGGGACGAATGGTTCCCGGCCGACTGGGTCTCCGAGATGCGCGAGCAGATCAGGCTCTGGTTCTACAGTCAGCTGTTCATGTCGGTCGCGCTGACCGGGCGGGCTCCGTACCGCAAGGTGCTCGGCTACGAGAAGATGCTCGACGAGCACGGCCGGGAGATGCACGGCTCGTGGGGCAACCTGATCTCGGCGCAGGACGCGTTCAAGCAGATGGGCGCGGACGTGATGCGCTGGCAGTTCTGCCAGCAGCCGCCGAACCAGAACCTGCTGTTCGGGTTCGGGCCGGCCAAGGAGATCCAGCGCAAGCTGCTGACGCTGTGGAACAGCCTGTCGTTCTTCGCTAGCTATGCGAACACGTCGGGCTTCTCCCCCAGCTGGACTGACCTTGACGAAGCTGTGGAAGCCGGACCGCAGGGGCCGGACTGGGACGGGCTGCAGGCGCTTGACCGGTGGCTGCTGGCCAGGACGGCAAAGCTGGTGGCGGAGACCACGACCAGCTACGAGCAGTACCTGACGGTCAATGTGCTGCGGGCGTTCGAGGCCTATCTGGATGACCTTTCTAACTGGTACATCCGGCGGTCCAGGCGGCGGTTCTGGAACAGCGACGTCGCGGCGCTGCGCACGCTGTGGGTCGGGCTGGTGCAGGGCCTGCGCGTGCTGGCGCCGATCTCGCCGTTCCTGGCCGAACACATGTGGCAGCTGCTCGTCGTCGAGCCGTGCCCGGGGGCGCCTGAGTCTGTGTTCCTGGCCGGCTGGCCGCAAGCCGGCCAGGTCGATGACCAGTTGGTCGCCGAGATCGCCGCCGTGCGGACCGTGGTCGACCTCGGCCGCAAGGTCAGGGCCCAGTCCAAGCTGAAGCTCCGGCAGCCGCTGCGCAAGCTGTCGGTCGAGGGCGTGTCCGGGATCGAGGATCACCTGGCCGAGATCGCCGACGAGCTGCGGGTCAAGGAAGTGAGCCTGGAGCCGATCGAGACGACCGGGCTGCGGGTCAAGCCGAACTTCCGGGTGCTGGCTCCCAGACTGGGGTCGAGCATGCCGCAGGTGAAGCAGGCCCTGGACGCTGGTCAGTTCACCGAGCTGGACGGCGGCCGGTTCGAAGTGCTCGGCTTCGAGCTCTCCCCCGACGAGGTCATCGTCGAGCGGCTGGAGAAGCCCGGGTTCGAGGTGGCCTCCGAGGAGGGCGTGACGGTCGCGCTCGACACCACGCTGGACGACGAGCTGCGTCTCCAGGGCCGGGTCTACGAGCTGATTCACCACGTCAACACGATGCGCAAGGACACCGGACTCGGCCTGTCCGACCGGATCGCGCTGACCCTTCCGGCCTCGGACAAGGACCTGCTCGATTACCGGGAATGGATCTCGGCCGAGGTGCTCGCCGACTCCCTCGAGCTCGGAAATTCCGACAAGGTGGTATTCGAGAAGATCTGAGCCGGTAAAATTCCATGCCGTGCTGAATCGATCTCGCAGGTCAATCAGGTTCACGGCGATGGCGGCGGGCGCGGTAGCGGCCGCCGCCATCGCCACCGCTCCGCTGCTGGCGTCAGCCAGCCCAGCCGGGACTGGCACCGGGCATGTCACGGTGCAGTCGGTTGCGGGCGTCCGCCTCATCGCGCCGACATCGCTGCCCGGCTCGATCTCGGCTGTCCTTGCCGGCAAGGCTTCCAGTACGTGCGTGAAATTCGCCTCCAGGGCGGGCTGGCCGAACAACGGCTACTTCGGCGGCGATCTGGTCACCGCCGCGGCGATCTGCGTCGCCGAGAGCCGAGGCAACCCGGCCTTCTACGTGTGCAACGACGCGAACGGCAACATCGTCGGCCAGGGAACGGTCGGTCCGGGTCATCCGCTGCACTGCCCGTCGAACTCGGTCTCCCATGACCGTGGCCTATGGCAGCTGAATAGCAAGACGGCGTCCTCGGTCAGCGACAAGTGCGCGTTCAACGCGGGCTGCAACGCCGGGCAGGCATACCTGTTTTCCCAGCGCGGCACCAGTTTCACCCCGTGGTCGAGTTACGACCAGGACACTTACGCCCGGTTCATCGACCCCGTCCAGACCGCGGTCAACGGGCTGCGCACCGGGACCGTCACCAGCGCCGAGCTCGGAGAATGCCTGGCTGTCGGCAAGGCCGCCAGCAACGCCAAGCTGATCATCGTCAACTGCGGTGACGGCGCGTCCACCGAGCAGTGGACCGTGGCCGGCGGCAAGCTCAAGCTGGGTTCGCATTGCGCGGCGATTACGTCGCGGAAGGCGGCTAAGTCTGGCGTCGTGTTGACCCGCTGCGCAAATGCGAAAAATCAGGACTGGACATCCTTTGGCCGGTTCGAGTTGCGCAACGCCGCCGACGGCAAGTGCCTGACCGACCCGGGCGGCAGCCTCAAGACCGGCACCGCGGCGGATGTCGCGAAGTGCACGAACGCCAAGCCGCAGACCTGGTGGCTCCCCTAGCGGCCGGCTGGATCGGCCTCGGGGGTGGGTGCTGAAGACCCCGAGCAATGTTTAATCCTAGTCAAGAATTTGCTCTTAGCCTTTCATCGCGCGGCGGCCTGTAAAGAAGCTCTGTAAGTGGTTAGTGTTTCGGTTGGGCAGCCATCGAGAGAAGAGGAAGCTTATGCGGCCTGATCGTGGCAAACGATTGTTCAGGGTAAGGATGCTCAGCGCCCCCGTGATCGCGGCAGCGGCGCTGGCCGTCGGCACGTACGCGCCTGCGGTCGCGCACAGCGCGGTGCCCAAGGTGCCGGCTCACCCGCAGATGTTCACGCCCAACGCGGTGGGCGGGCTCGACTGCAATGGCCTGAGCCCGATTCAACGGCCGGTGCGGATGGGCTTCATGTGTGCTCACCCGCGCGGCAGCGAAGGTGGCCGGTTCGAGGACAACGGTCACTACATCGGCCACGACGAACCGTCGTTCAGGTTCATCTCGACCGTCAAGGGTTCTGGCCGGAACTTCACGATCAACGAGAAGCTTCCGAAGGACCCGGTCGCCCTTCCGACGGTGAAGAAGCCGGGCCACGACGTCACCCACTGGTTCGAGCTCTCGATCGCACCCTGGATCTCGACGACGGTGTGTGACCCGAACTCCGCGCCCATTCTGCCCTGCACCCCGGGCTCGGACGCCAACGCCCCGAAGGGCAGGTACCCGGGAGCCGGAGCGGCGTTCGTCGAGCTGCAGTTCTACCCGCCGGGTTTCGCGCCGTTCGCAGACAACATCAGCTGTGACAACAGCCACTGGTGCTCGGCGCTGAACATCGACAGCCTCGAGTGCGCCGGTAACGGCTCGGGTCCGTGCAACAACAACTGCATCGAGCCGGTCAACTTCGCCTTCATCCAGACGAACGGCGTTCCGGCCGGGCCGCCTAGCCCGCAGCTGAGCAACATCAAATCAGCCACTCCGAACAAGAACACCCTGCTGATGAACCCCGGAGACTCGATCACGGTCCGGATGTTCGATGCGGCGATCAAGGGTGGTCATGCGCTCGAAGTAGTCGAAACCGACCATACGACCGGCAAGAGCGGCTTCATGATCGCCTCGGGCGCGAACGGCTTCATGAACACCGATCCGTTCTCGTGCAAGGGCACGAAGTTCAACTTCGAGCCCGAGTACAACACCGCGCGGGCCGCGAACATCATCCCGTGGGGTATCGGCCCGTACGAGATCAACACCCAGTACGAGATCGGTCACTTCGAGGCGTGCACCAAGGTCAGCAAGCCGGCCACGACGTCCGTCGGCGGCGTCAAGGACACGTTCTTCAAGGAGTGCTCGGGACCGTACGAGGCGAAGAAGGACAGCGCGGCCCAGTTCGAGCCGGACGACGCGCCCTGCTACAAGAAGGGCGATACCCACGGCGGGTTGCACACCGATCCGAACCTGGTCACCGGATGCCCGGTGTTCAACGATGCGATCGGCGACCTGGACTTCGACGGATCGCCGTACTGGGCGGACTGGCCTTCATCAACGACGGTGAGCAAGAGCAATCCATTCCCGACACCGTTCTTGCAGGAACAGCCGACCACAAGCGGCGGCCATCGTTACGCCTCGATCCAGTTCATGACCGACGCGAGCGCGAGCGAATTCAACACCAAGTGCGACCTCGGAACCGGATCCGGCTGTGTCCTGCCGCCGAAGGGACCAGGCCACTTCTACCCGTACTTCACCCAGGCGAAGGTCAACGGCGACTGCGTGTGGGAGTTCGGCAACATGACGAACGGCAATACGTTCGGTAAGGACGCTCAGTACGGCAACGTCGCGCCCGGCACGCTCGGCGCGTTTGTCGGCAAGATCCTGCCCAACCCGAACTGTTAGTACGGGTTAACTAGCTGGTCTGGGCGGCACCCGCAGGACTGGGTGCCGCCCAGACTGGCTTTGCTGGCGCTAGGAGTTGAGCCGGCGGTAGTAGGTCATGATCGCCTGGCCGATGCCTTCGTCCAAGCCGTTCTTACAGCGCCACTTGGCCTTGCCCCTGGTATAGATATGGGTCGGGTCGGTCAGGCTCTTGGTCCTGATCAATAGGCCTTCCTTAAGCTGGAACGCGGTCAGCCCGATTCCGTGCGCGTGCAGGTAAAGCAGGAAGGCGGGGACGGCCTTGGGCGCGTCGGGCCAGCACTCGGACTTCGTGGACGCGTAGTTCGACCACTCGGCGTCGACCACCGGAGCGATGTGCCTGAAGATCACCCAGCCGAAATCTGAGTACCACTGGGCTCGGGTGTGTACCCCGTGCGGATGCTGGAGGGCGTAGACAATCCCCCGGCCGACGATCCGGTGGGAGCCGAGACCAGCCAGGGAGTTGGAGAAGCAGGGACCCTCGATCCAGAGGATCTCCCTGGCTCCGTCCCGCCGCACGTCGTTAACCAGGGTCTGCATGCCCAGGTAGGCGTGCCCGCTGAACCGGCCGCCGCGCCGCCAGAACGACCAGTCGGCCTTGTCGCCGCAGCTGGCCTGCATGAAGATGCGGGGCTGGTTGAACAGGTCGAAGATCAGCTCCGGGTCGTTCGGGTAGACCTTGGCGAGGTCCTTCCAGAAGGTCACCGTCGCCTGGGTGGGAGCCGGCTGGTCGCCGACATCCTCGGTCTGCGCGTTCAGCACGACGACCAGGCCGGCCTTCTCGGCGGTCCGGACCTCGCCCTCGATGGCCTGCAGGAACTTGCGGTGAAAGACGTGGCCGTTCTCGCCGACGAGATTGTTCGGGGCGATCTGGAGACGGACGGTGTTGGCGCACCAGCCGGTGGCGACCGCCTTGATCTTGGCGTCGTCGAGCGGGATGAACGGCTGGTAGTCGGCATTGGCCAGGCCGGGGACGGTGATGCCGTACGGAATGAAGGTCTTGCCGTTCGCGCCGATGACCCTGGTGCCTGAGATGTGGAACGGGCCGCGGGCCTTGTGGCAGGCCTTGGACGCTGGCGCGAGCTGAGCCCGGACCTGGGCCTGGGCTTGGACGCCGGGGGTTAGGGCAAACGCGGCCAGCAAGGCGATCAGCCCGCTAGCGACGTACAGCAGCGCTGACCCGGGACTGTTGCTGGAACGACGGCTGGGAGTCATAGCTGCTGTTATCTCACGGGCGAGTGACAACTGGTGTGACCCCCGTTACGGTCACCGCTCTGGGTTAGGCTCGGCGACGTGCTAACCGAAACTGACCTGGATCTGAGTGACGGGCACAACCTTCACGTGTATGACACCGGTTCGGCGGGAGCCGACAGCGAACTGGTCGTCTTCTGGCATCACGGGACGCCGAACATCGGCTCGCCGCCAGCGCCGTTGTTTCCCGCGTCGCAGCGGCTCGGTATCCGCTGGATCGGCTACGACCGGCCCGGCTACGGCGGTTCGACCCCGAATCTGGGCCGCGACATCGCCTCGGCCGCCAGGTACGTGGGCTTCGTAGCGGACACCCTCGGCATCGAGCGGTTCGCGGTGATGGGGCACTCCGGCGGAGGCCCGCACGCCCTGGCCTGCGGCGCGCTGCTGTCCGAACGGCTGCTGGCGGTGGTCAGCGTGTCCGGGCTGGCGCCGTTCGGCGCGGATGGCCTGGACTTTTACCTGGGCATGGCCGCCTCGGGCGAGGCTTCGCTTCGGGCGGCGGTGCAGGGACGGGCGGCCAAAGAGGCGTATGAAGCCTCAGCCCCTGACGGCGACATGGGCTTCACCAAGGCCGACATAGATGCTCTGTCCGGCCCCTGGGACTGGTTCGGCAAGGTGGTCGGTCCTGCGCTTGAGTCCGGCCCCGGCGGATTGATCGACGACGACCTGGCCTACGTCGCGCCGTGGGGCTTCGACCCGGCGCGGATCACCGCGCCGCTGCTGCTCGCGCACGGCGGGCAGGACGCGATCGTGCCCAGCTCCCATAGCGTGTGGCTGTCGCGGCACTGCCCGACGGCCGAGTTCAGGTTCTTCCCCCAAGACGGCCACATCTCCGTCCTCACCCACGCCGAAGACGCCCTGGACTGGCT
>DATNFM010000179.1:0-79743 GCA_035606435.1 Streptosporangiaceae bacterium | reverse complement strand
GGACGGCACTCGTCGGCGGGCACGACATCGCGACGCAGACCAAGGCGGTGCGCGCGGCCATCGGCGTGACCGGTCAATTCGCGGCAGTGGATGAGCTGCTGACGGGGCAGGAGAACCTGCAGCTGATGGCCGACCTCAAGCGCGTAGGCCCGGCCGAGGGCAAGCAGGTCATCACCGAACTGCTTGAGCGGTTCGATCTGACCGAGCCGGCCCAGAAGCTGGTCTCGACCTATTCCGGAGGGATGCGCCGGAAGCTGGATCTGGCGATGACCCTGGTCGGCAGCCCGCGGATCATCTTCCTGGACGAGCCGACGACCGGGCTGGATCCGCGCAGCCGCCGCACCATGTGGGACATCATCCGCGAGCTGGTGGCCGGCGGAGTGACCATCTTCCTCACCACCCAGTACCTCGACGAGGCTGACCAGCTCGCCGACCGGATCGCGGTACTCGACCAGGGCCGCCTGGTGGCCCAGGGCACCCCCGGCGAGCTCAAGCGCCAGGTCCCCGGCAGCCACGTCCGGCTTCCGTTCACCAGCGCTCGCGAACTCGACGCGGCAGCGCAGGTCCTGACCGGCTCGACCCGGGACGACGAGGCCCTGGCTCTCCGGGTTCCCAGCGACGGCGGCGTCAAGTCGCTGCGGGCTCTGCTGGACCAGCTCGATGAGCACTCGATCACGGCCGAAGAGCTCTCCGTGCACACGCCGGACCTCGACGACGTCTTCCTGGCCCTGACCGGCCGCGCCAGCACAGGCAACACAAGCACCGAGGAGAACCCGCGATGAACACCGACTCAGCCATCATGCTGCGCCGCAACTTCAAGCACACCGTCCGCAACCCGACGGCGATGTTCAACGCGGTCATCTTCCCGGTCGTGCTCATGCTGATGTTCGTCTACGTCATCGGCCGCGCGTTCAATGTCGGCGTCAGCTACATCGACTACTCGACCCCGGGCATGATCATCCTGGCGATCGCCTACGGGCTGAGCGCGACCGCACTGGCCGTGAACTCCGACATGACGAAGGGGATCATCAACCGCTTCAAGGTGATGGATATCTCCCGCAGCGCCGTATTGAACGGCCATGTCGCCGCCACCATGCTCCGCAGCCTGGTCGCCATCGCGGCCATCATCGGCGTGGCGTTCGCGCTGGGATTCCGGCCGTCGGCCAGCTTCGCGGACTGGCTCGGCGCGATCGGCGTCATCGTGGCGGTCGGTTTCGCGGCCAGCTGGATCACGGTCGCGCTGGGACTAGTGGCCAAAACACCGGAGTCGGCGGGCATGGCCACCGTGCCGCTGGTCATCCTGCCGTTCCTGAGCAGCGCGATCGTGCCGGTAGACAAGATGGGACCCGGTATCCGGCAGTTCGCCGAGTTCCAGCCCTTCACGCCGATCATCGAAACCCTGCGCGGGCTGCTGACCGGCGCGCCGTCGGCCGGCTACGCGACCGCGGCTCTCGCCTGGTGCGTCGGGATCGCCATCGTCGGATACCTGTGGGCGGTCGCCACCTTCAGGAAGCGAGTGTGACCGCAACCAGCTCCGGCCATCCCCTCCGCGCGCCCTCACGCGCCGCCTCGGCGAACCTCACGTCGCCGAGGCGGCGCCGCACGACGTCCTCGATCCTGGCCCCGTCCGGCTGGGATCGATCCAGCAGTCCGGTCACGGCCACGCTGGCCGCGAGCAGCCGCGCCGCCTGCTCGTCCTGGCCACGACGCAGGGCCAGGTCCGCGACCCCGACGAGCACGCGCGCGGTCATCGGTGCGTACCCGGCCTCAGACGCCGCCTCGCAGGCCGCCGCCCGGTGGGCCCGGGCCTCGCTGAGATCGGTGGCCAGGTAGCCGAGCAGATCGTGGCGCACCGCGAGAATGTTCGCTTCCGCCGCCTGCTCGCCCAGCAAGGCCGCGACGACGTCGAGTTGCTGGTACGCCTCCTGCGCGTCGCCGCGCCACCGGGCGAGTTCCGCCTTCGCCAGGGCCAGCTCGGCCAGCGCATCTGGCCAGGTCACCCGTTCGGCGTACCGCTCCGCCTCGGCTATGGAAGCCGCACTGGCGGCCGATTCCCCCAGCAGCCAGTACAGCTGCGCCTGCCGCGACCGTATCCGGATGACATCGTCGATCGCACTGATTTCGGTGACGACCGCGATCGCCTGATCGAGGTGCTCGCACGCGCTAGCCAGCTCGCCTCGCGAGGCGATTCGTTCCGCCAGCTCGGTCAGGGCGAGTGAAATCCCGTACCGTTCGCCGAGCGCACGGAACTCGGCCAGGCCGCGCTCAAGATAGGCCTCCGCGACCTGCCCCTCCCGGCCGAGCACGATCCGCATCTTGCCGAGGAGCAGCCGGGCCTGTGCGCGTACCCAGGGATCGTCGTTGTCCAGCAATGGCTCGAATGCAGGCAAGAAGCCTTCTATCCCCTGCAACAGGCGTTCCAGCGAGACGACGAACCCCAGCCGAGGGTCGCGGAACTGACTGTGCTGCCCGAACCGGTAGGCCTTGTGGATCCATTCGGCCGCGTGGCGCTGATCTCCCCGCCCTGAGCTGAGGGCATTGGCGATCAGCGCATACACGATGGCCCGGATCTCGTCGGTCACCTCGCCCGGCACGTCAGCGGCCGCGGTCAGCAGTTCGAGACCTTCGGCCTTGTACCCGCCGAGCCACCAGTACCAGCCCGAGCCCGCCGCGAGCCGCATCGCCGCCTGTGCCTCACCCGCCGCGAGCGCCCCGCGCATCGCGGAAATGATGTTGTCGTGCTCGGCATCAAGGGTGGCCAGCCAGTCCAGCTGCGAGGCGCGGCGAAGATGGGGTTCCGCCGTCTCCGCGAGTTCGGTGAAGTAGGCGAGATGAGCACGGCGGGCAAGGTCCGACTCCCCCGCTTCCGCGAGCCGCTGCCCGGCGTACTCCTTGATCGTGCCGAGCATCCGGTAGCGCGGTGCGCCGTCGTCCGTAGCCACCAGCAGCGACTTCTCTGCCAGCGCGGTCAGCAACTCAAGCACCTGGGCAGGCTCGATCTCCTCGCCAGCCGCGCGGTGGGTTCCGGGGGGTCGTCCCCCCGGAACGGCACAGACCCACTCGGCCGCTGCCAGGCTTGCCCCGCCCGAGAACACCGAGAGCCTGCGCAGGACCATCCGCTCCGCGTCGCTCAGCAGCTCCCAGCTCCAGTCGACCACCGCCCGCAGCGTCCTGTGCCGCGGCAACGCGGTACGGCTGCCGCTGGTCAGCAGGCCGAACCGGTCGTCGAGCCGGCTGGCGAGCTGATCGATGGACATGGTGCGCAACCTCGCCGCGGCCAGCTCGATCGCCAGCGGCATCCCGTCCAGCGCCCGGCAGACCCGCGCCATCGTCGCCAGCGCACGGGGGTCAGTCGCGAGATCCCTGCGCACCGCGCCCGCCCGGTCCCGCAGCAGCCGGACGGCCGGAGAGGACTCGATCTCGCTGGGCCCGGCGTCCCCCTCGGGCAGGGCCAGCGGCGCGGCTGGCCACAGCGCCTCGCCGGTGATGCCGAGCGGTTCCCTGCTCGTCGCCAGGATCCGCAGCCGCTGGCACTCCCCAAGCACCCGATGGGCGAACGCCGCCGCCGACTCGATCACGTGCTCACAGTTGTCCAGGATCAGCAGCGCCTCCCGCTCGCGGATGGCGGCGATGAGCCGCTCGGTCGGCTCCGCGTTCGGCGCCCCGCCGAGCAGGGCATCGCGGAGGCCGAGCGCGGCGAGCGTCGACTGGGCGACATCGTCGTCGGCGCCGATGGCCGCGAGCTCCACCAGCCAGGCCCCGTCCGGCAGGTCACCGAGCAGCGTGCGCCCGGTTTCCGTGGCCAGCCTGGTCTTCCCGGCACCGCCGGGCCCGATCACGGTCGTGAGCCGATGACTGGCAATGAGCTCGCGGACCGCGGCGACATCGGCGTCCTTGCCGACAAAGCTGGTCAGCTCGGCGCGCAGGTTGGTCTTCCGGATTTCTTCCCGCTGTCCCAGCTCGCCCCTGAGCAAGGCGACGTGCAACGCGGACAGCTCCGGTGACGGATCGACGCCAAGCTGGTCGGCCAGGGCCTCTCTCATGCGCTGATACACCAGCAGCGCCTCGGTATCCCGGCCGGCCGCCGCGAGAGCACGCATCAGCGCGGCGACGAGCCGCTCCCGCACCGGGTGCGCGGCCACCAGGTCGGTCAGCTCCGCGACCAGTTCCGCGACCAGTTCCGCGCCCTGTCCGACGCTGAGCTCAGCGTCGAACCGATCCTCCATGGCGGTCAGCCGCAGCCGCTCAAGCCGGGTGGCCGCAGCGTCGAACGCTGCGCTTTCGGCCAGGCCCACGTCCTGCATGGCCGCACCGCGCCACAACGCGATGGCCTCCCGTAGCCGCTGAACCCGGCGCGACTCGGAATCACGGCGGGCCAACTCGACGAGGCGCTCGAACCGCACGGCGTCGACCGCGTCAGGCTCCACCTTCAGCCGGTAACCGTCCGTCTGCCCCTCGACCGCCCCGTCCGGCAGTGCCTTCCGCAGCCGCGAGACCAGGCGCTGCAAGGCATTCGCCGCGTCGGCGGGCGGATGCTCACCCCAGATCCAGTCGACAAGCGTCGCCTTCTGCACCACATCTCCCGGCTGGAGCGCGAGGGCAACCAGCAACGCGCGCAACCGGGCGCCCGGCACGTCGGCAAAGGCGCCGTCGTCCGCGCGAACCTCGAACGTTCCGAGTATCCCGATCTGCACCCAGCCGATTTTGCCACGGGCGGCCGGCCCGACCGGCAGCCCGCGCCTGGACGGAGCCCCGGCGCGAACGCGGCGCCGCTGGCCTCACGCTGACCAGACGAATCTAAGTTAGGAGTACACGATGCCCATCGGGATTGCGCGTCTGGTCCCTATGAGTTGCTCGCTGAAGAATGGAGCCGCAGGTGAGCGTCACCGTCGTCGTCGGCAACCCCAAGCCGAAGTCCCGCACCTTCCAGGCGGCCCACCTGGTAGCCGAAAGGCTGACCGGCCAGGCCGCCGATCTCAGCATCGATCTCACTGATCTCGGCGCTAGCCTGCTCGACTGGTCAGATACCCGGGTGGCCGATCTGGTAACGGCGGTCAAGGCCAGCGACCTGGTCGTCTTCGCCAGTCCCACCTACAAGGCGACGTACACGGGCTTGCTGAAGCTCTTCCTCGACCGCATCTCCGGCGGAGCGCTCGCCGGGGTGACGGCCGTGCCCGTCATGCTCGGCGGTCACTGGCAGCACGCCATGGCCAGCGACCTGCTGCTCAAGCCGGTGCTGGTCGAGCTCGGAGCGACCTGCCCGACCCGAGGCCTGTTCCTGCTGGAGTCCGAATTCGAGGGCGGCGACACCCTTGATGCCTGGCTCGAACTCGCCCGCCCGCAAGTCAGATCTCAATTCCCTTAAAATCAAGCGCCGCGCGGGGCGGGCGTCCGGGTCTGGCGTGACCCGCGGATCTGTGGCCAGGACAGGACTGGGCTGGAAGGCGCACGTCCGCCGTGCGATCACCTGGTGACCGCGCGCCGTGGCGACACCCCCGCCGACAAGCGCTGGCAGACCTCGCGCGCAGTGTCGGGACCGGCCACCGAAAGTCCTTATAGCACGAGTTGTGCCAGACTGCCCGGGTGGAGAAAGCAACGCGGACGCTGCACCGGCTTACTTCGATGGGGCCGTGGGATGGCGACGAGTCAACTGCGTGGGATCCGCCGGTCGATGATCCGCGCGTAGTGAGCGATCTCGTGGCGAACGACCTGGAGCGGCTACCCTGGTTCTACAAGAGGTACCCGGAATCGCTGCCGCGCCTGGAACTGCCGGCCGAATTGCCGCCCACCGCGGTCTCGGCCGTGGATGTCCTTGCCGGGACTGCCGAGGCCCCGGCCGCCGAGCTGAGCCTGCCGCAGCTGGCCCGGATGCTGTACCTGTCGGCTGGAGTGGTGCGGACCTCGCGGCGCCCTTACGGCGATCACCTGTTCAGGGCCGCGGGCTCGGCAGGCGGGCGATTCCCGCTCGAGGTGTATGCCGCCGTGCCTGAGGGCGGCGCGGTGCCGGCCGGCGTGTACTGGTACCACCCGCAGGACCACTGCCTCGTTCTGATCGGCCCGCCGCCTCGCGGTCACTCGCCGGTCCTGGTCGTCACCGGAGTGCCCTGGCGGACTGGCTGGCGCTATCGCGAGCGCGGGTACCGGCACATCTACTGGGACGCCGGCACGATGCTGTCGCAGCTGCTGGCGGCGGCCGAATCCGCGGGCGTTACGGCGGGCCTGCACTCCCGGTTTCCTGACCAGGCGATTGCCGACCTGGTCGGCACGGACGGGGTCCACGAGTGGCCGGTGGCCATCGTCACCATCGGCGACGGCGCGCCCGCGATCTCCGCAACCGGCCCGGCGGCGGCGGGTGAGGTAGACGGCGCGCCGGTCGAGTTCCCGCTGGCCACGTCCGCGCAGCGGGCTGGCGACCAGGACACGCTGGGGCCGGCGTGGGATCGCGGCGAGCCGGTCGCCGCCTCGGCGCGGACGGATACGCCGGTCGAGACCGTAGTCCTTGCTCGCGGGTCGCAGCGCCTCATGAATCCCGCCCGCAGCCTGCCGGTCGAGCAGCTGCGAACCTCGATGAGCGCGGCCATGCGAGGCATCGAGGTACCGCACTGGGTCGCGGTCCATCAGGTCGACGGGCTCCAGCCCGGCCTTTACCGCTGGCCGGCCCTTGAGAATCCGGTGCGCGCGGGCGATCTGCGCGAGGAGTTGTACCACCTCTGCCTCGAACAGGGCCTGGGGCGCGACGCCGCCTTCGTCGTGATCGCGGCGGCCGATCTCAGCGGTGCCGACGACCGGGATTACCGCGATGCGCAGCTGGCGGCCGGTCTCGTGGAGGGCAGGCTGCACCTGCTCGCCTACGCCCTCGGCGCCAGCGCCTCCGGCATGACCTTCGCTGACAGCCTGATTCCTGAGATGCTGGGCCGGCCGCTTGATGGCTTGCTGCTGACCTGTGTCGGAGTTCCTGAATACGCTTCGACAGCTGGCGGCAAGCCCGGATCGCCGACGTCGGTGCGACAAGTCACGCCACGCCTATGACAGTCAGGAGGGCCAGTAGATGCTCAGAAAGATGATCATCCGGGGAGCGACAGCCGCCGGCGCGCTAGCCGTCCTGGCCGGAGCCGGAGCGACTCCGGCCGTGGCGGCACCGAGTGCGGCGCGGACGGCGGTCTACGGATTCGGCGGGGCCTGCCCTAACGGCAAGTGGGGCAAGCCCGAAGTCCGGCCAGCGAAAGCATGGTTCACCGCTTCCTGCGAGGACGGACTCCGTCGCTTGCACTGGACCGCCTGGGGGCGAAAGACGGCGAAGGGCTCCGGGCAGCACCTGCTGATCGGTGCCAAAGGGATAACGCGTCACGCTGCCACCGTCGTGCTGTCCGGTGTCCGGGTGCACAACGGCCGGAAGTACTTCTCGCACCTCGTCATCAAGTGGACCGCCAAGAGCCATAAGCACCGCCAGGAGGCCTTCAGCTGGCAGCACACCAACCTGGGCTGGCTCTGGTTCCCGTTCAAGCCGAAGCCCGGTCGCTGACAGCAGGCCGTCAGGCCTTCCTGAAGGTGTTCTTGACTGCGATCTTGCCATCAAGAATGAGGTAGTAGTCGCAGCCGTGTGACTCGGACGAATCGCCGTCGATGGTGATGCCGGCCCACGTCCATTTGTGGAAACCCTCGTCGCCAGCGAACACCTCCCGCGCTGAAGAAGCCGTCGGGCGTGAACAGCGCTGGATTGGTTGCGTCAACCTGGCTGCAATCGTTGGCATGAAGGCCTTCTTGCGGGGGAAGTGGGACAGGTCAGATCAAGTGCCTTTATGTCGAACTGACCGGCTAGGAGGTCCCCCGATGACTCATGAACCCTCTGCTGGCGAGCCCTCTGCTGGCGAGCCCTCTGCTGGCGAGCCTCGTGCTCGCATGCGCAACCGGTGGGTGCTGGTGCTTTTGCTAGTTCCGCTGGTCGCGACGCTCATCCCGGCGTTCTACAACTTCACCGCTCCGTCCATTGGCGGCATGCCGTTCTTCTACTGGTGGCAACTGCTGTGGGTCGGCGGGGTCGCGGCATGTACGGCAATCGTCTATCTCGCAACGAGGAGAGCCCGATGATCCCCGCGTTCAACTCATTAGAGTTCGGCGTTGTCATCGCGATGTTCGCGATCGTGACCGGGCTCGGCTTCGTGGCGACTCGGTGGCGTCGCGGCACGACGCTCGCCAGCCTCGAGGAATGGGGACTCGGCGGCCGTAAGTTCGGCACCGCCGTCACCTGGTTCCTGCTCGGCGGAGACCTGTACACCGCCTACACGTTCGTCGCGGTGCCCGCGCTGCTGTTCGGCGCCGGGGCAGTCGGTTTCTTCGCGGTGCCGTACACGATCGCCGTGTTCCCGCTCGTGATGTTCGCGGCCGCGCGGATGTGGTCGGTCTGCCACGAGAACGGCTACGTAACCGCCGCCGACTTCGTCCGGGGCAGGCACGGGTCCTCCCTGCTCGCGCTGCTGGTGGCAATCACCGGCATCGTCGCGACCCTGCCCTACATCGCGCTGCAGCTGACCGGGATCAAGGCGGTCATCGAGGTCATGGGCATCGGCGGGGACTGGCCGCTGTGGATCGCGTTCATCGTGCTGGCCGCGTACACCTTCACCTCGGGGCTGCGCGCTCCGGCGCTGATCGCGTTCGTCAAGGACATCCTGATCTACGTCATGGTGCTGGTCGCCGTTGTCTACATCCCGTACAAGCTCGGCGGGTACGACGTCGTGTTCCACCGGGCCAGCAGCGCGCTGCACTCCGAAGGGCTGAGCACGCTACTCAGCAGCTCGCAGTACCTGGGCTACTCCACGCTGGCCCTCGGCTCGGCGCTGGCGCTCTTCCTGTACCCGCACGCGGTCACGGGCGTGCTCGCATCGCGGAGCAGGGACGTGGTGAAGAAGAACATGTCGCTGCTCCCGGCCTACTCGCTGATGCTCGGATTCATCGCGCTGCTCGGCTACATGGCACTGGCCGCTCATGTGAAGCCGGTCGGCGGCACGGCGGCGGCGCCGGACGGCAACACGATCGTCCCGGTGCTGTTCAACACCGAGTTCCCGCACTGGTTCGCCGCGATCGCCTTCGGCGCTATCACGATCGGCGCTCTGGTGCCCGCCGCGATCATGGCGATCGCCGCGGCCAACACGTTCGCCCGCGACATCTACAAGCCCTACTTCCGGCCGAACGCCAGCGACCGGGAAGAGGGGATGGTCAGCCAGATCGTCTCGGTGGCGCTCAAGCTGGGCGCCGTCGGCGTGATAGTCGGCCTGAAGCTGACGTTCGCGCTGGAATTCCAGCTGATCGGCGGCGTCGTGGTGATCCAGATCCTGCCGTCCGTCGTGCTCGGCCTGTACACCCGGTGGTATCACCGCTGGGCACTGATCGGGGGCTGGGTCGCCGGCATGGGACTGTCGGTCTACATGCTGTACGTGACGCCGGGCAAGACGACCTCGCACTTCGGCAGCGCCTCGTTCGCGCTCTCCACCTGGGGGTTCAATACCACGGCGACGATCTGGACGGGGATCGT
Organism: Streptosporangiaceae bacterium; assembly: GCA_035606435.1. Lineage (GTDB taxonomy): Bacteria > Actinomycetota > Actinomycetes > Streptosporangiales > Streptosporangiaceae > Chersky-822. The sequence goes on along the minus strand of DATNFM010000179.1, from coordinate 70,214 downwards.
CGGAGTGGTGGCGAACCTGGTGGTTGCCACCGCACTGACTCCGTTGCTGGCCCGGTTGCCCCGCGGCCGCCCCAACGACGCCGCGCCCGCGATCGCTGCCAGCACTTAGTGCGTCACGAGCCTGATCCTGCCGTTGCCGGGGTCGGTTATCGCTAGGTCGCCGTCTGGGGTGACCGCTACCCAGTAGGGATCGACTTCGGCACTGGTGCCTGGCGCGCCATCGTTCAGACCGAGGTTCCCGCCTCCCGCGATGGTGTAGATGTCGCCTGCGGTCATCGCCTGCCCGTAGAACGTGCCCGTGCTGCCTGCGATCATGCGGACCCGGCCGTGCCCGTGGAACTCATCGGCGATGATCAAGTTGCCGCTGCCGTCAAACGCCAGGCCAGCCGGGAACTTAAGCCAGGACATCGCCGCCGGTCCGCCGTCGCCCAGCCCGTCGGTGGCTCCGCCCTGGCCCGCGATGGTGTAGATGTCGCCCGCCGTCATGGCCTGGCCGTAGAACGTGCCCGTGCTGGTCGCGACCACCCGGATCAGCTTGCTCGTGAAGTTCTCGGCGAACACCACGTTGCCGTTGCTGTCGGTCGTCACTCCGATGGGGTCCTCGATGTTTGCCTGGGTAGCGGGAAGGCCGTCCCCGGATAGGAAGTCGCCCCCGCCGGCGACGGTGTAGATGTCACCTGCCACCATCGACTGCCCGTAGAACGTGCCTGCGCTGGCGGCGACAACGCGGATTCGCTGGTCGCCAATATCGGCGATCACCAGGTTGCCGTGCGCGTCGAAGGCCATTCCGTCCCCGCTCACGGTAGTAGTGACCGCTGGTACGCCATCGAAGGTCGGCCCTTCGTCGCCGTCGCCCGCGACCGTGTAGATGTTGCCCGCCGTCATGGCCTGGCCGTAGAACGTACCGGTGCTTTCGGCCACGACTCGCACCCGTCCGATGTCGGCGATCACCAGATTGCCTGAGCCGTCCATGGTCACGGCCTGCGGCTGCATCCCGGCGTTGAGGGCGGGTCCGCCGTCGCCGGACGGGGTCGACGAGCCGTCGCCAGCGACGGTGTAGACGTCACCGGCCGTCATCTGCTGGCCGAAGAACGTGCCTGTCCTCGCGGCCACCACCCGCACCCAGAAGCCATCGGTCTGCACGAGGTTGCCGGAGCTATCGACGGCCAGGCCGCGCAAGGCCGAGAACTGAGCTCTGGTCGCGGGCCCGCCATCACCGGGCGTACCGCTCGTGGTGCCCGCCACGACATAGAGGTGACCGGCCCGCAATTGCCTGCCATAGAACAGGCCCGATCGTGAGGCGAGCACCGTGACCTGGGCGGCGACCGGATTTAGGAACCCGTGCTGGGGCAAGTCCAGGGCGAGCAGATTCCCCTTGCCGTCCACGGCCACGGCGACCGGACTCGCCTGCCTGGCCGGGGCGGACTTCCCGATCACCGTGTAGATGTCGCCGGCCTTCATCGCCAGGCCGTAGAACCGGCCCGATCGTTCCGCGACGACGCGCACCCCGCCGTTGCCCGTGTCGCCGATCACGACGTTGCCGGCCCCGTCGACGGTTACGCCCCTCGGCGTGCGGAGCCGTGCCTTGATGGCCGACCGACCGTCCCCGGAGAACCCGGCCTTGCCGGTGCCGGCAAGGTCATAGAGATGACCGGCCTTCATCGCCCGGCCATAGAACCGGCCGGCCTTCCCGGCGATCACGCCGACCCGGTTGGGGCCGTCGCCGGCGACCAGCAGATTGCCGGCCCGGTCCGCCGCTATCTGAGCGCCGCCGCCGCTGACCAGCCGGTAGGTGTGGCCGACCTTCATGCGGACGCCGTAGAAGGTACCCGACCGCACGGGCGCCACGTCAACGGCCGCAGGCCGGGGGTGAGCGTTGCCCACCGAGGCAGAGAACGAGACGACCAGGTTCCCCCAGCGGTCCATGGCCACGTCCACGGCACAGGCCAGACCGCGCAGCGCGGTGAGCTCACCGGAGCAGTTGTTGCCCTGCATCACTGGGTAAACAGATCCGGCCTTCATTTGCTGGCCGTAGAACGTGCCGGACGTCGCCGCCAGCACCCGCAGCCCGTGATCGGCGGCTACCAGGTTCCCGAAGGAATCGACCGTGGCCGAGCACGGCGAATCCTGAAGCAGGTGGAATGGCCCGCCCACGCCCGTGAAGAAGTTCGGCACCAGCTGGGTGGCGACGGTCTTGAGCAGGCCGTTCCGCACGTCGATGGCCCGCTCTACGCCCCCGCCATTGAGGTAGAGCTGACCGTGGGCGATCTGCATTCCGAAACATCCGGACACTTGCTGCAGCGACACCGCCGTGGCCGGACCGGGACCGCCATAGCCGCCCGCGACCGTCGTGATGTCCCCCGAGGGCAGCGACGAGCCCGCCGCCGGGGCCGTGCCGGCCGCTCCCGCCGGCGCGGTGAAAGTCACGGCCACGGTTATGGCCGCACCCGCCGCCAGCACTAGCTGAGAGAAAGAACGTTTCATCGCCACGCACCTTGACCGGATGAACTACCTGAAACCGATACCTAGACGCGCGGAACTCGTTTCCGGATGACAACGTCTTGGTCAGAGCGGCGTGTTATTTTCCAGCGCATCGGGGCGGCGCAGGACCGCGCCGGAAGTGCCGAGCATGCCGAAACGCTTGTAGTACGGGACGAGTTCGGCGTCGCAGACGAGATCGACTGAGTAGAAGCGCTCGGTGCCGGCCAGGACCCGGCGCATCAACTCGGTGCCGATGCCCTGATCCTGATAGCCGGGAAGGACCTCCAGCCACGGAATGAACGCGGTCAGGACGCCGTCGCTGATCATCGTCACGAAGCCCGCGATGAGGTCGGCGTCGGCCGTGTCATCGAGGGCGATCACCGCTCGGTAGCTGCCGCGCAGGACCGCCAGATGCTGCGCGGGAGAAGGGTGGCGGGGCCAGCCGACGAAGAAGCCGCGCAGCATGTCGGGCCGGACTTCGGACAGATCGTCGGTGTAGCGGATCACCGGACGCTACTCCCTTCGCCGACTAGATGCCGCGTCAGCATACTCAGATCGGGCCGAACGCGATGGTTTCCGCACGGCTGGACGCCGATCGAAGGACGACCGCAGGACTAGCGGCCTGGCCGACGCCATTGTCGCTGTGGCAGTCGCTCTCGCTCCCGGGTCGTTAGCATGGCTCCATGATTACTGGCGTCCATGCGCTGATCTTCTCGCCGGAGGCGGAGAGGGTCCGCAGCTTTCTCTCGGACACGCTTGGCCTGAGCTCGGTCGATGCCGGAGGTGGCTGGCCTATTTTCGCGCTGCCGCCGGCTGAGCTAGCCGTCCATCCGGCTGAGGGCGGCAGCCGACACGAGCTTTACCTGATGTGCGATGACATCGGGGCCACGCTCGCCGACCTGACCGCACGCGGAGTCGAGGTCAGCCAGGAGCCGTCCGACAAGGGCTGGGGCGTTCTGGCCAGCATCCGGCTGCCCGACGGCACCGAACTCTCCATCTACGAGCCCCGTCACCCAACCCCCCACCAGCCCTGACCCCGTGACCACGGCCAGCACCTGCCGGCAGAGTCGGCCGCGGAAAATCATCCGAAAGCGCGGGGTGACTCTTCGCGGAACGCAAAAGTCTTCTCACTCCCCCATTGTTCGGGCGCACTTCCCCCATTCGCGATTCGAAGACTCAGCTAGCCCGAAACAGCCCGGGCAACCGGGCCTGCCGACCAGTCATCGGGCCGCGCCTTAGGCGATCTCGCGGGTGAACATCTGGGACGACAGCAACGCGGTTATCACGGTCAACCCAGCCAGGATGATTACCGCTTCCCAGACGACCTGTGAGCCGATGTGGCCCAGGAAGATCGTCCGCATGCCGTTGGCGGCCCAGGCGAACGGGTTCCACAAGGCGACGTCCCGCACCCACAGCGGGGCCACCGCGAGCGGGATGAAGACCCCGGACAGCAGCGCGAGCGGTTGGGCGACCCCGTTGGTCAGGTTCGAGAGGGCGGTTTCGTTGGGCACGAGGATCGCCAGGACGTACGAGATCGAGACGCCAATCAGGACCGCCAAGGCCAGCAGGACCAGTGCGAGCAGGAAGTTGGCCGCCGGCACCCGCAACCCCAGCACCAATGCCATCACGGTAATCACGACCGCCTGGAATCCGATCTGCACGACGTGCCTGAACTCCCGGCCAAGCAGCAGGCCGACCCGGCTCATCGGCGTGACCCTGAACCGGGCGATGACTCCCCCGCGCAGCGCCTCGAGCAGGGCCAGCCCGGAGTAGAACCCGCCGAACAGCCCCATCGCCAGGAACAGCGAAGGCAGGTAGATCAGAAAGGCCTCGCTATAGGTGGAAACGTGCAGCACAGCCTTGAGGAACGGGGTGAAGAAGAACAGGTACGTCAGCGGGCTCAGCAACTGTGAGGCGACGACCTTCGGATTGCCCACCAGCAGTCCGGTTTCATAGGTAAAGGTCAGCCAGGTATCACGCAGGAGCTTCATTATGCGACCTCCCGCCTGAACAGCAGAGATGACGCCACGACGGTCACAACCGCCAGCACCACCAAGATGACGCCCGCCTCCCAGACAACGCTCTGACCCAGATGGCCCTGGAAGACGGCGTGCATCCCGTTGGATCCCCAGGCGAACGGGTTCCACAGTGCGGCGTCTCGTATCCAGAGCGGCGCGACTGAGATCGGGATCAAGATCCCCGCGAGGATCGCGATCGGCTCGGTGATGCCGCTGGTGACGTTCACGAGCACGTTGAAGTCGGGCACGAGGATTGCCAGCATGTTCGAGATCGATACACCGATGAGAACCATCAGTGACAGCAGCAGAAGAGCGACCACCATATTGATCAATGGCACCCTCAGCCCGAAAATGAGCGCCACGACGGCGATCACGAGGGCCTGGAAGCCGACCAGCGCGACGAACACGAGTTCCCGGCCGAGCACCAGCCCGGCGCGGCTGAGCGATGTTATCCGGAGCCGCTCGATGACCCCCTGGCGAATCGCTCCGATCAACGCGAAGCCGGCGAAGAGCCCGCTGAACACGCCCATGGCAACGAACAACGAGGGCACGTAAATCGCATAGGCATCGCTATAGGTGCTAACACCCATAACCGATTTGATGAACGGGGTGAAAAGCAGCAGGTAAGTGACGGGCTGCAGCAGGGAGATCGCGATGTTGACGGGGTTATGAATCAGTTGCGCAGTTTCATATTGAAAGGTCAGCCAGGTATCGCGGGCTAATTTCATAGCTGCAACCGTCCCACTCCCTTTTCTGGGCACCCGTCCGTCACCAACGTCACATCGTCAGGCTAATCGGACATGCCCGGCTACACAATGGCCTCCGAACAACGGTCCCAGCGGGCGGGCCCGGGGCTGCAGCGGGCGGCCCGGGCTGCACCTCCAGCCGCAGCCAGCCCCAGCCGCAGCGCCAGCCCAGCGCGCGCGCCGGGCCCGCCGCGCGCGCTACGCCGGGGCGTTGAACTCGAAGATACCGAAGACGTTGCCCGCCGGATCGCGGAACGCACCCGTCCTCATGGTGTCAAGGAACCCGAAGCGGACCATCCGGGAGCGATCCTTCAGGTCGGGCACCTCTTGATCTACTATGCGCGATCCGCCGAGCTTCTCGACTCGGGCAAAGGCTTCCTCGATGTCGCGCACCCACGCATAGTTGGTCGTCCAGCGGGTCTCCTTGACCCCGCCTAGACCGCCTTGGACGCCGCGTCCGGTACCGGTGTCGACCACCGCGTAGTCCGCGAAGCCGGCATCGTCCAGCGTCCAGTCGAACAGCTCAGAGTAGAAGTGCCGGGTCCGGGCCGCGTCCGACCCGATGACCTCGAACCAGTCGAGCATCTCGCCAGAACCAGCCGAGGGCTCGGAGGCGAACACGCCGGAGTCCTTCGCCGGTGCCTTGACGAGGCCAACCGGCAGTCCGTCCGGATCCTTCAACATCGCGATGGTGGCCGCCCCGCCGATGTCAGTAACCGGCATGGCGGTCGTCCCGCCGAGCGAATTGGCCTGGTCGAGCGTCGCCTGCGGGTCTTCCACCTCGACATAGAACGTCGACCAGGGCTCGCCGGTCTGGCTCCTGGCTATTCCGCCATTGATCCCGTGACCGGCGCAGGTGTCGATCACCGTGTAACCACTGCCGGCCAGATCCCGGAGTCGCCAGCCGAACAGTTCCCCGTAGAACGTCGCTAATAACCGGTCATCCGCGGCAGCGACCTCGAAATGCACTACTGCGTTTCCCATTGTGCTAGCTCCCTCACTGATTGTGCCCGTGTCGCCTATGTAGGACAAGGTACCTTTAAGCTACATTCGCTTCCGAAACCTAGCTACCACCAAAAAGGCAGAACAAGCGCGGTCAAATGGCCTACCTCGCACTGTGCCAGCCAGATCACAGACCGTGCCGGTCCGCGCCGGCTGCCCGCAGCCCGAACCCCCAACCGGACCGCCCAGCCGGAACCGCAGCACTTGACATCGTCCAGTTCATGTCTTGAATTAAGGCTTGAATAATCCTTTCGGTGGCAAGTCGGAAACTAGGAGGCGCATCCGATGACACAAGTCACACCAGCAGCAAGAGTCCCGTTAACTAACAGACGTCGCGTAATCGCCGCGACCGCGGCGGTCATCACCGCCTTATTCGGATCGAGCCTGGCCGCCTTCGTACTCGCCCAGCCCTCGGGAGCCACGACCGTTCCGGGCCCGCCGGCCGGCTGGACGACCGTGTTCAGCGATGGCTTCGCGGGGGCCGCCGGCTCGCCGGTCAACTCCGCTAACTGGAAGTACGACACCGGCCCCGGATCAAGTTTCGGCACCGGCGAGATCGAGACCATGACCAACTCGACGAGCAACGTCTTCCTCGATGGCAGCGGACATCTGGTGATCAAGGCGATCAGCTCGGGCGGCGCCTGGACCTCGGGCCGGATCCAGACCAACACCGCTAACGTCGGTGCGCCGGCGGGCGGCGAACTCGAGGTGACGGCGTCAATCGAGCAACCCAACCCAGCCAGCGGCCTTGGCTACTGGCCCGCGTTCTGGATGCTCGGCCCGGGCTCCTGGCCAAGCACCGGCGAGATCGACATCCTCGAGGACGTCAACGCGCTATCCGAGCGTTCTGGCACTTTCCACTGCGGCGTCGATCCTGGCGGTCCTTGCAACGAGACCAACGGCATCGGCAGCGGGCTGGGTGCCTGCTCAGGCTGCCAGACCGGCTTCCACACCTACACGGTGATCGTGAACCGCACGAACACCTCGGCCGAGTCGATCACCTGGTTCCTGGACGGGTCTCAGTTCTTCCAGGTGAACGAGAACCAGGTCCCCGTCGCTACCTGGCAGGCCGCCATCGACCACAACTTCTCCGTCATCTTCGACCTGGCGATGGGCGGCGGCTTCCCGAACGGCGTCTGCGGCTGCACCACCCCGACCAGCTCCACCACCTCAGGGGCGACGATGACCGTGTCCTACGTGGCCGCCTACGAAAAGACGGCCGGCAGCCCGTCCCCGAGCCCGACCCCATCCCCGAGCACTACATCTCCGGGCGGCGGTACCTCATGCACGACCACAGCCACCGCGAATATCTCCGCCGACTGCGACAACGCCCATCAGGGCACGATCGGAGTGTCGGCGGCGACCGGCGACACCAACCCGACCGGCGTTGACGGCAATCAGGCGGCCCAGCTCACCAACGGTGATTACCTGGAGTACAACAACATCAACTTCGGCACCGGCGGCTCGACCCAGTTCGACGCCCGGGTGGCCTCCGGCGCGGCCGGAGGGGTCAGCGGCCTGGTAGAAGTCGTCCTCGACAACCCGGCCAACTCACCGGTCGGCTCGTTCGCGGTCGCCAACACCGGCGGCTGGACGACGTGGAAGACGATCCCGGCGAATATCACCAGGGTCACCGGCACCCACAACGTCTACCTGGAGTTCGTCTCCGGCGCCGGAGGTAATCCCCCGTACGTCAGTCTCCACTACTTCAACTTCCCTTCGGCATAAAGCTTTGCCAGGGTCAGGTGCCGTCGCCCCGAGGCCAGTCTCAGCGACGGCACCTCCCGGCCCAGCCCCGCCGAGGGTTGCCCGGACCTTAGCCGGGTAGCCCGCGATCATGGCGGGAAGCAAGGACGCGCAGACGGTCAGATCGCTGCTGTCCAGGCTGGGTCGCACCTACGCCCAGGACGCGGGCATCGACCTGGCCGACCGCCCGGCCCCGCTGTACCAGCTGCTGGTCCTCGCGAACCTGCTCAGCACCCGGATCTCGTCCGATATCGCCGTCGCCGCGGCCCGGGAACTGTTCGCCGCCGGCTACCGTACCCCCGCCGCGATGCTCGAGGCGAGCTGGCAGGACCGGGTCGACGCGCTCGGCCGCGGGCACTACCGCCGCTACGACGAGGGCACCTCGACCAGACTCGGTGAGGGCGCCGACCTGCTGAACCAGCGCTGGCGCGGTGACCTGCGCAAACTCCGGGACGAGGCCGACGCAGACCCCAGCCGCACCGCCGAACTGCTGACCGAGTTCCCCGGGATAGGACCGGCCGGCGCCGACATCTTCCTCCGCGAGGTCCAGTCGACCTGGCCCGGCATCGCCCCGTACTTCGACACCCGCGCTCTGGACGGCGCCAAGGAACTGGAACTCCCCCAGGACCCGGCACGGCTAGCGGCCCTGGCCGGCTCGGACACCGATCTGGCCCGCCTGGCCGCGGCCCTCGTCCGCGTCTCCCGCAGCAAGACCGAAGCCGAGAAGATCAAGTCAGCCAGCTAGACCTGGTGCCAGTGGACGCCCACACTCTATGGCCCGGTCGGGGCGCGGGTCGCCCAGCCGGAGCGAGATACTGGCACCGTGGCAACGTGGAAAGACGTAGAGCGGGCCGAACCCGAGTTCGCGGCGCGAGTGCGGGAGCTTTTCGACGGCGGCAGGCACAAGACGATCGCGACATTGCGGGTCGACGGCTCACCTCGGATCTCCGGCATCGAGTGCGAGTTCGCCGACGGCGCGCTCACGTTCGGCTCTATGCCTGGGGCGCGCAAGGGCGCTGACCTGAGGCGCGATCCGAGGTTCGCCCTGCACGGGCCGGTGTATCACCCGGTGACCGGCAAGGAGGCCGAATGGCCAGGTGAGGCGAAGATCGCCGGCCGCGCGGTGGCCGCCGGGTCCGTCGACGGACAGCCCGACGCGGACTCCTTCGCCGCCGACATCTCCGAGATCGTCATAACCCGGCTCAACCCCGAGGCGACGCTCATGATCATCGAGTCCTGGACACCTCAGCGGGGTCTCCGCCTGGTCGAACGGGAGTAGATCAGCTCGCTTCCATCCGCTGCTTGAGCGCGGCCAGGTTCTCCGGCATCTCCCGGCGCGCCTCGGGCCGCACGACCAGTGGCACCAGCAGCTTGCCGATGCCATGACCAGCGAAGTCGACGCTGATCGTCAGGCGCGTCCGCGAGTCGGTGACCGGCTCGACCACCAGATCCACGGCCGCCCTGATCGGCCCGTCCACGCCCCGCACGCCCCACGTCCGAGGCGGGTCGACGTGCGAGAACTCCGACGTGACCTGACGATTTGACCCGCCGATCCGCCGGGTCGTCACGCAGCGCGCGCCCGGCCCCGGCGGGCCGTCACCGTCGCTCTCGACGTGCCCGTCGACCACGCCCTTCTGCCACTCTCCGAACCTGGTCGGATCGGTCGCGTAGGCGAATACCTCAGCGGCCGGTCGTTCGACCTCGGTACTGGCCACGATTGCCGACATGTCAGACCTCCTTCACCAGCGCGGCGTAGCGCTCGAGGTAGAGCGGCCAGCCCTCCGGCGAGTCGACTCCGCCCTTGACCGCTTCCCAGCCGGGACCATGCCGGTCAATGTGCCGGTGCTCAAGCTCGACCAGCGTCCGGGCCGGTGACTCGGCGGAGAACCGGACCTCGACCTCGCTCGTCAGGGCCGGGTCGGTCTCGATCGACCACTGCGGACTGATGTCCCAGCTGAACACCACCCGGTGCGGCGGCTCATACGCCAGGATCCGCGCCCACCGGCATTCACTGCCGTCCGCCGCTCGGTCGGTGATATTGCCGCCAACCCTGGGCTCAAACACCGTCGCGACGATCGGCGCGCCCAGCAGGTTGTGCTCGGGTGGCTTGAAGTCCCCGAACCGGTCGGTGAAAACCGTAAACGCACGATCGATCGGCGCCTCCACGACGATTTGCCTGCGCACGGTCACCGCTTCGGTCTGAGCCATCACTCCCCCTCGCCTGGTGCTTCCACCGCCTCGGCATAACGAGCCAGCGCCCGCTGCCAGTACGTGTCGAGCTGATCCCGCAGCGCCGCGAGGGCCACCGGGTTCAGCCGGTAGATCCGGCGCGTCCCCGCGGCCACGTCATCGACGAGCCCCGCATCCTTAAGGATTTTCAGATGTTGAGACACCGCCGACCGGCTCACCGGCAGCCCCGCCGCCAGCTCCCCGACCGCCATCGGCCCGTCGGCCAGGCACTCGACGATCGCCCGGCGCGTGCCATCGGCCAGGGCACCCCAGCCATCAGCATCTCGGTCAGTAACCACTAACCGTTAGCATTCCCTAACCGACCCCAGCATGTCAAGCGCCCACCCGCAAGGCTGACCGGCGGCCACCGCACGCCGCTATCCACAGCCACATATCACGGATTTTTACGTCTTACCACGGACTGCGACGTCTTCCCACGGATTTCTCACTCGCAAAAGCGGCGTATCCGGACAAAATTTGTAAAGAATCCGTGGCAAGACGTCGCGATCCGTGGTAAGTGGTGCCTTGCGCCTGGAATCCATCGCTCCCTCCGCCGCGTGCATGAGCTCACCAGTTGTGACGAGGCTAGGCTTGGGCGACCGGGCGAAATTGGAGGTTCAGTGCTGGACGGGCTCAAGCAGGCGATCGACATCCCGCCGTTCGGCGAACTCTCCGATCCGAGGGTGCTAGCCGACCTGGCGGCCGTCGCCGACGAGCGCGGGTTTGACGGCTTCTTCCTCTGGGACCACATCGTGTACCGGGAGCCGGTCAGGGCCGTGGCCGACCCGTGGATAGCGCTGGCGGCGATCGCGGCCGCCACCAGCCGGATGCGGATCGGGCCGATGGTCACCCCGCTGTCGCGCCGGCGGATACACAAGCTCGCCAGGGAGACCGTGACGCTGGACCTGCTGAGCGGCGGCCGCCTGACCCTGGGCGTCGGGCTCGGCAGCGCCCGGAACGGCGAGTTCGAGCCCTTCGGCGAGGTCTCCGACCCGCGCGAGCGGGCCGCACTGCTCGATCACGGCCTGGCCGACCTGACCAGATACTGGTCAGGCGCCTTCGAGCCGGTCCCGCTCCAGCAACCGAGGATCCCGGTCTGGGTGGCATCGGAGTGGCCCTACCGGAAGCCGGTCCGCCGGGCGATGCAGTGGGATGGCCTGTTCCCCACCGGAACGCCGGACCCGGCCGCGCTGGCCGAACTGGCCGCCGAAGTCCGCGCGGCCCGCCCGGCCGACGCGCCGTTCGACATCATCGTGGGCCTGGCTCCAGAAGAGGATCCAGCCCCCTGGGCCCAGGCCGGCGCGACCTGGATCGTCTCCGACCTGGGTCTGCAGCCAACCCAGGCTCAGGTCCGCGAGTTCATCGAGGCCGGCCCCCGCTAACGCGTTCTGGAACGGCAAGAAGTGGCAGCTCAGCAAGACGCCGGTTGTCCGCTGACCGGCCGAACACGCGCCCGTCGCGCCGTCAGGCGAGCCGGGCGCGCCGTCAGGCTTCGTCGCCTAGTTCGGCGAGTTCGATTGGCTCGGGCAGGGCGCCTACGTTGTATTCGAGCAGGCGCCACTTGCCGGTGCCGCGCCGGGACAACAACGACCAGCAGCAGTTGCCCATGCCGCCGGTGACTCGCTCACCGAGCCCCAGCAACTTGGACATGCCCCAGGTCAGCGACGCGCCGTGGCCGACGACCACGACCAGCGAACCCGGCTGCGACGCATCGGCGATCCTGGTCAGCGCCGACGCGGTCCGATCGGCCACGGCCTCGACCGACTCGCCGCCGACCGGGTCCCAGTTCGCGAGGTTCTCGGGGTACCGCTGCCTGATCTCGTCGGTCGACAGGCCCTCCCAGGCCCCGCCGTACCGCTCCCGCAGGTCCTTGTCCCGCTGCACCTCGAGTCCGGTCAGCTGAGACAGATAGTCCGCCGTCGCGCTGGCCCTGGACAGGTCAGAGGACCAGATCTGGGCGGGCGAGAGGCTGGCCAGGTACTTGGCCCCGCGTTTGGCCTGGGCCCGGCCGAGCGCGTTGAGCGGCACGTCCATCTGGCCCTGGAACCGGTGTTCGGCGTTGAACTTCGTCTGACCGTGCCGCCAGAGCACCAGCCGGTACAAAGGAGCCGATCTGTCGGTATCGCCCCGAGCCCCGGCAGGCTCGCGCTCGACCCCGCCGCCAGCCCCAGTAGCAGAGGCACCGGTCGGGGTGCTCGCGGCGCTCAGCGCTGGCCCCGGCTCGCCTGCGCCGCCGAAGCGGTGACCGCATCGGGCAGCTGGATCTGCGGGCAGTCCTTCCACAGCCGCTCAAGCGCGTAGAACACGCGCTCTTCTGAGTGCTGAACGTGCACGACGATGTCCATGTAGTCGAGCAGGACCCAGCGCCCCTCGCGCTCGCCTTCCCGGCGCACGGGTTTAGCTCCTGCCTTCGAGAGCTTCTCTTCGATCTCGTCGACGATCGCCCGCACCTGCCGGTCATTGGGAGCCGAGCAGAGCAGGAACGCGTCGGTGATCACGAGTTGCTCGCTGACGTCGTAGGCGATGATGTCGGTGGCCAGCTTGTCGGACGCGGCGGTCGCTGCGATCTCGACGAGCTCGACGGCCCGGTCGGTGGCGGTCAAAAGCTGCGTGCCCTCCTCGGCTCGGCTACAACACAGCGGCTTAATTAGCGTATCTCGCCAGCGAGAACTCGCCGAACGTCATCCGCTCCGCCGCGCCGCAATCAGAGCGGAAATACACCAGGCAGCTATAAGCAGCACGATTGCCGCAATCACTGGCAATCCAGGCGGCCATGAACTCGACGTCTCGCCGTAACCGCTGCGCACCGCGGCGTTCGCCGGAGACACGCTCCAGACCAGCGCGAGCACGACGGCGCCGGTGCTGGTGAGCATGCTCGCCGCTGGGCGCCTGATCACCGGCGGGTTGCAGAGCGCGCCGATCGCCGATCCGACCAGCAGGCAGATCAGCGCGGACAGCAGACCGTGACCGAGGTCGCCAAGCGTGGCGCCGATCAGGACGGTGTTGGTCGACGGCGCGCGCACGACTCCGAAGGTGATCAGCTCCCAGATCACGCCGACGACGCCGAATCCGGCCGCGAACACGGCCGCGGCAATGAGCGCGGCCAACTGGGCGCGGCGGGGCCCGCCCGCGGCCGCCACGCAGGCCCGCGCGGCCGCCGGCTCAGCGGTCAGCACCGACCGGCTCAGCCAGGCCACGCAGGGGACCAGCATGAGCGCGCTCCAGCTCAGGCCCTGCGACAACGCCGCGCCGTGAAAGGTCGACGGCCCGCCGATCCCGCCAAGCCCGACTACTCCGACGACGTAGATCACCGCGGCCGGGATCCACCGGTGCGAGCGCAGCAGCAACGACAAGTGATACCGGCTGATCGCGATCAACGCTCGTCCCCTTCCCGCCCGGCCCGCGTTTCGCGCCCGACACGGCGGATATGCACGTCATCTCTAACCGCCAAAACCGCCCGCAGCACCGCATCCGACGCATCCGGCTCGACCCGCAACGTCACGCCGTCGTCCTCCTCCGTCGCGGAAAGAACTCCGGGCAAGGTCTCGAGACGCTCCGCCGGGCAGCCCACGACGTAAATGATCATGGTCGGGGCGGGAGGCGCGGGAGAGGTCCCTGTGGCTGGCGGGGCAGCGGAGGCAGGACCAGCGGCAGCCGGGGCCGCTGGACTGGCCTCTGGAGGGGACGCGACCCGGACGGCCTGGCCGCCCTCGATGCGCCACCGGTCCGCTTCCAGGTGCTCGAGCCGCCGCGGATCGTGGTCTACGAAGACGACCGAGCCGCCTTGCGCCAGCCGTTCGGCGACAACCTCATCCAGCGCCGCCCGGGCATCGACATCCAGTCCGGTCCAGGCCTCATCAAGCACGAGCATTCCGGACTCGGGCAGCAGGGCCTGCGCGACCGCGACCTTCTGGCACATGCCCTTCGACATGTTGCGCATCGGCACGGTCGCGAACTCGAGCCCGCCGAGCCGCTCCAGGCACCCATCGACCCGGGCCGGAAGCCTCTCACCGTCCAGCCCCTGGATCCGGCCGAGATGATGCAGATAGTCCCGCGCACTGAACGGAAGCCCGGGCGGGAACCGCTCGGGCACGAATCCGGTCACGGGACGGCCGGTGACGGTGCCCTTGGTCGGCGCCGACACCCCGGCAATCATTCGCAGCAGGGTGGACTTACCGGCGCCGTTCTTGCCTTCGAGCCTGACCAGCTCGCCCGGCCTGATGTCCAGGCTGACGTCCTTGATCACCCACGGCTGCCCCCAGCCGTACCGCTTGCTCACCCCATAGAGCCGCACCGCGCCTCCCGCCTCCACTGACCCCGCGAGTTACTCGCGATACAGACCTCGCTTCGAAATGTAGCTGATCACGTCGTCAGGTACGAGATAGCGAATCGGCAATCCTTGCCGGACGCGTTCGCGGCACAGGCTCGACGAGATTTCCAGCGTCGGCACCTCCACCAGGTGAAATTTCTCTTCGCCAAGCGAGCCCTTCACCAGCGGATGCCCGCGCCTGGTGCAGCCGATGAAATGCACCAGCTCAAGCAGCTCGTCGGGCTTATGCCAGGTGTCCAGCCGGCTCAGCGCGTCCGCGCCGATGATGAAGAAGAACTCCGCGCCGACGTCGCGTTCGTCCCGCAGCTGACGCACCGTGTCGATCGTGTACGTCTCCCCCGGCCGGTCGATCTCCACCCGGCTCACCGAGAACATCGGGTTCGCCGCCGTGGCCAGCGCCGTCATCAGGTATCGGTCCTCGGCCGGCGAGACGGCGCGATCGCTCTTCTGCCACGGCTGCCCGGTCGGCACGAAGATGACCTCGTCCAGCCCGAACACCTGCCCGACTTCATTCGCCGCCATCAGGTGACCGTTGTGGATCGGATCGAACGTCCCGCCCATCAGGCCAATCCGCGCGCCGCCGTTCACCAGAGCGCTCCTATCCCAGGCCGGGAACCGGCGGCTCGCCCGCCGACCAGCGCCGGACCCTGACCGCCTTGCCGACCTCGGTTCGCGGCACCGAGCCCGGCGGCACCATCGCGACATTCACTCTGAGGCCGAGGACTTCCCTGAGGTTATGTTCGAGCTTGGATTTCAATTGGGCTGGAGAAAGATTTGCGGTGGCTTGCTTCGTAATTTCCTGAGCCGAATCGCCGTGACCGGCCTCTGGAAGTCCAGGAGGAGAGCCCGCGCCATGCGTTATTGCCTCACAACACGCGATAAGGTCGCGCTGGCCTGCCCTTTCGTCGATGACCAGCAGGTAATCAGGCGCCACCGCGGGCTCGGCCAGCAGAACGCGCTCGATCTCGCTGGGGTAGACGTTCACGCCGCGGATCACCAGCATGTCGTCCTTGCGGCCGGTCACCTTGGACATCTTGACCAGCGTGCGGCCGCAGTCGCAGGTGCCGGGGTGCAGCGCCGCGATGTCGCCCGACCGGTAGCGCACCAGCGGCATGGCCTCCTTGGTCAGCGTGGTGAACACGAGCTCGCCGGGGGTGCCGTCCGGGACCGGCTCGCCGGAAATCGGGTCAACGGCCTCGACGAGGAAATGGTCCTCGTTCACGTGCAGCCCGTCGGCGGCCACGACGCATTCGCAGGCGACTCCCGGGCCGATTACCTCGGAAAGCCCGTAGATGTCGAGCGCGCGAAGGCCAAGCAATTCGCTGATCCTTACCCGCATCTCCTGAGTCCACGGCTCGGCTCCGAAAATGCCGACTCGGAGTGACAATCCATTTTCTTCGGTAACTCCCGCCTCGGCTAGAGCCTCGCCCAGCCTGATCGCGTAAGAAGGGGTGCAGGTAAGCACGTCGGGCCGGAGGTCCTTGATCAAGGTGACCTGGCGGGCGGTCATCCCGCCCGAGACCGGAACGACGGTCGCGCCCAGTTCGATCGCGCCCTGGTGTATGCCGACGCCCCCGGTGAACAGGCCGTAGCCGTAGGCGTTGTGCACGATGCTGTCCTGCGTGGCCCCGGCCGCCGCGAGGGCCCGGGCGCACATCTTGGCCCAGAGGTCGAGGTCCGCGCGGGAATAGGAGACGAGCGTGGGTCGGCCGCCGGTGCCGCTTGACCCGTGTACGGCCACGACCTCGCTGCGGGGAACGGCGAGCAGGCCGAACGGGTAGCCGTCCCAGAGGTCCTGCTTAGTCGTGGCAGGAAGGGCGGCCAGGTTGTCCAGAGTAAGGTCGGCGCCGCTCGTGACGCCCGCGTCCGCGAGCTTGCGCGCCTGGAAGCCGCCGGCCGCGATCAGCCGGTCGATGAGCGCCGTCAGCCGCTTGGCCTGCAGCAGTGCCCGCAGTTCGGGCTTCATGGACTCCGCGCCTGGGTCGAACATGGCCGGCGGGGGTTCAAGGGGGGTCGTCCCCCTGGCCGGTACTGCCGACTCGCAATCGAAATATATCTCGTTCAAGGCGGCCGTCCTTCCATATCACGCATAGCATTGCGGCATGAACACTGTGCCCGAACGCTCCCGCGTCCGTCTGCCGGACATTAGCTCCCGCGCATACGAACATCCAGCCGACCGCTCCGCATTGGTGGCGCTGCGCAAGCTGACCGGCTTTGACGCGATTCTGCGTAACATCGCCGGGCTGTTCGGCGACCGCAGCCTGCGGTTGCTCTTCCTGGCTAGCTCGGTGCGTGCGTCCGAGCAGCAATTCCCTCACCTGTACCAGATGATGCTCGACGGCGCCTACGTGCTCGACTTGCCTCGGGTTCCTGAGTTGTTCATTACCCAGGACCCGATGGTGAACGCCATGACGATCGGTACGGACAAGCCATTTATCGTGATGACCACCGGCCTTGTCGACTTGATGGACGAGGAAGAGGCCAGGTTCGTCGTCGGGCACGAGCTCGGGCACGTGCTTTCCGGTCACTCGGTCTACCGGACCATGCTGTACGCGCTGGTCGCGCTCGCCGCGCGATTCGCGGTAGTGCCGATTGCGTGGATCGGGCTGAAGGCCGTGATCTGGGGGCTGGAAGAGTGGTACCGCAAGTCCGAGTTGTCGTGTGACCGGGCCGGCCTGCTGGCCTGCCAGGACGTCCCGGCCGCCCGCCGGGCGCTGATGAAGACCGCCGGCGGCCCGCAACTCGCCGAGCTGAGCGCCGACGCGTTCCTGGAGCAGGCGCGCGAGTACGACGCGGTGCCGGATGTGCGCGAGAGCCTGATCAAGCTGATGCAGATGCAGGGCCAGACCCACCCGTTCGCGGTCGTGCGGTTTGCCGAGCTTGACCGCTGGGCCAACGAGGGCGAGTACCGCGACATCCTGGCCGGGAATTACCCGCGCCGGGACAACGACAGGGACGCCTCGGTCGGTGACGAGTTCAAGTCGGCGTCCAAGTCGTATCAGGACTCATGGAACCGGTCCGCCGACCCGCTGATCGGGGCGGTTCGGGGCGTGGCCGGATCGGCCGTCGGGGCTGGCGAGCGGCTGATGAACAGGTTCGGCCGCCGGGACAATGACTCGTCGTCCGACGACACCGGCGAGTAAGGGTCGCTGCGCTCTCCTTGCTTCACGTGCTCCCCGGCTTTGTTACCAGAGGCCGGGGAGCAGTCGTTTGGTGCGCTGTTTGTAGGCCTCGTAGGGGTCGCCCAGGACTTCGGCCATTGTGGCCTCTTCCACCGTGATCCTTCTGAGCGTGGTCGCGAGCGGGACGACCAGCAGGATCACCAGCGACAGCCAGCTATTAAGGACCAGGCCGTAGCCGACCGCGAGCAGCAGGATGCCGGTGTACGACGGGTGCCGCACGAACCGGTACGGGCCGACCTCGACCAGCGACTGGTCGGCATCGACCTCGACGGTGGTGCGGAACGACGCGCCGAGCGTGCGCACCGACCAGATCCTGATCGCCAGGCCGGCCCACATCAGCACCAGGCCGGTGACCAGGTGCCAGCGGCCGAAGTGCCCGGCGGAGAACTGGCCGGAGACCCAGGTCGCGCCGAGGAAGGCCGAGAGCCAGCCAACGACCAGCGTGACGCGGGTGCCTTTATCGCGCGCGGTGCTGCCCTTGCCGCGTACTAGGTCGCGCAGGGCCAAGGTGACCTCGACCGATACCCAGGCTGCGAGCGTCACGACCAGGACGATCGTCATGGCTCATCATGTCACCTGGCGGGCGGGTTGCCCTACTTCGACGACGACGGCGGCCGGCTGGAGAGGGCGTAGGCCACGTTGATGACCGTGATCCCGAGCCAGATGACGAACAGCGCGACGTCGCCGGCGTGGTTGGCGAGCGCGATCGCGGTCAGCGGGATCCCGAGTGCGATGGAGACGATCGCCAGCGCGAACTGAGTGCTTCGCGGGTGACCGGGCTGCTTCGGCACCGGCATCTGGGCCTGGAACTGGCCTGGATAGGACATCGGCTGCTGCACGCGCATCCGGGCGTCGACCCTGGCGTCAATTTCCTTGCCGACCTTGTCGATGAACGAATCGATGACGGCGGACTGATACTCAGGACCTAGCTCGCTGTGCGTCTCGGCAGCAGCGCGGAACTCATCTGGGGTTAGCGACGTGCTGCTCACGAACCAAGATATATCTCATTGCGGCGGCGAGAGCAAGACGGTTTGGCCACTGGGGCGGGCCAGCGTCACGCCGGACGCCAGCGTCGTTACGAGCCGGTCACAGGCAGTGCGGTCTCCCGGACGGTCGTCCGGAGACCGTATTGCTGGTGTTTACTATTACAGGCCGTGCTCGGCCAGCGGACCGACCGCAAGCGCCTGCCGGTCGCACGCGGCCAGCAGCATCGGCAGCGCCCCGAGCGCCGCCATCGCCGATCCGGCCGGTGACGTGCAGTCCGAGTCGTGCAGCAGCACGGTGACCCCGCCCCGCAACTCCTCGGTGAGCGTCTCGCAGACCGAGTGCGCCGTGGCTCCCGGCATCCATTCCCTACCCCAGCAGCCCCAGAGCACCGGGGTCAGGCCGAGCCTGCGCGCAGCCAGGATCGCGGCCGTGCTCAGTACCCCGAACGGCGGGCGGAACTTGTCGGGCACCCGTCCGGTAGCGGTCGTGATGATCTCGACGGTCCTGGCCAGGTCCTCATAGGTCGCGAGCGGGCCGCGCAGCGGCAGGTAGCGGTGGTCCCAGCCGTGCACCGCCAACTCGTGGCCGGCCTCGGCGATCTCGGCGGCCAGGCGCGGCTTCATCGCGATGCGCGAGCCCAGCAGGAAGAACGTCGCGCGGATCTGCCTGGCCGCGAGCGCTTCGAGGAATAGCGGCGTCGTTGCCTGGTCGGGACCGTCGTCGAACGTCAGCGCGACGTGATCGGTCCGGCCAGAGCCCGACAGCCGAGGGAAGAAGGCCTTGCGCACTCCCGGCAGGCCGGTGATTCCCGGGCCGGCCTGGAAGACCGCTACCCCGGCGGCACCGACGGCTCCGGCCGCTAGCGCCAGGGTAATACGGTCACTCATTTACTTTCCTCCGCAATTTGCCCTTAGCTCACGTCTCGGGCAATTAGGCTCCCAGAGCTCTCCAAAATGGACATCCGAGTAAGCCATTTAAATTCAGCGATGCCATTCCTGCAATCATGTCATGAACGGGGTCCACTGGCGGGACGGCTCGAAGCTACCGCCGGCCGTCGGAGTTCAGCTGGAGTCTTCACAGACATTAGGGGTGTCAGTGAGCGTTCGAGCGGCACGCGTGGTGTTTACAGAACCAGATCGGGCCGAGATCGCTGCGGCCGTAACCGACATCTTGACGAGCGGGCTGCTGACGCTCGGGCCGTACACCAAGCGGTTCGAGCGGGACTTCGCTTCCGCTCATCAGGCCGGCCGGGCGGTGGCGACCGCGAGCGGCACCTCCGCGCTCGAAATCGCGCTCAGGACGCTGCCGGTGGCCGGGCGTGACGTCGTCCTCCCGGCCAACACGTTCTACGCCACGGCGGCGGCCGTGATCGGCGCGGGCGGGCGTCCGGTGTTCGCCGACATCGACGCCGACACGTTCGCGCTGAGTCCGCCGACGCTGGCGGCGGCGCTGACTCCGGACACCGCCGCCGTGGTACTCGTGCACATCGGCGGCCTGATCACGCCGCACGCGGCCGAACTCGCCGACCTCTGCCGGGCCAGCGGGACGGCTTTGATCGAAGATGCCGCCCACGCGCACGGGGCTACCTTGGGCGGGCGGTTCGCCGGATCGTTCGGCCTCGCGGCGGCGTTCTCGTTCTATCCGACTAAGGTCGTGACGAGCGGCGAGGGCGGCATGATCCTGACCGCCTCCGACGAACTGGCCGATGAGGCGATGATCTACCGCGACCAGGGCAAAGGATCGTTCGGCGCCAATCATCACGTCCGGCACGGGTACGCCTGGCGGATGAGCGAGCAGAACGCCGCTACCGGGCTGGTGCACCTGCGCCGGATGAACGAATCGATCGCCCGCCGCCGGGAAGTCGCCGCCCGGTACACCGCCGGGCTGGCCGGCCTGAGCGGTTTGCGGCCGCTGACCGAACCGGCCGGATGCGTGAGCAACATCTACAAGTACCTCGCCGTCCTCGAGCCCGGGATCGACCGGGCCTGGTTCAAGGAACAGCTCGCCACCAGGCATGATGTGCGGCTGGCCGGGGAAGTTTACGACTTGCCACTGCACTTGCAGCCAATCTTGGAGGAGTACGCTCTGGGCCAGAGCCTGCCGGTAGCAGAAGATCTTTGTGCCCGCCACGTCTGCCTCCCGGTCCACTCGGACATGCACGACGACGAGATCGACCAGGTGCTCACCGCGGTCAGCGAGGTAATCGGGGAGCGCGCATGCGCGTCGCGGTGACCGGCGGCTGCGGTTTCATCGGCTCGCACGTCGTTGATCATCTCGTCGGGGCCGGCCACGACGTGCTCGTGATCGATGTCGCCGAGCAGTGGCGCAATGACAGCGCCGAATACCTGCTCGCCGACCTCTTTGATCCGGCCGCGATCGACGCCGCCCTGGCGGGCCGGGACGCGGTCTTCCATCTGGCTGGCGCGGCCGACGTGAACGAGGTCGCGACCGATCCCGTGCAGGCAATGCGGCTCAATGTCGAGGGCGTCGGACGGGTGCTCGACTCGGCCAGACGGCAGGGCTGCACCAGGGTCGTGCTGGCCAGCACGGTCTGGGTGTACGGAGCCACGGTCGGATCCGGAGAGCGGACCGAGGACGCCCTCATCGACCTGCGCAAGGCCGGCCACCTCTACGTCTCGACGAAGCTGGCCGCCGAGATGCTCATGCACAGCTACCAGCAGATGTTCGGGCAGGAGTTCACGATCCTGCGGTACGGCATCCCGTACGGGCCGAGGATGCGCGACGCGCTGGTCGTCGCACGGTTCGTCCGCGCCGCCCAGGCGGGCCAGCCAATCACGATCGCCGGAACCGGCGATCAGCAACGCAACTTCGTCTACGTGGAAGACCTGGCGCAGGCCCATGTGCTCGCCTTGTCCCCCGCCGCCGCCAACCAGACCCTCGCCCTGGAAGGCGACACGCCCGTATCCGTCAACGAGATCGCCGAGACCGTGCAGCACCTCGTGAGCCCGGTGCCTGTCACGCACGTGGCCGGCCGCCCGGCCGACTACGACGGGGTGAACATCTCCAACCGGCTCGCGAAGGAACTGCTCAACTGGTCACCGACGACTCCGCTGGCCGAAGGTATCCGGCGCTACCTGGCCTGGCTGGCGGATTCACTGCTCGTGGAACGGGCAGTGCCCGACTAAACGGGCGATTGGCCCTCGCAGGTATTGGATCGATCAGGCGGATCGGAGTGTTCGCTGTGAACGAGAAAGCTGTTAACGACAGACCGGTCAACGAGAAACCCGCCGCTCGCCGGGCCGTCATGCTGTCCGGCTCTATCGGATTCGGTCACGACGCGCTGGCGCAGGCATGCTCCACCGTGCTCCAGGCCGAGGGCTGGTCGACGCACTACCTCGATCTCATGCGACTGCTCGGCCGGGGCGCCGACTCGATCGCCGACGGGGTGTTCCGCTCGATGCTGGCCATCCCCGGCCTGTTCGACGCGTTCCACTTCGCCGCCCTCCGGGACGGCAACCGGCTGGCCAACCTGGCTGACACGGCCGCCACCAGGAGAATCATCCCCAGATTGCGCCAGGAACTACAGGCGCACCCGGCCGACCTGGCGATTTCCGTGTTCTCCACGGGCGCGTCCGCGTTCAGCAAGATAGCCCCGCAGTACCCGTCGATGAAGCACGTCGTCTTCTGCACCGATGTCACGCCCCACCGGCTGTGGGTGCATCCGAACGTGGATCTCTACCTGGTCACGTCGCAGGCGGCCGAGCGAGCGGTCCGCCGGTTCCAGCCCGAGGCCCGAGTGCTGGTCGTGCAGGCCCCGGTCCGGGAGCCGTTCTACCACCCGCCGACGCAGCTGGCCGCACGGACCAGTTTCGGGCTGACCCCTCGCGATCGGTGCGTGCTGCTGACGACCGGTGCCTGGGGACTTGGCCCGGTGGCCGAGGCCGCGGAGGCGCTGGGTGCGGCCGGCGTGCACGTGCTCGCGGTCGCGGGTCGCAACCCCAAGCTCGAGCAGCGGCTGCGATCGATCGCCGGCCGCCAGCCACTGATCCATCCATTCGGCTTCACCGACCAGATCCCTGACCTGATGGCCGCCTCCGACCTGGTGATCACCAGCTCGGGCGACACCTGCACGGAGGCGCGCGTGATCGGCCGGCCACTGTTGCTGCTCGACGTCGTCCAGGGCCACGGCCGGGACAACCTGCAGCACGAGCTTGAGCTCGGCGACGCCGCGGTCGCCTCGGGCCGGGCAGCCGACGTGGTCAGGGCCACGCTGGCGGCGCTCGAGACCGCGAAGCCTCCGCCCACCATGCCGACCAGAACCCGCGACGCCTGGCACAGCTCGCTCACCGCCGCGCTAGCCACGATCAGCCTGTAGCCTGCCGGCCGTTCACCGGTCGGCCTGTGGAAGGCTGGCCCTTAACCGGCCGGCCCTGGCCCTTAACCAGCTGGCCCTTGACCGGACTGGCCCTTAACCAGCTGGCCCTTTGACGGCCGGCCCTTACCCGGCCGGCCCTTACCCGGCCGGCCCTTTGACGGGCTGGCCGTTAACCCGCTGGCCCTTGACCGGCCGGCCCTTTGACGGCCGGCCTGAAGCTGGCTGGTCTTGAGGCGCGACTCGGGGCCTGATGCTCACGTGCGCGGCAGCGGCAGCCGGCGACGGCGAGAAGCTCGTCGCCGGCACCCGCCGCACTAGCGTGATCTCGTACCGGCCCGCCCACCGAGCCCCGAGTTCACCCTGAGCCAGGCCTTTAGCCGCGCCCCATTCAAGGATCAACTCGGCTCCGGCCAGCCGCACTGCCGGATCGCCGAGCAGCCGCCGGCAGAGCCACGTCGTCAAGGCGAACGGCGGATTCGCCACCACGTAGAACGGCCGCCGTGGCAGCGGAATGCACCGCAGATCGGCTTCGACCACGCTTACCTGGGAATCCGCCTCGGCAGCGAACCGCCGCCGCAGCCGAGCCGCCAGCACCGGGTCGATCTCGACCGCGATGACCTTGGCGCCGATCACCGAGAGCGGCCCGGTCAGCGCGCCGAACCCGGCCCCGAGATCAAAGACCAGGTCGCCGGGGCCAACCCCGCTCGCCCGGACGAGTTGATGAATGACCTGCCGGTCAGTGAGAAAGTGCTCGCCGCGCGGATTCGGTGGCGGCTGGCCCGCGAACCACCGACCCTGCCGGGTCTGACCATGCCGGGCACCCTGGCCACGACGGACCGAACTCGGCTGCGAGCGGCGATCCCGCCCGGCCACGGACGAACATGACCACGCCCATGGTCACTCCTCAGCTCGACATCCACGGTGGCGGGCCAGACTCGGGCCCGCCGGGTCACCCTACGGGCAGCGCCAGCACGCTGGCCACCGAATTTTCGGGCGAGGCACCCCTGAGGCTAGCGAACTACAGCAGAGGCTCGTTACTGTAGTAGCGTCCCGGGAAGCTACTACAGTGACGAGAGTTTGCCGTTGCCAGGACTACGTCGACAGCCCGTTACTGTAGTTCCTTCCTGGGACGCCACTACAGTAACGGGAGTTTGATGCTGGCCTAGGCGGCCGGGGCTGACTGGCCGCTGGGAGCCTTGATCGCGCTGGCGACGTCGTCGACCTCGGCTAGTCGACTCAGCACGTCGGGCAGTTGGCCCGTGTAGATCACGCCGACTCGCTGGGTTGCCCTGGTCAGCGCCACGTACAGGTCGCCCAGCCCGCGCGCCGACTCGGCGATGATCTTCGCCGGCTCGGCCACCAGCACCGAGTCGAACTCAAGGCCCTTGGCCTCCCGAACGGTCAGCACGACGACCGGCCTCTCCAGGTCGGCATCTAGCGACCAGGTGGCTCGACCATCGTCCTCGACGCCGCCAGATCCGTTTCCAACAGACCGGGTGCCACCAGAGTCACTTCGGCCGGACCTGATGCCGTCAACTCCCTCGCCAGCGCCAGCCGCACCAGCCCCAGCCGCACCAGACCCAGCCGCACCAGACCCAGCCGCAACTCCAGACCCGCCTCCACCGGGCTCGGTCTCGGCGGACTCGTCGCCGACAGCAGCCCTCACCGCTGCCCTCAAGTCCTCGAGGTGCTCGGCCGGGCACAGGACCGCTAGCGTCCCCTCGCCGGCCTGATCCGCGGCCAGCGTGGCCGCGGCCTTCGCCACCGACGCGACGAACTCCCGCTCCTCGGCTGCCAGACACCACGGCAGGATGCCCGATTCCCTGACCGAGGCCGGCGGCCGGGCAGCCGGATCGATCGCGGCGAGCACGTCGGCGGCCACGGTCATGATCTCGGCGGGCGTGCGGTAGTTGACGGTCAGCCCCGCGTGCCGCCACCGGTTCCCCACGTACGCCCCGAGCGCGTCCGACCACGAAGCCGACCCGGACAGATCGCCGGTCTGGGCGATGTCCCCGACGATCGTCATCGACTTGATCGGGCAGCGCCGCATCAGCGTCCTCCACGCCATGGGCGAGAGCTCCTGCGCCTCGTCCACGATCACATGGCCGAACGCCCACGTCCGGTCGGCCGCCGCCCGCTCCGCCGGCGTCAGATAATCGTCCTGGTCGTAGCGCTGAGCGAGCCTGGTCGCGTCGAGCATGTCGGCGCCCATCAAGATCTCGGGGTCGTCGTCCTCGTCGTCCCTGGCGATGATGTCCAGCACGCCCTGGGCGTAGGCCTCCTCCCGCTGCCGCCGCCGCTTGGCCTCCGCCTTGGCCACCCGTTCGTCCTCGCCGAGCAGTTCGGCGGCCTCGTCGAGCAGCGGAACGTCGGCCGGCGTCCACGGCGAGCCGGCCGGCCGGCGCAGCCGTTCCCGATCGGCGGCGCTCAGGGAAGGCGCGGCCGACGCGAGCCGCCGAGGCGAGGCGTACAGGTCACCGATCAGCTGCTGCGGCAGGAGCACCGGCCACAGCCGCCCGATCGTCGCCCGTACCTCGGGATCGTCCCGTAGCTCGGCCCGCAGGTCCTCGATGTCGGTCCGCCCCATCAGGTTGCCGCCGCCGAACGGGTCAGCGCCGAGCTTGCCGGACACGACCCGGGCCGCCTCGTTGAGCATCTCCCTGACGAAGACGCTGCGGGCCTGATTGTGCCGCATCCTCGACCGGCGCGCTCGCTCCCGGCAGCGCGAGATCGACTGCCGGGAAATTTTATAGATATCTTTTTCGAAACGAATTTCGATGCCTGAATGCGGCACCAGCTGCCGGTCACGCACGGCGGCTGCGACAACCTTCGCCATCGCCAGCCGGCCTTTGATCAGGGCGACTTCCGCGGGCTCGGAGCCGGTCGCCTTGATTCCCGGCATGAGGTCGCCGATCGTCGCGAGCATGACGCTCGTCTCCCCCAGCGACGGCAGCACCTGGCCGATGTAGCGCAGGAACGTAGCGTTCGGCCCGACGACGAGCACCCCGCGCTTTTCGAGCTGGCGCCGGTAGGTGTAGAGCAGGAAGGCCGCACGGTGCAGGGCGACCGCGGTCTTGCCGGTTCCCGGTCCCCCCTCCACGACCAGAACGCCGGCCAGAGCCGATCTGATGATGTGGTCCTGCTCGGCCTGGATCGTCTCGACGATGTCGCGCATCCGGCCGGTCCGGCTCGCGTTCAGCGCCGCCAGCAGGGACGACTCCCCCGTCAGCCCCTCGTGCCCGTTCGGGTCGGCGAACGCCAGGTCCAGCACCTCATCGTCGAGATTGATGACCGTCCGGCCCCTGGTCTTGATGTGCCTGCGCACCTTGACGCCACCCGGCGAGGCCGCCGTGGCCAGGTAGAACGGCCGGGCCGCCTCGGCCCGCCAGTCCATCAGAAGCTGGTCGTAGTCGTCGTTTTCTGCATGCATGCCGATCCGGCCGATATAGGTCTTCGCCCCGTCATCGAACTCCAGCCGCCCGAAGCACAGGCCGTTCTCGGCCGCGTCAAGCTGCGCGCGCTGCTGGGTGTACATGACCGCGAGCGCTTCTCGTTCGCTCCTGGCCGCGTGCGTGCCGCCAACCTGCCTCATGACTGAGGCCAGGTGCTTAGATGCCCGCGCCTTAAGCTCGTCGAGGCGATCGTAGAGAACTGTGATGTAGCGCTGCTCGCGGGATTCTTCGGTCTCGATACGGTCCTGGATGGACAACCGCGCCCCCTCCACCTGACGAAAAAGTGCCCATACAGTTTAGTGGCATCCAGCAACTCCACCTCCCCGGCGGGCGAGGCGCGCGGACTGGGGCAGGCAGTGGGAGTGCGTGGGTTAGGGCTCTAGGCGGGGATCGGTGCCGCGGGGGCCGAAGCCAGAGGCGGCCGGCAGTTTCGGGTCCCAGTCGAAGACGACGGCGTTGTCTGGCTCGCCGATCAGGACCTCTGCTCCTGGTTCGGCACCGGCCCCGGCGAGGGCTTCTTCTACCCCGAGCTTGGCCAGCCGGTCGGCCAGGTAACCCACGGCCTCGTCGTTGCTGAAGTCCGTCTGCAGGATCCAGCGGCGCGGCTTGGCGCCGGTGATGAGGAAGGAGTTCGGGCCCATCCGGACCAGTTCGAAGTCGGGACCGGCCACCGGGGCGGGCCTGATTACCAGCCTGGTTGGCTGTGCTTCGGGCGCCGACCGACGGGCTTGGTCGACGATCGCCGCCAGGGCGAACGACAGCTCGCGCAGCCCTTCGCCGGTGGCGGCTGAGACCTGGTGGACCGGCAGGCCCCTGGCCAGCAGGTCAGGCAGGACCAACTCGGCGAGGTCACGGGCTTCCGGGACATCGAGCTTGTTGAGCACCACGATCCTGGGCCGGCTGGCCATGTCGGCGCCGGTCAGCTCGTCGTAAGCGGTCAGCTCGGACTCGATCACGTCCAGGTCGGTGATGGGGTCGCGGCCTGGTTCTTCCGTCGCGCAGTCGATGACGTGCACCAGGACCGAGCATCGCTCGACGTGACGCAGGAAGTCCAGGCCCAGGCCCCGGCCGTCGCTGGCGCCCGGGATCAGGCCGGGCACATCGGCCATCACGAACTGCACGTCGCCCGCTTCGATCACGCCCAGGTGCGGGATCAGCGTGGTGAACGGGTAGCTGGCGATCTTCGGACGGGCTGCCGACATCGCGGCGATCAACGAGGACTTGCCCGCGTTGGGGAAGCCGACCAGGCCAGCGTCGGCGATCGTCTTCAGCTCGAGCAGCAGGTCGGCTTGCTGGCCGGGCTCGCCGCGCAAGGCGAACCCTGGTGCCTTGCGCTTGGTTGAGGCGAGGGCAGCATTACCCAGCCCACCGTGCCCACCCTCAGCGGCGACGTATTCGGTGCCCAGACCAATCAGATCAGCCAGCACTTCACCATCGGCCGACTTGACCACAGTGCCGTCCGGAACACTGACTACCAGGTCGGCCCCGTTGGCGCCATTGCGGTGGCCGCCCGCTCCGGCCTTGCCGTCACCAGCGCGGCGCAGTGGCCGACGGTGAAAGTCGAGCAACGTAGCCGTGCTGCGGTCGACCTTCAGGATGACATCGCCGCCGTGACCGCCGTTGGCGCCATCGGGCCCGCCGAGCGGCTTGAACTTCTCGCGATGCACCGAAGCACAGCCGTTGCCGCCGTTGCCTGCTTGCACCCGCAACTCGGCCTGATCGGCGAATTCAGCCATGCCCGTTCCCTAGCCCTCCCATCCCGTATCCGCGCAAGCCCGTCTCAGTTGCCCAGCATTGGCGTGGGCGCTGCAGTACCTTTCCCACGACAGAACTGCAACAGAGCGCCGCTGCCCTCATGCCACATCAGTCACACTGACTACAATCGCACCGTTGGCCCCGCGTCTCGCGACCGTGATCAACTTCGATTCCAGGTGAATCTGCATATTCACCTGGAATACAGACGGTGAATATGCAAATTCACCGGGTCGCGGTGGGCGGCGTGCATCCTCGCAGCGGTTGGGGCGAGGGGCAGAGCCAGGCTTAGCTGGCCTCCGCCATCTCCGCGACGGGCACGATGCTGACCGAACGGCGACCGCGCCGGGTGCCGAACTCGACCTTCCCCGGCACCAGGGCGAACAGCGTGTCGTCGCCACCGCGACCAACACCGACGCCCGGGTGGAAGTGCGTGCCGCGCTGGCGCACGATGATCTCGCCGGCCTTGACGACCTGGCCGCCGAAGCGCTTGACGCCGAGCCGCTGAGCGTTGGAGTCGCGCCCGTTCCTGCTGGACGAGGCGCCCTTCTTGTGTGCCATGTCAGGCCTTCTTCTTGCTGGCGCTGGCCTTCTCGGTGCCGATGCCGGTGATCTTCACCTGCGTGTACTTCTGCCGGTGACCCTGGCGGCGACGGTAGCCAGTCTTGTTCTTGTAATGGATCATGTTGATCTTGGGACCGGCGGTCGGCCCGAGGATCTCGGCGGTGACCTCGTACCCGCCGAGTGCGGCGCTGTCACTGATCACCTGGCCGTCATCCACGACCAGCACGGCCGGGAACGTCACGGTCTCGCCGATCTCGCCGGCGAGCTTGTCAACCGTCAGGACGTCGTCAACCGACGCCCTCTCCTGCCTGCCGCCGCAGCGAACGATCGCGTACACGAAGGACTCTCTCTTCCTGGGGCCAGCCTGCCATGGGCTGTGCTTGCCCGGAGCACAGGCGGGGTTCGACACAGGTCGTACTACACCGAGGCGGGCCGGGTTGCCAACAAGGCGCGCAGCTCGCCAGGCCAGTGCGGTACGACTGCGTTGTCTACAGATCTGTACTGCTACCGAGGCGGCCAGGCGCGCCGACGACAAAGAATATCAGACTGCGCGCCCGGCGGTCGCCTCGGTTGGTTCGGTCAGTCCTGCGCTGGGTGTTCTGCGCCGGGCGTCGAGTCGGCTGGGTCGGCGTCAGGCGTGACGGGACTGGCCGGTTCGGCCTCGACGGCGTTCTGGGGTTGCGGCGCCGGCCCGGGCTCGACGACATCGGTATCGGGAGCCAGGTCCGCCGAGGCGCTGGGGGCCGGGGCTGAGTCCGCTGTGGTCGGCTCTTGGGCCGGCGCGGTCTCGTGCACCTGCGCCTCCGGGGCCTCGGTCACCGGCTCGACCTCGGTCACCGGCTCGGCCGGGGCTTGGGTCACCGGCTCGGCGACGCTCGCTTCTGGCTGGGGCTCGATAGCCTCGGTGGCCGCCGGGATCCCAGGAGCCTCTGGGGCCTCGGTGGCGCTCGCCTCGACCGGATCGGTGACCACGGTCTCGACCGGCTCGGTGGCTACCGTCTCCTCGGTCACCGTCACCAAGGCGGCAGGCTCGGGACTCGCAGCCTCGGGACTCGCAGCCTCGGGACTCGCGGTCTCGGGACTGGCGGCCTCGGGTGCGGCACTGACCTCGTCGACGACCGGCGCCGAGGCTGCCGGCGACGTTGATGCCTGCGCCGGAGCCGGGGCCGACTGGGACGCCGGCGCACTGGCCTGGACCGAGTCGGGCGGGCCGGCCTCGCGATAGGCCGAGCGCCTGGTCCTGCGTCGGGGTGCGGCCGCAGCCTGGTCGGCGTCGGCAGCCACCGCGCTGGCTGGACCAGAGCTGGCTGGACTGGAGGTGGCCTGGTCGGCACTACCCACGCCGGCGGTGACGCCGTCCTCGTGACCGGACTGCGATGAGCCGTTCGGCGATGGCTCACCGACCGGGGCTATCGCGGTCTCCGCAGCAGCCTGCCCGGCGGCCTGGGCCTTACCGTCAGCCTGGGCCTTACCGTCAGCCTGGGCTTTACCGTCAGCCTCTGACCCGTCAGCTCCGGGCTCGGGCGGCGGCGATGATTCCTGCCGCCTTGACCGGCCCGATGAGCTCCGGCCCGAAGCTGAGCCGCCGCCGTTCGCGGACCGGGCGGAACCGCCGCCGCCCGACTTGGCCGCTACTCCGGCGGCCACCGGCTCCTCCGCCGCGGGCGGCTCGGCCTCGGCGTCCTCTGCCGATGCGTGCGATTCCATCGTCCGGGCGGCGACCTGTGCGATCGCCTTGGTCCTGGCCGACCTGGACCGCGACGGCCCCGGCTTCGGCGTGGACGTGTGCTGCCCGTTGCGCCCGTGGGAGTGCGGTATCTCGGTGAGATCGGTGGAGATCAGGACGCCCCGGCCGCTGCAGTGCTCGCACGGCACGGAGAACGCGGCCAGCAGGCCAGAGCCCACCCGCTTCCTGGTCATCTGCACCAGGCCGAGCGAGGTGACCTCGGCGACCTGGTGCTTGGTGCGGTCGCGGGCCAGGCATTCGATCAGGCGCCGCAGCACCAGGTCACGATTGCTTTCCAGCACCATGTCGATGAAGTCGATCACGATGATGCCGCCCACGTCGCGCAACCGGAGTTGCCGGACGATCTCCTCGGCCGCCTCCAGGTTGTTCCTGGTGACGGTCTGCTCCAGGTTGCCGCCCTGACCGGTGAACTTGCCGGTGTTGACGTCGATGACCGTCATGGCCTCGGTGGTGTCGATCACCAGCGAGCCGCCGCTGGGCAGCCACACCTTCCGGTCAAGCGCCTTGGCCAGCTGCTCGTCGATGCGGTAGGCCGCGAACAGGTCGTTCTCCTCCGACCAGCGATCCATGCGGTCAGACAGGTTCGGCGCGACGTAGCGCACGTACTCATCGACCAGGTCCCACTCGCTGTCGCTGGCGATCACCAGCTTGGTGAAGTCCTCGTTGAAGATGTCGCGGACGACCCTGATCGTCAGGTCGGGCTCGCCGTAGAGCAGGTCGGGCGCGTTCGCGGTCTTGGCCTTGCGCTCGATCGCCTGCCATTGCGCGACCAGCCTGGTCACGTCGTGCTGCAACTCTTCTTCCGACGCGCCCTCGGCGGCGGTCCTGACGATGATCCCGCCTTCCTCGGGCGCGACCTTCTTCAGGATCTGCTTGAGCCTGGACCGCTCGGTGTCGGGGAGCTTGCGGCTGATCCCGGTCATCGACGCACCCGGCACGTACACCAGGTACCGGCCGGGCAGGCTGATCTGGCTGGTCAGGCGAGCGCCCTTGTGACCGATCGGGTCCTTGGTGACCTGGACCATGATCGACTGGCCGGACTTGAGCGCGGACTCGATCCGCTTCGCGACGCCTTCGAGGCCGGTCGCGTCGAAGTTGACCTCGCCGGCGTACAGGACCGCGTTGCGGCCCTTGCCGACGTCGACGAACGCCGCCTCCATCGAGGGCAGCACGTTCTGCACCTTGCCGAGGTACACGTTGCCGACGTAGGACTGGTGGCTGGCCTTGTCGACGTAGTGCTCGACCAGGATGCTGTCTTCGAGCACGGCGATCTGGGTGCGGTCGCCCTGCTGGCGCACCAGCATGACCCGCTCGACGGCCTCGCGCCGGGCCAGGAACTCGGACTCGCTGATGATCGGCGGACGGCGCCGGCCGGTGTCGCGGCTCTCGCGACGGCGCTGACGCTTGGCCTCCAGCCTGGTCGAGCCCTTGACCGCACGGACGTCGTCGGACTCGGCCGCGGCCGGCCGCGGCTCGCGGACGTGCACGACGGTGTCGGTCGGGTCGTCGGGTGCGGGGACGCTGTCCTCGGCTCCGCCTGTTCCGCCGCGCTGCCGGCGGCGGCGCCTGCGCCGGCTCGACGAACTCGTGCCCGGCTCGCCGGACTCGTCGTCTCCGCCGGGCGCGCCATCGCCGGCTTCGGTCTGGTCCCCGCCGGCCGCGTCATCACGATCGGAACCAGCGCGCCGCTGGTCACCGCCGCCCGATCGCGCCGTTCCGCCTCCGGCAGTCGCGGTGCCGCTGGAGCCGGCCTGAGCCGCCTGGCCGTTGCCGGCACCGGACTGACCCGCGCCGACCTGCCCGCTGCCGTCCTGGCCATTGCCGTCGGCCGCGTTGCCCTGGCCGGACTCGGCTCCGCCGCCCTTGCCCCGGCCGCGTCCGCCGCGACGACGACGACGCGAACCGCCGGCCTGTCCCTCGCCGTCATCGGGCGGGCTGTCGGCCTGGCCGCCGCCTTGCTCTGGCCGTGGCCGGCCCTGCTCGGAACGGCCAGCGTCAGAGCGACCCGCATCGGCTGAGCGCCGATCGGTGAGGTCGGGCGGCTGGAACACGACCACGGGCGCCTGGAAGGCCGCCATGGGCACGGACTGACGCCGACCCGCGGACTGGTCGCGGGACTGGCCAGAACCCGACCCCGACGAACCGGCGACCGGGACTGCGGGTACCGAAGGCACGGCCGGAACCGGCGCGCTAGCGCGACCCCGGCCTGCGCCGCCCTGGCCTGCGCCGCCCTGGCTCCCGCCGCCCTCAGGCGGCGCGGGCGCGGCCGACCCGTCGCCCTTGGCCCCGCCTTGCTTAGGATCAGGCTCGCCTGAGCGGAACTCCGGCGCTGCTGGTTTGGCTACGCCGCGGCGCGTCCTGCGAAGCAGGCCACGTCGCTGGCTGCCTTCCTGAGCTTGGGGCTGTCGGCTTGCTTCCTGTTCCTGGCCTTGACGGCTTCCTTCCGGCTCATTTGGTTCCGGCTGTCGATTCTGTGGCTCGGTTTCGAGCATTCGGGCAATCTCTTCCGTTGGGCTCCCGGGCGCGCAGGTCATCATCTGCCCGCTCGCCGCGCGAGAGCTGTTCGTTCGCACGCGCCTGTGCTCCGGGCGCCTTGTCGGCGCTCCCCGAAGTGAGGTGCGTTGCCTTATTTGTCACAAGTCCTTGGGCGCTAGCCGAGTGCGGACCAGTCGAGCCGGGCGCGGAACCTTCGGCACCTAGGTTTGAAGCACCGCCAGCGGTCGTCACTGGAGCGGTTGAATGGGCAACCGCCCCCGAATCCGTAACCGCCGTCGCAGTCGCTATGTCCGCAACCACCTTGCTCGTCGCCACAACCTCGCTGTCCAGTGGCCCCTGCCATAGCCGCGTCACCACAGGGGGTGCCGCGGACGCCGGTGTTTGCGGCACCGTAGGCGTGAACTGCCCGAGCGCGGTCAAAATGTCGTCGGGCCGGACAGCAGGTGTCATCTGCTGAACAACCATTCGAATTATCGCACACGTGCCAGCAGCGTCCGATCCGACATGCCGGCCCCCGTCCGCACCATGCTCACCGGGCGAATCGTTCGCTTCACCCGCCACTTCGAGGCTGATGACGGCTGCCCTGGCGTCCAGCTGGCGCTTGCCCTTGCTGGTGAGGCGTTCCACCACGGCGGACGGCGCTGCCAGGAAGGCCTGCGCGGCCAGGCGGGCGGTCGCTGCCGTCACTCCCGGCAAGAGCACCTCCCACTGGGCGGCTTCGAACTGCAAGCCCGTTGACTTGCCTTCCGCCTCGACTACGTCGATCACGTCAATCCCGTCCGGCAGCGCTGCGTCCAGCGAACGACCGAGGTCGGCGGGCTCGCAACGGCGGGTAAGCGAGAGCTCGAGGTATTCGGCCTCGCTCGCTGATCCGGTCGGAGCCCCGCCCGAATACGAAATCCTCGGGTGCGGTGAGAACCCTGCAGAGTAGGCGACCGGCACGCCAGCCTTGCGAACACCGCGTTCGATCGCTCGTGCCACGTCTCTGTGGCTAGCGAATCGCATCCTGCCTCTCTTAGCGTACCTGATGGTCAGACGCTGAATGATTGGCGCAGGTGGCGGCCCGCTTGGCACCCGCTGCCGTGCTGGCTCGGGGGGACGACCCCCCGAAACCTCCCGCTCTTGGCCAGCCACCTACTCACTCTCCTCGGCACCGGCCGCGCCGACACCGACCGCCGCCGCCGAGGACCGGTCGAGCACCGTCAGCGGCAGCAGCCTCGCGCCAGTCGGCCCGACCTCGATCTGCGTGTCCATCGCCGGGCAGACCCCGCATTCAAAGCACGGCGTCCACCGGCAGTCCTCGACCTCCGCCGGACCATCGGTGTCGATTGCCGCCAGCCAGTCCTGCCACAGCCAGTCCCGGTCCAGGCCGGCGTCCAGGTGATCCCACGGAAGGACCTCGGCATACCCGCGCTCCCGCGTGGTGTACCAGTCCAGCGAGATCCCGTCATCGGCGAGCACCTTCGCGGCGCAGTCCGCCCACCGCTCGTAGGAGAAATACTCGCTCCAGCCGTCGAACCGGCCGCCGCCTTCCCAGACGGCCCGAATAACCTTCGCCACCCGGCGATCGCCGCGCGACAGCAGCCCCTCGACCACAGACGGCTTGCCGTCGTGGTACCGGAAACCGATCGAGGACCCGTACCCGCGGTCGGCTCGCATCGCGGCCCCGAGCGCCTTGAGCCGGGCATCGACGGTCTCGTGATCGCATTGGGCCGCCCACTGGAACGGGGTATGCGGCTTAGGCACGAATCCCCCGATGGAGACCGTGCACCGGATGTCGCGCCGCCCGCTCGCGGCCCGGCCCGCCTCGATCACCCGGTGCGCCACCCGCGCGATCGCGAGCACGTCCTCGTCCGTCTCGGTTGGCAGCCCGCACATGAAGTAGAGCTTGACCTGCCGCCAGCCGTTGGCGTAGGCCGTGGACACGGTGGAGATCAGGTCGTCCTCGGTGACCATCTTGTTGATCACCTTGCGGATCCGGTCGGTGCCGCCTTCTGGCGCGAACGTCAGCCCGGACCGCCGCCCGTTCCGAGCCAGCTCGTTGGCCAGCGTGATGTTGAAGGCGTCCACCCGGGTCGAGGGCAGCGACAGGCCGGTGTTCGTGCCCTCGTACCGGTCGGCCAGGTCCTTGGTGATCTCGTTGATCTCGCTGTGGTCCGCGCTGGACAGGGACAGCAGGCCGACCTCGGTGAACCCGCTCGCGGTCAGCCCGGCCTCGGTCATCCGCCCGATCGTCTCGATGGACCGCTCGCGCACCGGCCTGGTGATCATGCCGGCCTGGCAGAACCGGCAGCCACGCGTGCAGCCCCTGAAGATCTCGACGCTGAACCGCTCATGCACCGACTCGGCGACCGGAACCAGCGGTTTCGCCGGGTACGGCCAGGAGTCCAGGTCAGAGACGGTGTGCTTGCTCACTGCGCGAGGAGCGCCCTTGCGGTTGGGCAGCACCGAGCCGATCGAACCGTCCGGCTGGTAACTGACGTCGTAAAACCGCGGCACGTAGACCCCGCGACGGCTCGCCAGTCGCAGCAGCAGCCCGTCTCGCCCGTCAGGACACCCGGCCCGCTTCCACTGCCTGATCTCCTCGGTGATCCCGAGCACCGCCTCCTCGCCGTCGCCAAGGACGGCGCCGTCGATGAACTCGGCGATCGGCTCCGGGTTGAACGCGGCGTGCCCGCCGGCCAGCACGATCGGGTCCTCTTCGCCGCGGTCGGCGGCCGAGAACGGGATCCGCGCCAGGTCGAGCGTGGTCAGCAGGTTCGTGTACCCGAGCTCGGTGGAAAAGCTGACCCCCAGCACGTCGAACGCCCGTACCGGCCGGTGCGCGTCCACCGTGAACTGCGGCACGGAGTGCTCCCGCATCAGTTCTTCCAGGTCGGGCCAGACGCAGTAGGTGCGCTCGGCGAGCACGCCTTCGCGCTCGTTCAGCACCTCGTAGAGGATCTGCACGCCCTGGTTGGGCACTCCCACTTCGTAGGCGTCCGGATAGAGCAGCGCCCACCGGACGCCGGTGGCGTCCCAGTCCTTCACGACGCTGTTGACCTCGCCACCCACGTACTGGATCGGCTTGCGCACGAGGGGAAGGAGCGATTCAAGCCGCGGGTAGACCGACTGGACAGGCATCGTCACAGCTTACCGACGCCAGTGTGACACTCATCCGCACGCGCCCGGCTGTTCCGCGCACCCTCAGAATGTCCGCAGGCGAGCACAAGCGGTGCGAGGAATAAGACCCCCACAATATTTCTCCATAATTTTGGTCTGAAAATTTGGTTTCCGCCCGGCCGTGCGGCCGGGGAAGGGAGAACCATGGCTCTGGATTTGCCCATTGTTTAGATCTGGAATATCGCTTATTCTCCTGGGCAAGGTAACCGTGGCGCACGCGCAAACCGGACGAGGAGCCGAACGTAGATGCACATAGACCCGTACATCGTTCTCGGCAGCGCCGTGGTCGGCATGCTCGTCGGCCTCACCGGCGCTGGCGGCGGAGCCCTGATGACGCCGATGCTGATCTTGCTGTTCGGCATCACGCCGTCGTCCGCGATCTCGAGCGACCTGGTCGCGGCCGTGCTGATGCGCCCGGTCGGCGCGCTGGTCCACCTGCGCAAGGGCACCGTCAACCTGCGGATGGTCGGCTGGATGGTGCTCGGCTCGGTGCCGATGGCGTTCCTCGGCTCATTCCTGCTCAAGGAACTCGGCGCGGACTCCGACGCGGCCCAGACGAAGGTCGAGATCGTGCTCGGCACCGCGCTGCTGATCGGCGCCGGCGCGATGGTGCTGCGCTACGTGCTCGACCGCCGCTCGGGCAACCAGCGGCTCGCCACGATCGCTGAGATCACGGTCAAGCCGGTGCCGACGATCGCGATCGGCGCCGTCGGCGGCTTGATCGTCGGCCTGACCTCGGTCGGGTCTGGCTCCCTGATGATCGTCCTGCTGCTGTTCCTCTACCCGATGATCGGCGCTAACCAGTTGGTCGGCACCGACCTGAGCCAGGCCGTCCCGCTGACCGCGGCCGCCGCGCTCGGCGCCCTGATCTTCGGGCACGTGGAGTTCGCGGTGACCCTGTCAATCGTCATCGGCAGCGTCCCGGCCGTGCTGATCGGTTCGTACCTGTCCTCGCGCGCTCCGGACAAGTTCATCAGGCCGATCATCACGTTCGTGATCTTCGCCTCCGGCCTGAAGTACGTCGGCGTCGGCACCACCGCGCTCGGCTGGATCCTCGTCGTCGTCGCGCTGGGCGCGATGGGCGCCTGGCTGTTCCTGGCCCGTCCCTGGAACAACAGCGAGTCCAAGAAGCCGGCCGCCGTAGCCGCGACGGCGGGCGCGGGAGCGGGAGCGGGCATGGCGAGCCCCAACGGCCACGCGACTGTCACGCCGACCGCGAACGGCTCGAAATCGGTCAACGGCGCCGGGGTTTCCGTCAATGGCCACTCGGCGCAGACCGAACCAGAGACCACTGGGCACAGCGCGGACCCGCCGGAAAACGCGGGCAAGCCGGAAAGCGCCACCCCAGAGGCCACAGCCGCTCCCGACCCGAGCTGAGGGGATAAGCCGGGCAGAAAATCAGCTTCGCCCAGCTCGCCCGCCAGGTAGGGTCGGGCGGTGCCCGAGCTGCAAATCCTGCGCGCCGACCATGCCCCGGCGGTCCTGGCCTTCGAGCTGGCGAACCGCGCCTATTTCGCTAGCTTTATCTCCGACCGCGGCGATGAGTACTTCGAGCAGTTTGCCGAGCAGCACCAGGCGCGGCTGGCCGAGCAGACGGCCGGAGTCGGCGCCTACCACGTGCTGGTCGACGAGGACGGTGCGGTCCTCGGCCGGTTCAACCTCAGCTTCACTGAAGCTGGCATTGCCGAACTCGGCTACCGGGTCGCCCAGCACGTCGCCGGCCAGGGCGTGGCTACCGCGACGGTCAGGGACCTGAGTCAGCTGGCCGCGACGCGCTACGGGCTGCGCACCCTCAGGGCGGCCGTCAGCGACGCGAACGCGGCCTCCAGAAAGGTCCTAGTCAAATCCGGGTTCATCCCGACCGGCCCAGCCGACCCAGCCCACATAGGCGGCAAGCCAGGCACCTGGTACCAGCTAGACCTCCCCTAACCCCAACCCGCGACGCGGCTCGCCAACCCCCCACCACCGCCCGGCCACCCGTCCCCAGCCGACCACAGCCACGCTCGGCCACCCGCCACCACTCCGGCCACCCGCCACCGCCCACCAAGTTGAGGTGCGTCGGCGTGGCCTGGTGGCGTCCGTCACGGCGACTTCCCTTGATTGCGGCTGACTTAGCCCTGGTTGCGATGTCTTCCCACCGGTTACGCTGACTACCCCCTGGTTGCGCGGTCACAAATCCTCATAAAACTGGCAAAATTACAGCGCAATCAAGGGTAAGTCAGCGCAACCAGGGCTAAGTCAGCCGCAACCAGGGGGAAGTGAGCCCGAACAGGTGGCAAGTGAGGCCTATTTGTTCGATTTTCGGTGGAGCATTTTCGTTTTACGAAGAGTAGCCGCGCTTTTCGGCGATTTTCCGCGGCAAACTCTTCCAGCAAGCTGGTTCTCCGGCGAGCGCATGGCCGCAGATGGTCGTGAGCTGAGCGTCGAGGCCTCGATGCGGCGATGATGTCAGGGTGGAAGGGGAGTATTGCCTGAAAAGGCACGTCGGGTACCTGCACTGGGCTCGGGTTCGCGTGGAGGCAGAACCAGCCGTGAGCGCGCGGGTGCAGGTCTCCCCCGGCGCGTGCCTGTGGCTGGCTGAAAGTTACGGCCCCAATGCAGTGACTGACGTGCCCGCCGACTTCAAGGTCTCCGCCGAAAGCGGCGCCAGGCTCGCGCTCGCGCAGATCGGCGAGCCTCTCGCGGTGACCGTTACCGAGATCGTTTTCACCTATGCCGATACCTCGCCTGACGACGTAAAGGCCGCGACGTTCCACGCCGTCATGGAGGCGATTGGCCGCGTGCCGGTCAGCCCGCCGTACATCGATGCCGCCGGTGTGCATTTCCCGTCTTAGGCATTCGTCCGGCTTCTACGTTTCGTCCGTGAATCGCCAGCTTACGCCATCTCGCCGATGGAGCGGCTGCACAACGAACTGGCTACGGAGGTTCAGAAACTAGCTCCGTTGCGCTGATCATGGGCGGTATGGGACGGATGCGCGCCATCGCGATCGCGGCGAGTTACTGCGTCCTCCTCGCGGCCTGCTCGTCGACCGGACACCCGTCGGCCGGACACTCATCGACCGGCGGACCGGCCCCGGCGGCATCGTCATCGAGCAGCGGAGACACGGTCCAGTCGTACCTCGATGCGGTTAATGCGCTCTGCGATGGGCTGGAGCAGAAGGTCACCGCGCTGAACGGCGGCCAGTTCGACATCCCGTTGAAGGACTTTCTCGCCCAACTCCGCCAGCACACCAAACTGGAGAAGGACTTCGATCACCGGCTTGCCGCGATCGCTGTACCCCACGCCGCGGCCGGCCAGGCGCGGGCGCTTACCGCCTACATCGCGTTCGCCAGCAAACTCGATGCGGCGCGACTGCGGGCCGCGCGGCAGGGTGCGACCGCGTATAAGCGCGAGATCGACGCCGAGAAGAAGACCGCGGCCAGCGACCCGTCCATCGCCGCCCTGGGCACCGCCGGATTCAGCCAATCGTGCACCGCGCGCTAGCTGCGGGAGGCCAGGGCTCGGGTGGCGGCTGGGGTTTTCTCGTCGGTGAACACGCAGCGGCGGCGGCGGACGGACTGAAGCAGGCCGATCGCCATCATGTCGGCGAACATGGCTGACCCGCCGTAGGAGACGAACGGCAGCGGCAAGCCGGTCACCGGCATGATCCCGATGTTCATGCCGATGTTCACGAACGCCTGCACGGCGAACCAGATCGCGATGCCGGAGGCCACCAGGGTGCCGAACTGGTCCTCGGCCTTGGTCGCGATCCGCAGCGCGCAGAAGAGCAGCAGCCCCAGCAGGCCGATCACGGCGCACGAGCCGACGAAGCCGAGTTCGTTGCCGACCACGGCGAAGATGAAGTCGGTGTGCTGCTCGGGCACGAAGCTGCCGGCGATCAGCTGGCTGTGGAACAGGCCGGTGCCGTGCATGCCGCCGGAGCCGATCGCGATCGTCGCCTGAGCCGCGCTGTAGCCGGTGCCGCGCGGATCCGCCGACGGATTGGCGAACGAGGTCAGCCTGCTGACCTGGTAGGCCTTGAGCAGATGAAGCTGGACGACCGCCGCTATCGTGACCGCGGCGGCGGCGAGCATGCCGACCAGCCAGCGCAGCCGGACGCCGGACAAGGCGATCAGCCCGACCAGGATCAGGACCATCACGATCGTGACGCCCAGGTCCGGCTCGGCCACGACGAGCAGGATAGGCACCGCCGCCACGCCGATGGCCACGCTCACGGACTTGGCGCTCGGCCTGGTCTGGCCGTTCCGCACGTCGGACAGCAGCATCGCGCTGATCACGATCACCGCGAGCTTGGCGAACTCGGACGGCTCGACCTGGAATCCGGCGCCGATCGAGATCCAGGACTTGGCGCCGTTCACGATCGAGCCGAGCGGGGTGAGCACGGCGAGCAGGCCGATGCAGGACACGATGTAGAGGATCGGCGCGTACAGCCTGAGCTGGCGGGCGTCGAGCGAGCTCACGATCAGCATCAGCACGACTCCGAGCGCGATATTCAGCAGTTGCTTCAGCAAGAACGCGTGCGGGTTGGCGCCCTGCTGGGTCAGCATCGGCTCGGTCGCCGACCAGATCAGGAGCGTGCCGACCAGGCTCAGCGCGACCACGGCAGCGAACAGCAGCCAGTCGGCCTGGCGCAGGGCTGAATCGCGGCCGGCCAGGCGAGCGCCAACCCACCGCAGCGCCGCAGCGGCCGGGGCGGGTCGAGTGCGAGGGTGTCCGCTAACCCAGCTCATCCGTGCGCCCCCTGCCCCTGCTTAGCGTGACCGGCTCTTTTTCCAAAACCCGAATTTCCCGTTGTCGACTTGCCTGTGGGTTTCGGGCCGTAGCCCTTCGGCGGCACGACCTGGCCGGCCTTGTTCAGGTGCGGGAGGCCGGGCAGGACGGCGCCGGGCAGGGCCGCCTTGTGGCCTTCAAGGCCGAACAGCCCGTCCCAGATCTCGCGGACGGCCGGGCCGGACACGTTCGCGCCGTAGCCGGAGTTCGGGATCATCACGACCGCGACGTACTTGGGGTGGTCACAGGGTGCGAACGAGGCGAACACCGAGGTCGACTGGTTGCCCTGGACCTGGGCGGTACCGGTCTTGCCGGCCACGCAGACCTGGCCGAGCGGGAACCCGCCGAAGGTGCCGGCCGCCGTGCCGCTGGTGACCACTCCGGCCAGTGCGTGCCTGATGTAGGCGAGCGTGGACTTGGCGACCGGCAGGTGCCCGGCGACCGGCGGCGTGATCTTGCGGACGACCTTGCCGGTCGGGCCGATCAGCGCCTCGCCGACGCGCGGGTTGTACAGCGTGCCGCCATTGGCCAGGGCGGCGTACCCGCGGGCGAGCTGCAATGGGGTTACCGAGACGTAGCCCTGGCCGATCGCGGCGATCACCGACTGGCCGGCGGTCCACACGTTGCCGTAGCGGCAGTCCTGATATTCGATCTGCTGCACGTAGGTGCCGTTGGCCCGGCCGTTCTTGCACCAGTTCTGCCCGCGGTGGGCGTTGTCCTTCCAGAAGTAGTACAGCCACTCACGAGTCGGAATACTGCCCGGGTTCTCTTCTGGCAAGTCGATCCCGGTCGTCCGGCCGAAGCCCCAGCCCAGCTCCATCTTTTGCATCTCCTGAACCGGAGCGTGCGGCGAGGTGACCGTGTCGGCCTTGATCTTGTCCTTCAGGTAAATGTCGTAGGCGAGCTGGTAGAACACCGTGTCGCAGGAGACCACGAGCGCCTGGTAGAAGCTCATCGACCCCTCGGCCGCCGCGTCATTGTTGTAGGTATGCCCGCCGATCGTCACGCCGGCCGGGCAGTTGTAGCTGCCAGACAGCGAGTAGCCGGCGGCCACGGCCGCCGCTACCGAGGTCACCTTCCAGGTCGAACCGGGCGGGTACTGACCCTGGGTGGCGCGGTTGAGCACCGGCTCGCCTTGGCCGGTGCTGAACAGCCGGCCGAACTCTTTCTTAGTGATGCCGCCGGTCCACACGGCCGGGTTGTAGGTCGGGTAGCTGGCCATCGCGAGGATCCGGCCGGTCGTGGTCATGACCACCGCCGCGCCGCCGTTGCTGGTCGGGCTACCGGCGAACTGGCTCTTGCGCACGGCGTTGGCCAGCGCGGTCAGCGTGTCCGCCTGCAAGGTCGGGTTGATGCTCGTGACCAGGTAGTCGCCGGCGGTCGGCCTCTCCTTGCTGAGCGTTCCGGTGACCTGGCCGGCCGCGTTGACCGCCAGCCGGGTCACGCCGGGCTCGCCGCGCAGTTCCTTGTCGTACTCCTGCTCCAGGCCGGCCTGGCCGACCAGGTCCACGCCGGAGAACCCGGTGACCGGCAGGCCTTCCTTCTTCAGCTCGCCGGCCGTGATCGGCTGCAGGTACCCGACGATCTGGGACATGTTCGTCGAGAGCGGCTGACTGTAGCTGGTCACCGGCTGGATCGCCGCCGTGACCCCCGGGTAGAGCCGCTGATCTTCGAGCACCTGAAGGGCGATCTTGGACGGCACGCGGGTGGCTACCGGGATCGGCTGGTAGGGCGATCCCGGCCAGCACGGCTGGCCGACGCCGACCGTGCACAGCCTGGTCTCGCGGATCATCGTCCGGCGCTTGACGTGCAGCAGAGCGGCCAGCCGGGTCAGCACGGCGGCTCCGCCGTGCTTGAGCTTCCACAGCGTCGGCATGCTGACCGAGATCACCAGTGCGGGGTGGCTGCTCACGATCGGCGCACCGAGGTCATCGAGAATCGGACCGCGCACCGGCGGCTCGATCACCTGGCGCACGCGCTCCGAACTCGCCTGGGCCGCGTACGACACCCCGGTCCTGACTTGCAGGTCCCACACCCTGAACAGGAGCCCGGCCAGCATCGCCGCTACCACCAGGTACAAGACGACCAGCCGTGGCCGCGAGGCCGGGATCATCGCTTAACTCCCCTCTGCCCCCTCTGCCAGGGCAATGACAACCGCCACGACAGCCAGCGCGGCACCCTGCGCCTGCGCCAGCTCCGCCCTCTGGGTGTCTTCGGCCGGTAATTCCCGCCCGCCCGGTAGTTCGAGCCCGGGACGCGGGGCAGGTTGCTCGGTCCGCTCGATCGCAGGCCCGCCGAGCGCAGCCTCGATCCGGCGAGCCAGGATCCGGAGGCCGACCGGGCCGATCTCGACTTGAAGTTAGGCCGGGCGGCCCGACCAGGACTGGTACGCGGGCCCCTCGGCAATCCGGACCCGAAGGCTATCCTCGGCGTCCCCCGGCCGCCGGCCCGTCCGGACCCGGGCAGACCTCCGGTGCCGAACGCGATCTTCGGCGTCCCGTTCTTGTCGCCGACTGACCGAGTCGAGCCGCTCGCCTTGAATGCGATCCTCGGAACGCCGCGTCCGGCCGCCCGGCCTGATCCGGGCAGGCCTCCCGTGCCGAAAGCGATCTTCGGCGCGCTCGTCCCGCCGGACACCCAGCCGCTGCCGCTGAGGCCGCCCGACCCGGTGCCGTCGAAGGCGCCTCTGAGATCGGAGGAGTCCCCGGTGGACAGGTGCTCGGGCATCCCCTCCCGGGCGGCTGTGCCCGCCACCCCGGACTCCGGGCGCAGCTTGCGCAGGCCGGACTGCTGGCTGGGCGCCGACTTCTCGGTTGGGCGCAGCCCCGATGGCCGGTTGCCGACCCAGAACGAGCCCTTGCGGGGCGCGGCCCCGGTCAGCGCGGCCGTGAGCCTGGCCCGCTCTCGGCGGGCGCGCCGGGAGGTCGGCGGGCCGTCCAGCCACCCGACGGTTCCCATGGCGGCCACGTCGGCCACCGAGTCGCCGGTCAGCCAGGCACCGCTGGCGACGCCACCGTCCGCGCCGGTGGCTCGGCGCATGCGGCGGGCCCTCACCAAGTCGGCGAGACCGGTGGGCTGGGCACTTCCTCCGATCTCAAGCGCCGGCGAGTCGTCGAGCGGGTTGAAGCGCACGCCGAGCGCGACCGCGATCCTGACCCCGGCAAAGATGAAGACCGGGCTGAGCACAAGGTCGTAGAGAACGGTGGACGGCAGCA
The DNA here is from genome assembly GCA_035606435.1 of Streptosporangiaceae bacterium. Taxonomy (GTDB): domain Bacteria; phylum Actinomycetota; class Actinomycetes; order Streptosporangiales; family Streptosporangiaceae; genus Chersky-822. The sequence goes on along the minus strand of DATNFM010000179.1, from coordinate 25,998 downwards.
CCTGGGCGACCGTGGCGAGGGTGACCTGCGGTGTATCCAGTACTAGCACCAGGCCGGCGGCGAGGACTTCACCGGCGACGGCCGCTCCGGCCGCTGCCGTCATCGCGAGTACGGCCGAGCGGGTCAGCGTGAACCTGAGTCGGCCGCAGGCGTAGCCGACCAGGCAGAACACCAGCGCGTACTGGCCGATCAGCTCGCTGGCCGGCGGCGCGAGATCCAACGCGAGCCCGGAGCAGAAGCCCGCGATGATCCCCGCCTGGGGTCCGCCGGTCAGGCCGATCGCGACCACGCAGAGCAGCACGAGATCCGGAGCGCCACCGCCCGGCAAGGCCAGGCCGTTGACGATCGTCAGTTGAAGGAGCAGTGCAGCTGCGAGCGCGGCGACAACCACCAGCAGGCGCTTCATCGACGGCGCCCGTCAGTGACCGGCAGCGGTCGTGCCGGGGGCGGCCGGACTCTGCCGGCCACCACGGGGCTGGCCACCACTGGGCTGGCCACCACTGGGCTGGCCACCACTGGGCTGGCCACCACTGGGCTGACCAGAATTCCGCCCAGACTTGGCTGGCTTGACCGGCGGCGGGGCCGGCTTGGGTGGCTTGGGCGGCAGCACCGAGAAGCGCGGGTTGTGCTTGGGCGGGGCGATCACGATGCCGACGATGTTCAGCGAGGCGAAGCTGGCATACGGACGCACGAGCGCCTGGGCGGTCAGCGCGCCCGCCTTGTTCTTGACCGAGATCACGGTGCCGACCGGGACTCCGGGCACGAACGGCCGGTCATGCACCGAGGCCGCGGTGACGAGCTGCGCCCCCGGCTTCAGGACCGCACCGGGATCAAGGACCTGCAGTTTGAGTTCGCCCGGGCCGGTACGGCTCGATCCTTCGCCGGTCACCCAGCCGACCTGGCCCTGCGGTGCCATCCGCACGCCGACGACCGAGCTCGGGTCGGTGGCCAGCAGCACCGTGCAGGTATCGGCGGTCACTGCGGTTACCCGGCCGACCAGGCCATCGCCGTCGAGCACGGTCTCCTGGGGCTGAACTCCGTCGGAACTGCCCGCATCCAGCGTCACGGTCTGCTGATAGCCCTGGCCATACGCGATCACCGAGGCCGCGACGACGCGGTAGCCGGCAGTCCCGGCAAGCGCCAGCAGGTGGTGCAGCTGGGCGTAGTCAGACTTGTTCAGCTCGGCGGCACTGAGCTCGGCCCGCATCTTGGCCAGCTCCCGCTTCAGCACCCCGACCTGGCCACCGCTCGAGCCTGCCAGGCCGCCTCCGACGAACCTCGTGATCGGGCCGGTGACGAAGCTGACCGCGCTCTCGGCCACCCCGAAGACCGACCCGGCCGTATGCTTCACGGTCCTCATCACCGGCGAGGAGCCGTGCTGGTAGTCCACGGCGATAAGGGCAAGGGCGGCGATCAGCGCGATGCTCAGCACAACCCTGGTTCGTCGCGTGTCACGCACTACGAAGACGTCCCTCTCCTCGTCAGCGGCGCGACTCGGGGACCAGCACCTGGCGGAGGGTGTCGAAGTCCTCCACGCACTTGCCGGTGCCGAGGGCAACCGAGTCGAGCGGATTGTCGGCTAGGTGGATGGGCATGCCCGTGTCCTCGCGCAGGCGCTGGTCGAGCCCGCGGAGCAGCGCGCCGCCTCCGGTCAGCGCGATGCCACGGTCCATGACATCGCCGGCCAGCTCAGGAGGGCACTTGTCGAGCGTAGTCCGAACGGCGTCGACAATTACCGATAGTGGCTCAGCTATGGCATTGCGAACCTCAGCGGCTGAGATCACGACGGTCTTGGGCAGCCCGCTCACCAGGTCGCGACCGCGGATCTCGGCGCTGGGCTCGTTCTCCGCCGGATAGGCGGAGCCGAGGGCCATCTTGATCTCCTCGGCGGTCCGCTCGCCCAGCGTCAGCGAGTACTCCTTCTTGCCGAAGGTGATGATCGCCTGGTCGAGTTCGTCGCCGCCGACCCTGATCGACTGGGCGGTGACGATCCCGCCGAGCGAGATCACGGCCACCTCCGTGGTGCCGCCGCCGATGTCGACGACCATGTTGCCGGTCGGCTCGTTCACCGGGAGGCCGGCGCCGATGGCGGCCGCCATCGGCTCCTCAATGATGTACACCCGCCGCGCTCCGGCCTGATGCCCAGCTTCCTTGACCGCGCTTTGCTCGACTCCGGTAATGCCGCTGGGAACCGCGATGACAATGCGCGGCTTGGCGAGCCCGCCGCGCCGGTGCACCTTCTGAATGAAGTACCGGAGCATTCGCTCGGTTACGTCGAAGTCGGCAATTACTCCGTCTTTCAGCGGCCGTACCGCGATAATATTTCCTGGAGTCCGGCCGATCATTCGCTTAGCTTCAAGGCCAACCGCGACAATCTGGCCGGTATTCGTGTTAAGCGCGACTACCGAAGGTTCATTGAGGACGATCCCGCGACCTCTGACATACACAAGCGTGTTCGCGGTGCCGAGGTCGACAGCCATGTCACGGCCAAGAAAGGCCAGCGCGTTGCTCATCTGGAACGAGAACCTTCCCTCAGGTCAGCCGATTGCCTTTATCTGTGCTGCTTCATATGGGCGACCCGCGTTGGATGCCATGCTGGCGGTCATACCACGCATGCCTCGGCAATGCGCGCCGTTCTAGCTTATTCCGTATGACATGTACCATATAGGCATATACTGCCCGCTCCGAGACTCGGTCACGGGCCTTCACGATCCGCAACATTGAGCGTACCCCGCCGGCAGGGAGTGTTGCGCACTGGGAGCACAATAAGTAGGGACTCGCCGCTAATCGTTGCAATAACATTAGGTTGAGTTTTCCACCCGATGGCCTAGCCATATTCCGGTCACCCAGAGCAACGCGAAAATCCCGCCGAGTATATACATGACCGGGATGATCACGCCGGAAGCGATCACAAGGGCCTGAAGCAGGCTGCCGCCGACCAAGGTCACGGGCAGGCGTCGCCGGGCCAGGGAGGCCAGCACGATCGCGGCCACGGTCGCGATCCCAGCCGCGAGCCCGGCCGAGAGCGGCGTGGCATCTTCGAGCTTGACCGCCGGGACAATCGCCAGCGCAATCACGATCGCTTCCAGAATCAGCACCGTGGCACTTAGCCTGCTCATTCGCGGCCACCCCCGGAAAGCAGCAACTTCGCATCACCCGCGGTGATCACTGATCCGGCGATCAGCACGATCGTTCCGGTCGTGGCCACCGGCACATCGCTGCCGTCGGTCAGCAGCCCGGCCAGCGGACCGGCGATTTCCGCGGACGCCTCATCGGCCAGCCCCACGGCAATCTCGATCGCGTCATCGAGCCGCTCGGCGACATGGACGCGGTCGGGCCCGAACACCGGCGTGGCCAGCGCGGCCAGGTCCGCGGCCGACATTGCCCGCGGGGAGGAATTGGTTGTCAGCACTACCGCGGCGGCGAGCGGCTCAAGCTCATCGAGAATGCCGGCGACATCCTTATCCGCGCTTACCCCGAGCACGGCGATCACTTCGGCGGCACCGAACGACTCATTGACCGCGCCGGCGGTCGCCGCCATGCCGGCCGGGTTGTGGGCGGAGTCGATCACCACGACCGGACTGCGCCGTACGATCTCCAGCCGCCCGGGTGAGGTCATCCGCGCGAACGCCGACCTGACCATTTCCGGATCGAGCGTGCCGGTGCCAGGCACCGCGACGCTCGGCATCGACGCCTCGGTCAGCATCAGCTCGTTCTTGTCATCGGCCCCGGAAAGCCCCAGCTCCGCATCGATGCCGGCCCAATCGCGGTCGGCCGTGCCATTCTCGCTCGGGCTGGGCGTGCCGGCCGCGCCCGAGAACGCTTCGACGGCGGCGAGGGCACAGGCCGCGTTGCCCGCCTGGTAGGAGCCGAACAGTGGCAGGAACAAATCGTGGTACTCACCGAGCAGGCCGCGGACAGACAGATTCTGGCCGCCAATGGCGAGTTCCCGGCTGAGCACGCCGAACTCGATACCCTCCCTGGCCACCGAGGCTCCGACTCGAACGGCCCGGCGCAGCAACTGCGCGGCGGCATCCACCGGCTGCTGACCGAGCACGGCGACCGCGCCGGGCTTGATGATCCCGGCCTTATCGGTGGCGATCGCCGCGACCGTATTGCCCAGGAACTGGGCGTGATCAATGGAGATCGGCGTCACGACCGCGACCACGCCGTCGGCGACATTGGTGTTGTCCCAGGTGCCGCCCATTCCGACCTCGATGACCGCGACATCGACGGGCGCGTCGGCGAACGCGGCGAACGCCATGCCGACCAGCACCTCGAAGAAGGAAAGCCGCACTGGCTGCTCGGTGTCGACAAGCTTCAGGTACGGCTCGATCTCGCGATAGACCTCGACGAATCGTTCGGCGCTCAGCGGCTCGCCGTCAATGCAGATCCGCTCCCTGATCGTGGTCAGGTGCGGACTGGTGAACAGGCCGGTGCGCAGCCCGCGCACCCGGAGCAAGGTCTCGGTCATCCGGGCCGTGGACGTCTTGCCGTTGGTGCCGGTGATGTGGATGACCGGGTAGCTGCGCTGCGGATCGCCGAGCAGGCTGGTCAGCGCGATGATCCGGTCCAGCGACGGATCGATCGAGTGCTCGGGCCGCCGGGCGAAGATCTCTCGCTCGACCTCGGCTAGCTCGGGCTTATAGTCGGCAGGCACAATTCTCCCTATTCACCGGCCGGCTGCGGCAACGCCGCCAGCCGCTCGTCCAGCCGGGCGATCTCGGCCTGAGCGGCGGCAAGCCTGGCCCGGCTCTTCGCCACGATCTCGGCCGGAGCCCGGTCGACGAACGAGGAGTTGGCCAGCTTACGTTCGGTCGCCTCGGCGTCCGCGACCGCGGTCGCGCGGTCTTTTTCCAGTCGTCGCCGCTCGGCCGCGACGTCGATGCCCGAGGAGGTGTCCATCTCGACCATGATCCCCTCGGCCTGCACCGAGGCGTTCGGGCTGAAGGCGACCCCATTGCCAGGTTCCGTCAGCCGCAGCAGGGACCTGATCGACCGCTCGTGCGGCGCCAGCGGCGTGGCACCGATCCCGTCGAGATTGGCCGGCACCGGCTGCGTTGGCCGCAGCCCCTGGTCCGCGCGGAACCGCCGCACGGCCGTCACCAGCCGCATCAGCGACTCGATCTCGGCCTCGGCCGCCGGATCAGACGGGGGTAGTGTCGTGCTCCGCGCGCCGACTTGCAGGGCCTTCCGCTCGGTAACCAGCCCGCTCGGCCAAGCCGCGATCATCACCGACTCGCCGCCGGTCAGCGCCGTCCACAGCTCCTCGGTCACGAACGGCATCAGCGGGTGGATCAGCCGCAGCAGCTGATCGAGCACGTGCCCGAGCACCCGCCGCGTACGGTCGGCCGACGCGGTATCTGCCCCGGAGGACGACCCCCCGGAGCCCCCCGCGGGGTCGTCGCCATACAGCGCGGGCTTGGCCAGCTCCAGGTACCAGTCGCAGACCTCGTCCCAGGCGAAGTGGTACAGCAGGTCACTGACCTTCGCGAACTCGAACTCGTCGAACAGCTCGTCGGCCGCGGTGATCACGGCACCGAGCCTGGACAAGATCCACCGGTCGGGAACTGACAGCGACCCGAGGTCAGCCGAGGTGAGAGTGTCCCCGGCCGGACTGGCCTGCGCACCATTGATCAAAGCGAACCGCAATGCGTTCCACAATTTATTGCAGAAGTTACGCGAGCCGACGACCCACTCCTCGCTGAGCGCGACGTCCCCGCCCGGGCTGGCGCCCCTGGCGAGCGTGAACCTGGTCGCGTCGGCGCCGAACCGGCTGATCCAGTCCAGCGGGTCCACGGTGTTGCCGCGCGACTTCGACATCTTCTTGCCGTGAGCGTCCCGCACCAGGCCGTGCAGCGACACCTTCCTGAACGGCACGGATTCGTCCGGGCCGGCATCGGACATCGCGTAGATACCGAACAGCATCATCCGGGCGACCCAGAAGAACAGGATGTCGTACCCGGTCACGAGCACGCTGGTCGGATAGAACGCGCGCAGGTCGGCGGTGTCGTCCGGCCAGCCCAGTGTCGAGAACGGCCACAGCGCCGAGGAGAACCACGTGTCGAGCACATCGTTGTCCCGGGTCCAGCCCTCGCCCGGCGGCTCCTCGTCCGGGCCCACGCAGCGGACCTCGCCGTCGGCCGAGTACCAGACCGGGATCCGGTGGCCCCACCAGAGCTGACGGCTGATGCACCAGTCGTGCATATCGTCGACCCAGTCGAAGTAGCGCGCCGCCAGCTGCGCCGGGTAGATCCTGACCCGGCCGTCCCTGACCGCGTCGCCGGCCGCCTTCGCGAGCGGCTCTACCTTCACGAACCACTGCAAGGACAACCGGGGTTCGACGGTGGTACCGCATCGATCACAGTGTCCGACGGCATGAACGTACGGTCTTTTTTCAGCGATAACGCGGCCCTGCTCGCGGAGTGCCGCGAGCACCGCCGGCCTGGCCTCAAACCGGTCAAGGCCTTGGAACGGGCCGGATGCCGTGATCACGCCGCGCTCGTCCATGATGACCAGGCTCGGCAGGTCGTGGCGGCGGCCGATCTCGAAGTCGTCGGGGTCGTGTGCCGGGGTTACCTTGACGGCGCCAGTGCCGAACTCCGGATCGACGTGCGGATCCGCGACGATCGGGATCCGGCGGCCAGTCAGCGGCAGCTCGATCGTCTTGCCGACGAGATGCGTATAGCGCGGGTCTTCTGGGTGCACCGCGACGGCGGTGTCGCCGAGCATGGTCTCTACGCGGGTGGTGGCGACCACGACCTCGGTGTCGCCCTCTCCGTACCGGATGCTGACGAGTTCGCCGTCGTCGTCGGAGTGGTCGACCTCGATATCCGACAGCGCGGTCATGCAGCGCGGGCACCAGTTGATGATGCGCTGCGCGCGGTAGATCAGCCCGTCGTCAAACAGCCGCTTGAAGATCGTCTGGACGGCCCGGGACAGGCCGTCGTCCATCGTGAACCGCTCGCGGGTCCAGTCCACGCTGTCGCCGAGACGGCGCATCTGGCCGAGAATCTTGCCGCCGTACTCGCCCTTCCACTGCCAGACCCGGTCGACGAACTCCGTCCGGCCGAGGTCGTGCCTGGACAGACCCTCTTTGGCCAGTTCGCGTTCGACCACGTTCTGGGTGGCGATGCCGGCGTGGTCGGTTCCCGGCAGCCACAGCGTGTTGTAGCCCTGCATTCGCCGGCGCCGGACGAGCGCGTCGATCAGGGTGTGATCGAGCGCGTGACCGATGTGCAGCGAGCCGGTCACGTTGGGCGGCGGGATCATGATCGTGTACGACGGAGCGGGCGAACTGGCATCGGCGGTGAAGTAGCCGGCGTCCACCCAGCCCTGATAGCGGCGCGTCTCAACGTCGCCCGGCACATACTGCGGGGCTAGCTGGTCGGCGCGCCGTTCCGTCTGGCCAGTATCCGTCGGTTCTGGGGATGTCACGTCGCAGAGTCTACGGAAGTTGGCCGGGTGCAAGCGCAGCAAAGGCTACCTGGCAGCCCTGGGTATTGGGACATATTCCCAATTGAGGCGGCCTTCCTGGTCTACCCTTGTCGTCACCGCCTGTTAGCCCGCAACAGAACACGGGGTCGACGCTGGACACGGGGCTTGAATTCAGTGCTAGTTGGCGCACAGAGCACGACACCAGTGCAAACAACGATATCTGCGCTACGCCCAGCCGGGACGCCGCACCTGCGCCAGCGTCCGGCGACGCCTCCGCCCTCGATGCCGGTCAGGTTGCGGGCACCTCGGGTACGACCAGTCCAGGATCGAACGGCAACGGGTCCGGTCCCCAAACTGAGCAGGAAGACGACCTGGCGGCCCGGCTCCGGTTTGACCCCGACGCGGGTCGCCCATCGTGGTACCGGCCGCCTCGGAGCGACGGGCCGGTCGCGGGCGGAGTTGACACGCCCACGTCCGGCTCCGTTCCCCCGCGTCCGTCTAGGCCAGCCCGGCCGAGCCGAGCATCCAGTCCCGCCCGATCCGGCCCCCCGGCGCCTGCTCGACCCGCCCCGTCCGCGCCTGCTCGACCCGATCCGTCCACTCGGTCGGCCGGGTCTGGCCGCCGGGCCCGCAGTCGGCGAACGAACAGAAGGATCGCGCTGCCGGTGCTCGCCGGGCTCATCGTGGCCGGAATCGCGCTGGTGGGCGCGATCATCGGCCTGACGAAGATGGTGCTCGACTCGGTCGCCGGCAACTCGGCGGCGGCCGCCCCGCTGGCGGTCCCGGCGCCCGCGTATGCCGACGGCCTGCCCCGGCTCCATAAGAGCTCCGTGCAGTCGGACACCACGCTGGCGCTGATCGCGCAGTTCAGGGCCAGGTTCTACTCGGTGACCAGCGGCGCTTCTGGGCAGCCGTCGGCCCAGTACCGCGAGCCGGGCACGCTGGACCTCGCGACCGACAAGCCCGCCTGGGTGATGTACGCCGGCTACAACTCCGACGCCGACCTCGGCGCGCCGCAGGCGACCATCTTGAAGCTGATGAACAGCCTTACCGGGAACTCGCTGCCGTCCGCGTCCTGGAGCGTCCCGGCCGGCGACAGGGGCGGCAGCGCCCGTTGCGCGATCGCGAAGATCACCGATATCTCGGTGTCGATCTGCGCCTGGGCGACGCCGAACACGCTCGGCGCCCTGATGTCGCCAACCGCCGACACCAGCGGCGACGAGTTGGCGGTCCTCTTGCCCCAGATGCGCCTGGACCTCCAGCCCGGCTGACCCCGATCCCGCCCTGATTTGCGCTGCCTTAGCCCTGGTTTCGAGCACTTAGCCCTGTTTAGCGACGACAGAACCGGGATTAATCCGACAAAATTTGTCACTAACCGGGGCTAAGGCAGCGCAACCAGGGCTAAGACGCTGCGCACACGCACGTCGACTGGGCAGATCGCCGGTTACGCGGACTTTTCGCGGGGGGTGCGGCGGGCCACGTCGCGCGGGACCAGGGTCGGGTTCACGTTCTCTAGGACGACCTCGGCCGTGACTACGACTCGCTCGACGTCCTTGCGGCTCGGCACCTCGTACATCACCGACAGCAGGACCTCTTCGAGGATCGCGCGCAGCCCTCGGGCACCGGTACCGCGCAGGATCGCCTGGTCGGCTACGGCCTCGAGCGCGTCCTCGGTGAACTCCAGGTCCACGCCGTCTAGCTCGAACAGCCGGCGGTACTGGCGGACCAGGGCGTTCTTCGGCTCGGTCAAGATCTTGATGAGGGCTTCCCGGTCCAGGTTGTGAACGCTGGTGATGACCGGGAGCCGCCCGACGAACTCGGGGATCATGCCGAACTTCAGCAGGTCTTCCGGCATCACGTCGGCGAACTGATCGGCCGAGACGCGGTCGGTCTTGACCCGGAGCACGGCGCCGAAGCCCATGCCGCTGCGACCGACCCGCTGCTCGATGATCTTCTCGAGCCCGGCGAACGCCCCGCCGCAGATGAACAGCACGTTCGTGGTGTCGATCTGGATGAACTCCTGGTGCGGGTGCTTGCGACCGCCCTGCGGCGGTACCGAGGCGGTGGTGCCCTCAAGGATCTTCAGCAGCGCCTGCTGCACGCCTTCGCCGGAGACATCCCTGGTGATCGACGGATTCTCGCTCTTGCGGGCGATCTTGTCGATCTCGTCGATGTAGATGATCCCGGTTTCGGCCTTCTTGACGTCGTAGTCGGCGGCCTGGATCAGCTTGAGCAGGATGTTCTCGACATCCTCGCCGACATAACCGGCTTCGGTCAGCGCGGTGGCGTCGGCGATCGCGAACGGCACGTTCAGCAGCCGGGCCAGGGTCTGCGCCAGCAAGGTCTTGCCTGAGCCGGTCGGGCCGAGCAGCAGGATGTTCGACTTGGCCAGCTCGACACCGTCCTCGGCGACTCGCTCGCCACCGGACTGAATCCGCTTGTAGTGGTTGTAGACCGCGACGGACAGGCCCTTCTTGGCCTTCTCCTGGCCGATCACATAGGAGTCAAGGAATTCGTAGATCTCGCGCGGCTTGGGCAGGCTGTCCCACTTGACCTCGGCCCGTTCAACGAGCTCTTCCTCGATGATCTCGTTGCACAGATCTATGCACTCGTCGCAAATGTACACGCCAGGGCCAGCTATGAGCTTCTTGACCTGCTTCTGGCTTTTGCCGCAGAACGAGCACTTCAGCAGGTCAGCGCCATCGCCCAAGCGTGCCACCGCATTACTCCCTCTCCTACACCGCCCATTATGGGCGAGGCGAACCAGCTACGGCTATGCCGGTGAACTTAAACCGTAGTCGTTTCGATGAGGCCTTCACCAGCCGCGCGCCGACGTTGGCGCGACATGCTCTTAGGAAGACACTACATCGGGCTGGCGCTTCAGCATGGTCAGTACGTCATCTACTAGCCCGTACTCCTTGGCTTCCATGGCGGTCAGGAACTTGTCGCGCTCGATGTCGCGGCGGACTTCCGCCTCGTCTCTCCCGCTGTGCTTCGCCAGCACCTGCTCCATCGACTGTCGCATCCGCTGGATCTCCCGAGCTTGGATCTCCAGGTCGCTGGACTGACCGTAGCCGCTTTCGATGGCAGGCTGGTGAATCAGGATACGCGAGTTCGGCAGCGCCATCCGCTTGCCCTTGGTGCCGGCCGCGAGCAGCACGGCCGCGGCCGAGGCGGCCTGCCCCAGGCAGAACGTCTGGATGTCCGGCTTGACGTACTGCATAGTGTCGTAGATCGCCATCATCGACGTCATTGACCCGCCCGGCGAGTTGATGTACATCAGGATGTCCCGGTCGGGGTCGATCGACTCAAGCGTGATGAGCTGGGCCATCACGTCGTTCGCCGAAGCGTCGTCGACCTGGACGCCGAGGAAGATGATCCGCTCCTCGAACAGCTTGTTGTACGGGTTCATCTCCTTGATCCCGTACGGCGTCCGCTCGACGAACGACGGCAGCACGTACCTGCCCTCAACCACGCTCATCTTCAGGTTCTCCGCTCTCGGATCGAGTTTCCCGGTGCCGTTCAGACTTCTAGGGCCGCTCATGAAACCGCGCCTTCCGTCGGAACCTCGTTGGCGTTGCGCACCACGTGGTCGACGAAGCCGTACTCCTTCGCCTGATCGGCGGTGAACCAGCGGTCGCGATCGGAATCCTGCTCGACCTGGTCTACGCTCTGGCCGGTGTGCATGGCCGTGCGCTCGGCCAGGATCCGCTTCACGTACAGGATCTGCTCGGCCTGGATCCTGATGTCCGAGGCCGTGCCGCCGATGCCGCCATGCGGCTGGTGCAGCATGATCTGCGCGTGCGGCATCGCGTACCGCTTGCCGGGCGCGCCGGCACACAGCAGGAACTGCCCCATCGACGCGGCCATTCCCATCGCGTACGTCGCGACGTCGTTCGGCACGTACTGCATCACGTCGTAGATGGCCAGGCCAGCGCTGACCGACCCGCCGGGCGAGTTAATGTAGATGCTGATGTCCCGCTTGGGGTCCTCGGCCGCCAGAAGGATCAACTCGGCGCTGATCCGGTTGGCGAGATCATCGTCGACCTGCTGGCCGAGGAAGATGATCCGGTGCCGCAGCAGGCGCTGGAACAGCTGATCGCCTAGCGGCAGGACCGGGGCATCCGTAGCCCGCGCAAGGATCCTGGCGGACAGCTGATCTTCTTCGGACATGCTCACAGTGCCCTCCTGCTCTCGATCAGGCATCGCATCAATGACTGGCTGACTCTCACGAAAATGACCCTAACCCGCGGCCGAAGCGTGATCGTCCACCGCTGCGGCCTGTTCGCTGTAGGCGCAGCCGGCGGGCGTGCGCCTACAGCAGTCGGTGTTAGCCAACTCGGCGTCGCGAACGCCTTATTCCTTGGCGGCGGCGTCCTTGGCGGCGCGACCACGACCGCGTCGGCTGCGGCCCTTCGGCTCCGCCTCCGCGGCCTCGTCGCCGGACGCCGCGGACTCGGCCTGCGTGCCCTCGGCCTCGGTGTCGTCACCTTCGGCGGCCTCGTCGCGGGCGAGATCGACCTTGCGGCCGGACTCGTCGGTGACCTTGACCTTCCGCGCCAGCAGATCGGCCGCCTTGCTCCTGATCACGTCCGACATCACCGCGCCGAGCTGGCCGGAGTTGGTGAGCTGGGCGGCGAGCGTGTCGGGCGAGACGCCCTGCTGGTAGGCCAGTTGCGTCACGTACCTGGCCAGCTCGCCCTGCTCGGCGGTGAGCTCTTCGTTCTCGGCGAACTGGTCGAGGATGAACCTGGCCTTGACCGACCGGCGCACCTCGTCGCCGATCTCGGAGTCCAGGTCCTCCTGGGACACGTCGCGGCCGGACAGGTAGTCTTCCAGCGTCAGCCCCGCCCGCTCCAGCTCTTCGTCCAGCGACTCGTGCCGGTGCTCGATCTCATGGTCGACCAGGGCCTCGGGCAGCGGCATGTCGATCCGCTCAAGCAGCGCCTCGATCGCCCGGTCCCTGGCCTGACCCGCCTGGCCCGCCTTGCGCATGGCCTCCATCTGCTTGCGCGTGTTCGACCGCAACTCGCCGACCGTGTTGTACTCACTCGCCGACTGTGCGAAGTCGTCATCCAGCTCGGGCAGGTCCTTCATTTTGACGCTGCGCACGGTCACGGTGACGTCGGCATCGGTGCCCGCGTGCTCGCCGCCGGCCAACTCTGAGGAGAACGTGGCCGTCTCGTCGGCCGACATCCCGACCAGCGCCTCGTCCAGGCCGTCCAGGATCGTGCCGCTGCCGACCTCATAGGAGATGCCGCTCGCCTGGGCATCGGCGACGTCCTCGCCGTCGACCTGGGCGGACAAGTCGATCGACACGTAGTCGCCGGTCTCCACCGGCCGGTCAACCGACCGCAGCGAGGCGAACCGCTCGCGCAGCGCCTTGAGGTACTCCTCGACCTGGTCGACGTCCACGTCGGCGTCGTCCACCACGACCGAGAGCTGCTCGATGTCGGGAAGCTCGAACGCGGGCCGGATGTCGACCTCGGCGGTGAACGCCATCTCGGCGCCGTCATCCAGCTTGGTGATCTCTACCTCGGGCTGGCCGAGCGCAACCACCTGGGCCTCGCGGACCGCTTTGGCGTAAAGGTCAGGAACTGCCTCATTGATCGCGTGCTCAAGCACGGCACCGCGGCCAACCCGCATGTCGAGCACCTGGCGCGGAACATGGCCGGGCCGGAAGCCGGGAATCCTGACCTGGCGGCCGACCTCGCGGTAGGCATGATCCAGGCTTGTCTTGAGCTCATCGAACGGCACCTCAACGGTCAGGCGCACCCTGGTCGGGCTCAACTCCTCAACGTCGGTCTTCACGACGTGGTCACTCCTCGGCTTTCCGGCTGCAGGTACCCGGCACTGGGTTCCCCGGCCGGATTGGGGTCAGTGCTCTGGATTGGTTAGCCACCGCAGTTGGTCCAGCGCCGTTTGCTAAGGCAGCGAGATGCGGGCGGCTTCGGCCGCCAAGTCTATGGCCTGGAAGCCACATTCACCCGCCACGGGTGGTGATCGGCTTGCGGCAGCCGACTCACTATGAGTGACAGCGCAGGCGGATAAGTAAGACGCAGGTGTCACTTATCTGTTTTGCCGGATTTGCGGCTAGCCTTTCGGGGCTCGCTTCTAAGGAGGCCTGCATGACCTCACCGCGCTCAACCCGCCAAGGCCAGGACCTACCTGACCAGGCGGGAACCGGCTACCGGGTCGAACAGCCGCCGGGTCAGGCGCCGGGCCCACCCGGCTTCTGGCTCGGCTCCGATGTGGCCGCCGCGGCCTGGCCCGCGTTCATGGCCGGGGGCATCGGCAGCCTGATCCTCGGCATCATCCTGCTCGCCTGGCCGAAGGAGACGCTGACGGTCGTCGCGGTCCTGATCGGCGCCGCGCTGGTCGTGGCCGGGCTGCTCAGGCTGGTCGACGGCTTCACCGCCCACGAGATGAGCGGCGGGCGGCGAGTGGCCAGCGTCGTCATAGGCCTGATCGCGATCGTCCTTGGCCTGTACTGCATACGGCATTACCACATCACAATCGCCGCGCTGGCGATCATCGTGGGCCTGTTCTGGGTGATCCACGGGATCGCCGACATCGGTATCGGGCTGTTCGCGGGCGGGCTGCCCGGACATGGCCTGACCATCCTGGCCGGGGTGCTCAGCCTCTGCGCGGGCCTGATCGTGCTGTTCTGGCCGACGATCTCGATAACCGTGCTGGTGGCAGTCATCGGCATCTGGCTAATCGTGTACGGGATCATGGCCGGACTCTTGGCGCTGAGGCTCCGCCGCAGCGGATCCGCGCCGCCGGGATCGGGGGATTTGGCGGCATCGCGGGGGTGACAGGGGGTCCCGCCCACGACACCCCCGCCCACCGCCGGGCCAACACAGTGAAGGTAGGCCGGCTCAAAGGTGAGTTTGGCCTGACGGATCGGGTATGGACGCCAACGGATCAGGTACTCGCTGGTCAACAGGGGGAACGACAAGCCAGCGAGAACCATGGCCGTGAGCCAGTGGCTCGCGAGCTAGCGAGAGAGGGGGCGGCTTGACATGAGCAGTGCACACGAACGGCAAGCCGGCACATCGGGCTCCGCGATGGGATACGACCAAGGCCAGGCGCCTGCGCAGGGCCAAACGGACCCAGGTCAGATGACTAGCCAGGAAACCGGCCGCGACTACCGGGCCGCCAGGGGTGACTATGAGGGCGATTACCGGGACCGGGCACCTGGCCGCCACCGCGGCGCGGTGATCGGGTTCACAGCCCTCGCCGGCACGCTGATGCTGCTCAGCGGGCTCTGGATGGCGACGGTGGCGATCGTGGCGCTTTCCCACGGCCACGTGTTCAGCACCGCTCCGACCTACATGTTCAGGTACAACATCCGCGGCTGGGGATGGCTCGAGCTAGCGCTCGGCGTCGTGATCTTCGCCGCCGGTATGTGCGTGTTCCTCGGGATGGCGTGGGCTCGCTACGTGGGTGCGTTCCTCGCAGTGCTCAGCGCCGTCGCCAACTTCGTGTTCATCCCGTACCAGCCACTGTGGTCGATCGTCATGATCGCCCTCGACGCGTTCATCATCTGGGCGCTCCTCGTTCCTCGCCGAACGCCCTACGAGTTCTAGCCGGGCGTTAGCCCAGCCAGCCCGGTCAACCCGGTTCGCCCCGTCGCGGTCGCCAGCCGCGGCGGGGCGACTGGCGCCCGGTAGCGAGAAGGAGAGAAGACGCCCAGCCAGGACGAGCAGCAACGACGCAGGTACGGGTTGCTGCTGACGATCTTGCTGACCACGTACCTGCTCTCCGCGTTCCTGCACGTGAAGTGGATCGGCGCGCTGGAACTCGCGATGTTCACCGTCGCGGGCCTGCTCGCGCTGCTGAACTCTCCGCTCCGCAGCCCGGCCGTGCGGCTGGCCATCACCGCCGCGATCGCGGTCTCGGTCGTGATGATCGTTATTTCCGCCAGCTTCGACACGCCGACCGGGCGCGGCATCGCCGGGATCTGGACCGGCCTCCTGCTCTTGCTCACCGTGGCCTTGCTTCTCCGCCAGATCCTGCTGCTGCCGGCGGTCACGATCCAGTCCATTTACGGCGCGATCAGCGCATACCTGATCATCGGCCTGATGTTCGCGGCGTTCTTCTCGGCGATCAACTACCTGCAGGGCGGCTTCTTCGCGGGCGGGCAGTCCGCCAACCTGTCCACCTTCCAGTACTTCAGCTTCACGACGCTGACCACGCTCGGCTACGGCGACTTCACCCCGGTCACCGACGGCGCCAGGGCGGTCGCCATGATCGAGGCGATGAGCGGCCAGATCTTCCTGGCGACCCTGGTGGCCAGGCTCGTATCCGCCTTCCGGCCCACAGGCAGGCAGACGGCGAGCCCGGACAGTCCGGACGACGACTAGCCCGCAGCCAGGAACCCGCCCCGGCTTCCGGCCTGCTCGCGGGCATATTCGCAGGTAGTGCCGAGCATCGCGAACCGCCGGCCCCCGGTGCCGTCGCTCACCTGGACCAGGTTGAAGTCCACGAGCACCTCGAGAGCATCCAGGCCGCCAGGCCCGCACACCGCCTCGATCGACTTGGCATTGCCGCCATCAGATACGACGGCCATCCGGGCAAGCAGAGCCCTCGCGTGCGCGGGCAACAGTCCGTAAGTCCAGTTGAAGCTGGCCCGCAGGCTCCGCTGCCGGTCCGGCAGGTCCCTGGCGCCCTCACCGAGCGCATCGAGACTGTCCTCAAGGCGTTCGGCGAGCACGATCGGACCGAGCGCGGCGGCCCTAATGGCCGCGAACTCTATCGGCAGCGGGAGTCCGTCGAGTCGCCGGCAGATCTCAGTCACGGCGTCCGCCCTCGCCTGGTTCTGGATGCGGAAGTCCTGACCGGCAGCCCTAGCCCGGGCGACGAACAGTCCAACCGCCGGGTAGCCGGCCAGCACGCCAGGTGCGCAGTCGCCCGGCGGCGGCAGATCGAGCGGCGGCACGACGAAGCGCTGCTCGCCCCGCAGCCCGAGCGCCGCCCGGCTGGTCGCGAGCACCAGCATCGCCGGGCAGGCCGCGATCAGGTTCGCGATCAGCGGGCCGGCCGGAAGCAGGTGCTCGAAGGTGTCGAGCAACAGGACCAGGTCCCGGTCGCCGAGATAGGCACGAAGCCGGTCCAAGACCGGCTGGCGGCCTGACCGCACGCCCAGCGCCCGTGCTATCGCCGGCAGCACCGCATCGGCGTGACGCAATTCGGCCAGCGAAACGAACGCGGCGCCCTCAGCGTGGTCGGACTCGACCGCCGCGGCCGCCGCGATTGCCAGCCTGGTCTTCCCGACTCCGCCTGGGCCGGTGAGCGTCACCAGCCTGCTCTCGCCGCCCCGCAGCAGCTTGATGACCGCGGCCAGGTCCGGCCGCCGGCCGATCAGGGACCCGGCTGGCGCTGGCAGCCGGCCGGGTCCCTTGAGGTCAAGGGACGCGGTGGCGCTGGACGTCGTAGCCGCGCCGATGAGCGCGACCCGATCGGCACCGCTCGGGCCGATCGCCAAAGTGAGCCGGCGCAGGGTGTCCGGTCGCGGTGCCCGGCGACGGCCCCGCTCCAGCGACGCGATCGAGTCCACGCTGAGGCCTGCCCGCTCGGCTAACGCCTCCTGAGTCAGCCCCGCGCCGATTCGTAACCGACGAAGGCAGTCACCGAAAATAATCTCGTCGCTATTCATGCGACGCCCCGTCCGTGTGATGCAGCTCTGGCGCAAACACGTCTCACCTGCCGATGCTAGGTCATTATCCGGGTCAGGCCAATGTCAGGGCTGCGTCAGTTCTGTCTGCCGCCATTACTTGAGATCGTCGCATTCGGCTACTACTCGCAGGCGCGACAAGACCGGAGGCATGTCAAATGACCGAGAGCAGCAATTCGGGCGCAGGCGAGAACGCAGCGGCGGCTCAGCCGATCGAGGGCACGGTAATGACGCCCGAGCAGCTAGCTGCCCTGGCGGCGATCGCCGGAAACATCAAGGTATCGATCACCCTGGCGAACGGCACCACCTACAACCTCGCGGCGTCGGTTCCGACCGCGGCGACCGATCCGTACACGTTTAAGCTCGATGAAGTGGCGGGCTCCGCTACCCAGACGCTCGCGGACTTCAAGGTCGTGGACTCAAGCAACTTCTCCGTGACGGTGAACCTGCCGACGATCACGGCGGGCGGCACGAAGATCAATGGCGGCTTCAATCTGGTCGCGACGCCGCCGTCGCCTGAACAGGGTCAGATAGAGGCCTGAGCCCCGGTGCTGGCTCGGGGGGACGACCCCCCCGAACCCCTCCGCGGGCGAAAACGCGAGCGGCCGCCATGGCCGGGGTAGAGATCGATTTCGGCGGCTGGGCCGGCTGGCAACTACCTGGCCCGGTCGCGATCACGCTCAACAACGTGTCCCTTGAGCTGGCGGTTGACCAGGACAAACGGGCCTCGGGCCGGGCCAGCGGCCTGCTGAGCATCGGCAGCGGCAGCCAGTCGGGCGTGATCGAGCTGGTGCTCAGCCTGCCTTACGACCCGTCCGCGTTCCGGCTCAGCTACGCACCGAGCGGCGACCAGATACCGACGCTCGAAGCCCTGGTGACGTTCATCTCCGGTGACTGGTCGCTGCCCGGGCCGGTGGCCGACTTCGCCCGGGCGATCGAGATAGTCCGGTTCGAGGTCGCGGTCGGCCAGCTGAGCGGCGTGTATCTCGAACTCCGTGCCTTCCGCGACAAAACCTGGCCGCTGGTGCCCGGCGATCACCGGTTCGACCTGACCGCGATCTACCTGATCCTGAGCAAGGCGACCGGCACCGGGCTCACCGGCCTGCTGAACGCGACGCTCCTGATCGGCGCCGGATCGCTCCCGATGATCGTCGGGCTGCGCGGGTCGTGGAACCAGTTCACGATCGCAGTGGACCCCGGCCGGCCCGCCATCTTGCCAACGGCTGGCGACCTGGCCAGTCTTGTCAGTCAGGGCTGGGGCGCAGCGCTCCCGCCGGAAATCGCCGGGCTGGGCTCTGGGGCAGACCTAAAAGATTTTCGGTTCGAAAAATTGCCCGGTGGCTGGTCGCTGACGATTGCTATCGACGCCAAGCCCGGCTGGTCCTGGCAGCCAATTCCCGACTTCAGCGGCCTGATTCTGACTGCCTTGCGGCTGGCGTTCAACAAACCGGTCTCCGGGCAGGCCAACGGCAGCGGGCAGCTAGCCGCCACGGTGGCCGGTCAGCCGGTGGACTTCAGGCTGATCGTGCCCCAGCCGAGGATCACCGGCACGATCGCGGCCGGCGCCCTCAACCTCGGAGCGCTCGCCGGGTACATCCTGAATCAGGCCGCGCCCGACTGGCTGTCCGGCATCGGGCTGCAGCAGGTGACGCTGACGCTGGCCTGGGGATCGGCGGCCAGCGTGACCTTCTCGGCGCTGCTTGCCAGCGACGTGTCGCTGCCCGACGGTAGCAAGCTCGTCAAGGCGTCGATCGAGGGCGTCATCGGACGCGGCCGCCGGTCGGTGTGCGTCACCGCCGACTGGGTGCCCGCCGGCGGCGGAAAGGGGATCAACGGCTCGATCTGCTATCCGTTCAACCGGTTCTGCACGACCGGCGGCCAGTGCTTCGATTTCCCGCCGAAGACGACCCCGCCCAACCCCGACCCGCCCAACCCGCCGACGTTCCCCATCGTTCTCCAGGTGGTCGCCTCTCTGCTGGCGATCGGTGCCGGGATCGCGGCGATCGCCCTCGCCTGCGCGGTCTACGGCGCCTCGGCGACCGAGACCGCCGCGGCCATCCTCGCGCTCGAACAGGCCGCGGCGGAACTGACCGCCCTGTCCAACGCCATCCGCCAGGCCTATCAGTACAACCAGCAGCAACTGCGGTTCATGCAAGACATGCTGCGGGCGATCGAGCAGATCAAGTTGCCAAGACCGGCCTTGCCCAAGGCGGCCGAGATGATGCGCGCGGCTCCGTTCGAGGTGACCGAGTCCGCTCAGGCGCTCAAGGCGACCTACAACCCGCCGCCGGGCGACATGGTGACGAGCCTGCAGAACGCCTGGCGGGGCGAGATCGGCGCTCCGACGATGACCAGAGCGCTCGCGGTCTCCACCTACGAACCGGTCTCCTGCGCGGTCCCGATTCAGAACATGTTCGCTATCGGCACCGGCGACGGTTTCGTCGGCCTGTTCAGCGCGGCCGGCTTCACGCCGCCGATCACCCCGCCGACCTACGCCCGGATGCTGCGCGAGGCCAGGTTCGACGCGACCCAGGCGGTCGCCGGACTGCTACGCGCCGCGCCGGCCATCTCCGCGCCAGACGCCATCAGATTCCTGGCCGCGAGCGGGTACCCGGCCCCCCAGGTCGCTCCCGCGGTCAAGGCGTCGGCGCTCGCCCCGCAGGTAACCACCGCGGTCCAGATGGCCAGGTACCTGGTAGCGGGCTACGCCGGACTGAGCTTCGGTGACTTGATCCTGGCGCTGGCCGCCTGCCGTTACAGCGCGTACGAAGCTGTGGCCGGCGCGCTGCCCGGTTACGGTCAGCGGCCACCGACCGAGCTGGCGCAGGCCGTCGTGGCCGCCTATCCGAGCATCGGCCCGCTTGCCCTCGCCGTGGGCTGCGGCCAGTCGGCGGCTCTGAGCCAGGCGAGCATCGGCGCCGTTCTCAACGTCGCCTTCGGCCTCTTGCGGCCGGAGGCGACCCAGCCGCTCGCGGCCGGCGTGGCCATGGCGGGCTTCGGTGATGTCGTGGCGCTCTGCGCGCTGCGTCAGTCCCAGGGCGTCTCGATCGGACAGGTGGCTGGCCAACTGCAGAGCACCTGGCCGGCGCTGTCGGTCTACGCGCTCACCGCCGTGCTGAACACGATCTACACCCCGACTCTGCGGGATCTCGCGTTTGCCGCGACCGCCGCCAACCCGGACGGCTCGACCTCGGTCTGGCAGACCTCGCTCCTGCTCAGCGGCGCGGCCGGGATCGAGCCGGCGATCCTCGCGACGACGTACCTGCAAGCGCTGGAAAACATCAACAGGACCGCCCTGCCGGTCGGCCTGGCCGGTGGCCTCGCGGTCGCCTACAGTTCGGTCAGCCGGCCGCTTGACGCCACGACCGAGATCAAGGCGCTGTATGCGGCCTTCGGCCAGTACCTGAAGCGCTCCGACGCGGCGCGGGCGGTCCACCTGACGCTGAACGCCCCGGCCGTTGACTGCGTGCGCGCGCTGGTCGCGACGTTCACCAGCCCGCCCGTCGTTCCCGGCCAGTGCTCATCGGCGATAGCTTCCGGGTACGGGTACTCCGCCCAGCAGCCGGCCGACGTCGCCGCCGCGCTGATCTCCGCCTTCGCCCTCGGACAGTGCCCGCAGGCGGTCGGTGCCATCGGTGTCGCGCTGTCCCAGGGACAGTTCGCCGAGGCCAGCGTCACCGCGGCGCTGCCAGGGCTGATGACCGGCTGGCAGAGCCAGTACGCGGCGACGGTCCACGACGTCTACACCCAGGACATCTGGGGCACCGCCTACATTCAGTGGATCCAGCAGGGGCAGAGCACCGCGCAGGTAGCCACCGTCCTGCAGCAGGTGTACCACCCGACCCCCGACCGGCTGGTCCAAGTGCTGGCCGGTGCGTGCGCGCTGGTCTTCCATAGCACGGCCGCGACGCCGCTGGCCCAGGGCCTCAAGGCGGCCGGCGTCCCGCTCAAGCTGGCGCTGGGCAGCCTCATCGACTTCTTTATCCCGCTGTGGACTTCTGACGACAGCGATCAGGTCTTCCGCGTCTACAATCAGCGGCTATAGATCGAATGGCACTCCTGGAAGGGAGTGGACGTCTGCAGTCGGTTAGCGCGAACCCGGGCGGGGATCGAAGTCCGCTGATCGAGCCGTTGCGAGCGTGGGATCCTGAGCGCATCGGCGGCTACGGCCTGATCGGCCGGCTCGGAGCCGGGGCGATGGGCCAGATCTACCTGGGCCGGTCGGCGGCCGGCCGGCTGGTCGCGGTCAAGACGATCAGGATCGAGTTCGCCGAGGAGCCAGACTTCCGGACCCGGTTCGCCCACGAGGTCGTGGCCGCCCGCCGGGTCAGCGGGGCGTTCACCGCCCCGGTCGTCGCCGCCGACGCCGAGGCCGACGTGCCCTGGCTGGCGACGGCCTACGTTCCCGCCCCGCCGCTGAGCACGCTGGTCCAGGCGTGCGGCCCGCTGCCGGTGCCGGCCGTTCGCTGGCTCGCGGCCGGCTGCGCCGAGGCGCTCGAATCGATCCACGGCGCCGGACTGATACACCGCGATCTCAAGCCGTCCAACGTGCTCGTCTCGCCCGACGGTCCGCGCGTCATCGACTTCGGCCTGGCCCGGGCGGTCGAGCGGATCCAGCTCACCATGACCAGGGGCGCGGTGGGCACTCCCGCCTACATGGCGCCCGAGCAGGCCAGGGACACCCGCCAGGCGACGACCGCCAGCGACGTGTACTCACTCGGCGCGACGATCCTGTACGCCGCGACCGGGCACGGGCCGTACCAGGGCGACTCGGTGATGGACGTGCTCGTCCACCTGGCGACCGAGCCTCCCGACCTGTCTGGCCTGCCGCCGGACCTGGCCGATGTGGTGATGGCCTGCCTGCAGCGCGACCCGCGCCGCCGCCCGACCTCGGCGTCCGTGCTCGCCTACCTGGCCTCGGGCGGTACCGACCCGGCCGCCGGTGACTTCAGCCGGGTTCCGCTGTCGGCGTCGGCGCTCGCGCTGATCGAGCAGTACCGCGGCGACCCCCTGCCGGTGAGTCAGCCTGGCCGGGCGGGTAACGCGGAGGACACGTTCGGCTCGGCACCAGAGCCGATCAGCCAGCCGCCAGCCCCGAGCGCGTCGGCGACCAGGCCCGATGGCGACCATCGTCGGGGCGTCCTGATCGGCGTGGGGGTTGCTTTCTCCTCAATGGTCCTTGTGGCGGCCGGCATCGCCCTGGGTACCTATCTCGGCTCGAGTCGGGCGGCGTCGGCCGCCAGCAGTCCGAGCCCACATGCCTCGGCTTCGCCGTCATCGACCGCGCCGACCTTACCTTCTGGGCCAGGGGCGTTTACCAGGCCACCGACTGCCGGGCCGGGCAGGGCCAAGGTGGTGATGAGCCAGCAGCAGGGCGACCCGCTGAGCAGCTTCGTGGTCGAGGGCCGTCACTGGCCGCCCGGATCGCTGATCACGGTGTCGCTCGCCGGGGTCCGGCACTCGCGGGTGCATGATTTCGCGGACGGCGTCGGCGCCTTCAACTACGTGATCAATCAAGGACACCGGCTCTTCGGCGACGGCTTCCCGCTCGGCAGCTACAAGGTGGTGGTGCGGGGGCTGGACGGCCTGCACGCGACGGCCACGTTCACGGTGATTCCGCCGCCGCCACCGGGAGGACCCCCGCCGCCAGGACCGCCGCCGGGCCAGTGAGCGCTGGGTCAAGGCTGGGTCCACCACAGATCTTCCTGGCGCGAGCACCAGGCCGGGTCCGCGAGCCGGTCCAGGTCGGTCGCCGTGATCACGGCGTTCTCGATCAGCACGCCGACCGCGACCTCGTCGGACAGCCTGATGCCGGCCCTGACCAGGCCGCGCTCGGTGATCTTGCGGCGCAGGACCTTGAGATGCTCGCCGACCCGCGCCGACAGCCGGTCGCGGAAGGCCGGGTCACTGTCGAACAACTCGATCTCGTGGTGGGCGTCGGTCACCTCGAGCGCGGCCCGCGCGATCTCCGGGGTCCTGGGGATCGGGACGCTCCGGGCCGGGTCGATCAGCCAGGGCCGGCACCAGATCAGGGCGACCAGGAACAGCTTGGTGTTCGGGTCGAGATAGAGCGGCAGCACCGTCGCGTCGTCTGGCTGCCCGCCCGGGTGCTGGTCCCGCTCGGGCGCCGCATCGGCCTGCCTGGCGGCTACCACGACCCGCAGGGGCTGGCCGTCGTCGAGCATGGCGCGCGAGCCCACCAGCGTCGTGCCCCGTTGCACGAACCAGCCTCCGGCCGGCTCACCGGGGCCATCGAGCCTGGGCAGCCTGATCCGGAAGCCATCACCCTCGGCGTACAACGCGTGCGTGTAGCTGATGTTCGCTACCAGCGCGCCGCCGGCGATCGCGCTGATCAGGCCGGCTCGCCGGGAAAGCCCGCGACCGGCGGGGATCACGAGATCGGCATCTGGGCCCCGGCCGAACACGAGCGCGCTCCCTTCCGTAATGGGGATCACCCGGCCGGACGGCATGGTGACGTGCGCCTGCGCCACCGCCTGCTCGACCGTCATGTCCCGCCCATCCTGGCCATGCTTGACGTGGCCAATCGAACCCCGCTCGCCCCGTCGCGGACGGCTGTGTCGGCGTCCGCTCTGCACACATCCGGCAGGCTCGGGGCCCATTGCCTGGAGTGTGTGGGTAGCGCGCATTCTAAGCCGGTCAGCTGGCCCTAGCATCCCCGAGTTCGGGGGTGTTAACCTAAGTCAATTCACGATTTGCTATTCACAATCTGGGGGGGCAGGCCGGATTGGTGCCCTCGCCGGCGGTAGGCAACCACCGCCGGCGAGGGCGTGGCCCACTCCGACCTAGATGATTCGACGATGGGTGGGGTTGGAGAAGTGTTCTTAGGGGTGGGAAACAGGCAATTCCAAACTCAGACCGGATCGCCACCATGAATTTCGACAGTGACATTCAGTCGGCGCGCGCCCCGTACGCGGGCCGCCACCGCAAGACGCCCGCCTACATGCGAGCCGCCGGCCATCTCCGCTTGCCGCACGTGGCCCTGCCGCCGCTGCTGTCCAGCCGCAAGCGCGCCGGGCCCGTCTCCGAGCCAACCCTGGCCGACGCCGCTTGGCCCGCCACCACCCAGCCCGCCGCCTGACCCGCGCAACTCCTGCGAGCAGGCACCGGGTGGCGAGCGGAACGCAGTGGGTTGATAACTTGCTGTAACCAGCGTGCTTCGTCACCGGGGGGTGGACATGCGAGTTATGGCCAAGGTCAGCATTCCAGTCGAGTCTGGAAACCGCGCGATCGTCAACGGCGCGCTTCCGGCGGTCATCCAGCGCACGGCTGAGCGCTGGCATCCGGAGGCGATGTACTTCACGACCTTCGACGGCCGCCGGACGGCCTACCTGGTGTTCGACATGCCCGACCCGCAAGACCTGCCGCCGTTCGTGGAGCCCTTCTTCACCGAGTTGAACGCGGAGGTGGAGGTTGCCCCCGTGATGGACGGGACCGATCTGCAGAAGGGTCTCGCCAAGCTCAGCTAGCCGAGTCCCACCAGAACCGCAGACCGCAATCGCAACACGGGCCGCCCCGGCTCTGACCAGGCCGGGCGGCCCACCCATGCGGTCTTTGAGCAGGTCAGGGGGCCGGTCGCGGCAGGTAACTCCTGATACGGGTCATGTGCATTTAGGTGTTATGTTGAATTAGCGAACGCATTTGCTGCGGGCGGCTTGCGGTATCTGCTGACTACAGTTAGCTGTCTGTGGTAGGTAGCTCACCGACCGAAGGCATAGCACCTTGGTATACGTCCTGGCCCTGTGCGCATCCCTGGCGAACGCTCTGACCAGCGTGTTCCAGCGACTCGGCGTGCAGGACGCGCCTGCTAGCACCACCCTGCGGCTCAGCCTGATGAAGTACGCCCTGCGCCGGGGCGTCTGGCTGCTCGGTTTCGCGCTCATGCTCGTGTCGTTCGTGCTCCAGGCGATCGCCTTGCACTTCGGGCGGCTGTCCGAGGTCCAGCCGATCCTCACCACCGAACTGGTCTTCCTGGCCGCGATCCTGGCGATCTGGTTCGGCTTCCGGATGGGCCGCCGGGAGTGGATCGGATCGGTAGCGGTCACCGCCGGGCTGGCCGGTTTCCTGTACTTCGCGCATCCGGAGTACGGCATGGGGCGGCCGCCATTGTGGCGGTGGGGCATCGCGATCGCCGCGTGTACCGGGGCGATCACGGTCGCGGTCGTGCTCGCGACACGCGGGCCGCGCTGGTGGCGGGCCGCGATGTTCGGCACCGCGGCGGCGATCAGCTTCGCGTTCACGGCCGCCTGCACCAAGGTCGTCTCCGACTACGCCGCCGATGACTGGACGCAGCTGTACCGGCACTGGCAGACGTACGCGCTCGCGCTGTTCGGCGTGGCCGCCGTGTTCCTGACCCAGAACGCCATGCACGCCGGGCCGATCGTCGCCTCCCAGTCGACGGTCGTGCTGGTCGACCCGCTGGCCAGCATCCTGATCGGGGTCGCCCTGTTCGGCGACAACCTGCAGACCAACGGGGCCGCCGGCCCGCTCGAAGCGCTGTCGCTGCTCGTGGCGTTCTCCGGGGCGTTCGTTCTGGCCCACTCGCCGCTGATCAGCGGACTGAGAGCGGGCGGCGAGGATAGTGAGCCGCTATCCAGGCGCGCCCAGCTGACAACTAGGCACGACCCGGCTCCGTCGCGGTCGTAGCGGCGGCCACCGCACGCTCGCCGGCTTCGCGCTGGTCCGCTTCGCGCTCGCCAACCTCGCGCTCGTCCGCTTCGCGCTCGCCACCGCCCACAGGGCCGCCGGAGCGGCGAACGCGAACACGGCGCCGGCCGCCGCGAGGAACCCGGCCAGCGGCGGGCCGATGAACTCGTTGGCCGCCAGCTCCGCCGCGTACAGCCGCCCGTTCGCCCGGGCGAGCT
>DATNFM010000178.1:0-38365 GCA_035606435.1 Streptosporangiaceae bacterium | reverse complement strand
AAGGCCCGCCACAAGCGAGGCTCCAAGACCGAGCCCAGCCAGAGCAAGCCCCCGAACCTAGACCGCCAGCTCAGCTCCCCCACCTCGCCCGACAGCTAATCCACCCCGCTAACGGACCAATCACGAGCAGGAAGCACCTGTCCCGCACCGGCCACGGCACCACGTACCACGGCTCGCGCCGACTTACTACGGATTTCTGCGTCTTACCACGGATTTTTTACTCGCAAAAGCCGCGTACCCGGACAAAATTTGTCAAGAATCCGTGGTAAGTCGTCATTATCCGTGGCAAGTGGTCCAGATTGCGGACGGTGCGCGGACCGATATCGGCTGAATGTTCGTTTCTAGCTGCCCGATGCAGCCGGGACTCGGCGAGTCGGCCGGTGCCCGGCCTTGCTCGTCTGGCTCCGCAGCCTCGGCCTGCCCGCCGGACCCTCGGCCTGCCCGCCCGGCCCTCGGCCTGCCCGCCCGGCCCTCGGCCTCCCGCCCGGCCCTCGGCCTGCCCGCCGGACCCTCGGCCTCCCGCCCGGCCCTAGTTGTCAGGACCACAACGAACTTTCCCCGTTGTGCCTGGCTCCGGGCGTCAGCCGACGCCGAGGCGCACGAACGTGCTGGGGAACCGGGAGGAAGCCGTCCTAGCGGACGACCGCCGGGTTAGCCGGCCGCGTTGCCTGCGACTTCGGCTGCGACCTTCGGGAAGATGCGGATCGCGCCGGCGAAGCCGGCACCGAAGTCAGCCTTGACGATCTCGACATCCATGCCCGGTTCTGGCGCCTGCAGCATCATGCCGTTTCCGACGTAGATCGCCACGTGCGAGATGTAACTCGGGGCCGTCGGGTCGGTGTGGTAGAAGAGCAGGTCGCCCGGCTGGAGTTGGGTCAGCGTCAGCAACGGGCCCGTCCTGGCCTGGTCGGCCGCCACCCTCGGCATCACCACTCCGGCCTGCCGCAGCGACCACTGCACCAGCCCCGAGCAGTCGAACTGCGTCGGGCCGGCGCCGCCCCAGACATAAGGCATACCGACCCGGCTGACCGCGGCCGACAGGAACCGGGTGAGCTCGGTGGACGACAATCCAGCGCCTTGGTTCGTGGTGATGAACTCACCAGCCGAGCCGGTGGTGACCGAGGTCTGGCCGGAAATGATCTGCGTCACCAGCGCGGCGACCGACGCCTGGGCGGGCAGCAACTTCTTGATCTTGCCCATCAAGACGTCGAGCCTGGTGTTCGGAGCGCTGATGACTATGGCGTTCGCCGATGGCAATCCGAGTGACTTAGCGACGCGGGATGACACCACGGCATCCACTCCGCCGATGCCGACCGTGCCAAATCCAGCCACCGGCAGCTTCATCGTGCGGGCGCCGATCGCCTTTACCGGCTTGTTCAACGACAGCCGGTCCTGCCTGCCCATGGTGTAAGAGATCGCCATTCCGCCGGCCGCGATGTTGCTCCACAGCGTCGCCGACCCGGCGGTCGGCTTGGCGGCAAATGGGCGGAACGCGGTCGGATCCACTCCGAGCACGTTCACGAACACGTCATTTACCTTGATCCGGCCCGCGGCGACCGGAACGGCCGCCTCAACGCCCGCGAGCTTGCGGATGCGGCTGACGGCAGCGATCGGAAGTGAACTCGGAGCGACCACAAGCACATCGGCCGGGAGCAACTTGACGTGCTTGGCCTCGGAGGTCTTGTGCGATGCGGGAAGCGGCTTGGCAGAGACGGTCAGCGTGCCGCGGGTTGCCTGGCTCGCTGCGTAGGGCCACGGGTCAGCGACGCCGTGCGCGATTCCCGGAATGCTGCCCACACTTCCGCTGACGCCGGTCCCGTGGCGTTCGGAACGCGCCGATTTATGGACCAGCCGATGACCACCAAGCGTTAGCTGCGATCGCGTGTGCCTGAACAACCCGGTCAGTACCAGGCAAAGCGCGAGAGCGAAGGCAATTACGGGGAGTAGCCGACGCGCTTGGATGCGCAATCTTCGACCCTTCCGCTCGGGGGCGATTTCCAATCGCTACTAGGATTATGCCCGTTCAGCAAGGCTCGCGAAAGCCGCCCAGGTCCCAGCACCGACATTAGTTCGTTATCAAGTTAGACGCGCAACGTAGTCAAAAGTTTCACGACTTCCCGCAGAACGATACGGGAAGATCTCTGCGTAACCGTCAGGAACCTCCTCGTAGCCGCGCCTCGAGAAGATCATCGACGGCCGAGCGGCCGAACACAACGGCCGGCGACCAACGCTGCCAAAAGACGCACGGTTCGGCGCGCGGTTACTGGCGGAAGGTGGCCAGGAGGTCGTCGGGAGTCGTCACCGGGAGGCGGCAGGCGAAGCCGCGGCAGACGTAGGCGGCCGGCTGACCATCGACCAAGCCGCGGCCGGATAGCAGCGGAATCGCCGCGCTAGCCCCGGCGCCATCGGGCGACCCGATTGCGAGCACGGCGCCTGGCGGCGCCCCCAGGGCGGCAGCCGAATGGAGCGCCGTCGTCCGGGAGTCGCCCAGATCGCCCACGATCGCGATCTCGGCCGGACCAGCCAGAAACGCTTCGGCCACGGCGAGTCCCCACCCGGCCGCCTGCGGATACTTGGGCGCGATCGCGGCCACCGCACCAAGCGCGCCCTCGGCCGCCTCTCGGTGCCGCGCCGACCCGGTCAGCGCCGAGTAGCTCAGCAACGCACCGGCGATCGCGAAGGTCCCCGACGGCGTCGGTCCATCGGCCGGATCGGCCGGACGGTAGATCAGCTGCTCACTGTCGCTAGCGGTGTCATAGAACCCGCCGGAGTCCGACCGAAAGCCGCCCAGTGCCACATCGAGCAGCTCACCGGCCAGCCGCACCCACCGGCCATCCCCGTCAACGCCAGCCAGCGAGAGGAAGCCGGCCGCCACGCACGCATAGTCTTCGAGAACCCCGGCGCTCGCGCCGGCCACTCCGTCCCGCGACGTCCGCGCCAGCCGCCCGCCGTCGCCCAGGTGCACCCGAGCCAGCAACTCAGCCGCCGCCCGGGCGGCCTCCACGTAGTCAGAACGCCCGAACAGCAATCCGGCCTCGGCCAGCGCACCGATCGCCAGCCCGTTCCACGCCGCGACCACCTTGTCGTCCCGGCCGGGCCAGACTCGCTCGACCCGCGCGGCCAGCAGGCGCGACCGCACAGCGGCGTACCGCTCCCACCCGTCAGGACCAGCCGGATCCGCCAGCAACCGCAACACCGACCGTCCGTGCTCGAACGTCCCCCCAGCCGTCACTCCGAACAGCTCGGCCGCGTACTTCCCGTCCTCGGCGCCCAGCACGTCCGCCAGCTCACTCGGCGTCCACACGTAGAACGCGCCTTCGACCCCCTCGCTGTCCGCATCCAGCGCGCTAGCGAGGCCGCCCTCTCCCGTCGTCAGGTCTGCGATCATCCAGTCGCAGGTCTGCTCGGCCACCCGCCGGGCCAGCGCCCGCAGTGCGGAATCCGGACTGACGTCCGGATTCCGCACTGCCGGTGTTTGCTGAAATAGCGGTCCGGCGCCAGCAGCGTCACCGGAAGCAGCCAGGTCCGCCCACCCCAGCCGCCGCCACCAGTGCGCGTAGACCCGGGCCAACTGCGCGTTGTCGTACAACATCTTCTCGAAATGCGGCACGACCCAGTCCGCATCCACGCTGTACCGAGCGAACCCGCCGCCCAGCTGGTCGTAGATGCCGCCCCTGGCCATCGCCTCGGCCGTTCCCGCCGCCATCGCCAGCGCCCGCTCCCCGACCGCGCCCGACTGCGGCTCCAGGCCGGGCGAACGCTCCGACCGCCGCAGCAAGAACTCGAGCACCGTCGAAGGCGGGAACTTGGGTGCGCCGCCGTATCCGCCCCGCCGCGCGTCATACCGCCGCCCCAGCGCCGCGACCGCCGCATCACCCAGTGCCGCGCTATTCTGGCCGGCCGCGTCACCCAGACCGCCTGTCCCGCCCGCCGAACCCCGCTCCGAGCTTTCCGCCAGCGCCGCCGCGATCTGCTTGGCCTGGCCGGTCACATCGCCCCGGTTCTCGACCCAGGCCTGGGAGATGGCGAGGACCAGCCGGTTGAAATGCTCCCTCGGGTAGTACGTCCCGCAGTAGAACGGCTCCCGGTCCGGCGTCATGAACACGGTCATCGGCCAGCCGCCCTGGCCGGTCATCGCCTGCGTGGCGGTCATGTAGACCGCATCGACGTCCGGCCGCTCCTCGCGGTCCACCTTGATCGACACCAGCCTGGAATTCATCAGCCCGGCCGTCGCCGCGTCCTCGAACGACTCGTGTGCCATCACGTGACACCAGTGGCACGCCGAATACCCGACCGACAGCAGCACGGGCACGTCCCGCCGGCGCGCCTCGGCGAACGCCTCGTCCCCCCATTGCCACCAGTCGACCGGGTTGTCCGCATGCTGAAGCAGGTAAGGACTTGTCGCGCCGCGCAGTCGTTCCGCCATAGCCCTATCTTCCCCCCGGCCGGTCTGCGGGCACTGGCGACCTTCACGTTCGCCGCCACGGCGCGCCGCCGCGCTAGGCCTGGTGAGTACGACAACCTTTCAGCCGAAACGGCATTGCGGTTGGCTATGACGAACGGCCTGAGGTACTCATCGCTGCTGCTACCGTGCGAGATGTGAGTATGCCCGAGCGTGCTTCCGGAGGCGGTGCTGGTCCGGGGGAACGACCCGCCGAAGCCGCCCGCGGTGCCGCCCGCGGGCCGCACGGCACCAGGGTCAGGGGGACCCGGCAGGCCGAGGCGGTTGCCTCCGTGCTTGATCGCCTGCCTGGTTTCTGCAGCGCCCAGCAGATCCACGCCGAGTTGCGTGAGCGCGGCGATCAGGTGGGCCTGACGACGGTGTACCGGCATCTGCAGGTGCTCAGCGAGACGGGCCGGATCGACGCGATCAGGGACTCAACCGGCGAGATCTTGTACCGCCGGTGCCAGACCGACGCTCACCATCACCATCTGACCTGCCGGAATTGCGGCAAGAGCGTCGAGGTCGAAGGACGCGCGGTCGAGCACTGGGCCGAACAGGTCGCCCAGCAAGCCGGCTTCACCGAGGTCGGTCACACCGTCGAACTCTTCGGCTTGTGCCCAGACTGCGGCGCGGCGAGCAGGGCAAGGCCGAGTTCGGAAGTGCTGTAGAGGACGGCGCGGCCCGAGCGCTGGCGGTTCAGCAGGCCGCCGCGATGCAAGAACGTCAGGTGCTGCGAGACGGCGCTCGGCGTGACGCCGAGCTGACGGGCAAGCACCGTAGTGGTCGAAGGGCAACGCAAAGCAGCGAGCAACCCCGCTCGCGCGGCGCCAAGCAGGTGCTCAGCGGCGGTGCCGCCACCCGACAGCTGATCGGTGATGGCGTGCCAGACCGTCGCCGCCCCGCGGGCGGGATACATCATGGTCGCCTGGGTGCTCGTAGCCTTTCTCATTGAGACGTCGGGCCAGCCGAACACGGTGGGCATGAGCACCAGCCCGTCCGGTCCTTTCTCAATCGGGAACTCGCGGCGGCCGGTGTCAGCGTCGGCCAGCCGAAGGGTGCCCGCCTCCCACGTCAGGTCCTGGTGCATGTCATGGAACAGCTGCCTGGCGCCGCCGTTTGCCAGTACCCCGGTGCGGTAGGCGATGTCGGCGTCGAGCACGGCGCGGATCCGCTCCCAGTGCGGGGCGATCAGCCGGTCGTGGCAGTCCGCCAGTTCGGCCGCGATCTGCCCGAACTCAACGCGCTCGTACAGCTCGACCGCGCTAGGCGGCCACGGGCCGTCGCCGAAGACCCGGCGCAAACTGGCCAGGACCGCCGGGGCCGGCGTCGCCGCCAGCCGGGCCAGCTCGCCGGTGAAGGTCGGCCACTGGACCGCGGGTGCCGGCAGGAGGAACTCCGGGTAGGACGGCAGACCGGTGACGACGAGCGGCCACAGCCGCCCTGCACCCAGAGGCCGCTGGTCCAGCCTGGCCCGTGCCCAGTGCAGCCAAGGCAGGTTGACCACAGGCGGATCGGGCTTGGCGAGAAGCTGAAGCGCCCGGATGGTCTCGCCCAGCGGGGAAATCGCGAACCGGGTCGCGGCGAGTTCCGCCACGTCGAGCGACATCACCAGGACCACACCACTTTGTAGCAAATTCCTTAATCATTTTCACGGACGCGGCCGGGCGCGATGGTAGCTGGCATGGCGCGGACAAGCGGGACGCCGACGAGCCGGATCGTGCTGGGAGCGGCCTACTGGCGGGTGTGGTGGGCCAATACGGTCAGCAGCGTGGGCGACGGCACGTTCGTCTCCGCACTGCCGCTGCTGGCCGTCACGCTGACGAGGGACCCGCGGCTGATCGCCCTGGTGTCCGCGGCGTTTTTCGTCCCCTGGCTACTGCTGTCGCTGCCGGCCGGGGCGCTGGTCGACCGCCGTGACCGGGTGATGCTGATGTGGCGGGCCCAGGCGGCGCAGGCCGTCGTCGTCGCGCTGATCGCGGTGCTGGTCGCGGTCGGGGCGGCCGACATTGGCATGCTGATCGCGGCCGGGTTCTGCCTCGGCGCCGCCGAGGTGGTGTTCAGCAACGCCGCGCAGGCGGTTCTTCCGCAGCTTGTCCCGGCGGAGCTGCTGCCCAAGGCGAACGGCCACCTGCAGGTCAGCCTGACCGTCGGCGAGACGTTCTGCGGTCCGCCGCTGGGCAGCCTGCTGTTCGCGGTCGGGCGGGCGTTGCCGTTTGGGCTCGACGCCGGTTCCTTCGCGGGGTCGGCGCTGTTGCTGTCGGGCCTGCCGCGCCGGGGGCCTCTCGTGCCGCCAGGGCGCCCTGGCGGGGGAATCGCTGAAGGCCTGCGCTGGCTGCTGCGCCACCGCCTCCTGCGGCTCGTCGCCGTGCTGCTCGGCGTGTCGGGTTTCTGCAGCCAGATGGGCCAGGCCGTGCTGGTGCTGCTGGCCACCAGGACGCTGCACATCGACCCGCGCGGCTACGGGCTGCTGTGGACCGCGTCGGCCGTGGGCAGCATCGTGGGCGGTCTGGCCAATCCGGTCCTCATCCGCCGGCTCGGCCTGCTTCTCTCGCTGATCATCGCCATGGCGGCCGAAGCGGCGGTGTTCATCGGCATCGGGCTCGCCCCTAACGCGTACTTCGCGGGCCTGATGATGGCGGGCAACGGATTCTTCGTCACGATGTGGAATGTCGTCACGGTGAGCCTCCGCCAGCAGATCGTGCCGGCTGGCCTGCTCGGGCGAGTGAACAGCGTCTACCGCATGCTCGGCTGGGGCCTGATTCCGCTCGGCGCGGTCGCGGGCGGTTTCGTCGCTCAGGCCGGCGGCCTGCGGGCCCCTTACGTATTCGGTGGCGTCGTATGCGCGCTCGCGCTCACCGCCGCTCTCCCGGTTCTGCTAGCAACGGCGCGACAGCCTCAGCGAGCGGACGCCGAGGACGTGTAGCGGCAGGCTCGGATGCGGCGACCGGCCGGTCGGCGCGTCGGAGACGAGGACAGTCGAGCCCGCTCCGGTGACCGCCAGCCCATAGGCCGGTGTCACCTGAACCGCCCGCCCGGTCGCCGTGCTAGCGACAAACGTCGCCTTGGTGGTTGTCCAGGCCAGGACGCCCTTTCCCATGGCCAGCGCGCTGAATTCGGTCCCGGCCGGAAGCCGGAGCAGCACGCGTGCAACGTCGCGCGGGTCCGCGGAGTAATACAAAGTGTTGAGGCTGGGACTGAGGTACGCCGTGCGGGTGCCGTCCGTGGTCACAAAGTCGGTGCCGGTGACGGGCCGGAGCACGGCCGGCAAGCCGGCCGTGCTCCGGCCCCCCGTGGTCAGGCCTGCCGCCAGGCTGTACCCGTGCAGCGAAGTCAGAGCCCCGGGCCGGTCTGACTGCGGCCACACCAGCAGATCCCCGTCGAAGAACGGCGCCTGGTCATGCCCCTCCGCGACAACCCGGCTCCGCCCGGTCCGCAGGTCAGCCAGCCGTATCTGGACTAGTCCCCCCGGCCCGAACCCCTGTGCCCAAGCCGCGTAGTTCCCGCTCACGGCCGGCGCGTGCCAGGGGCTAGGCCAGGGCACCCCCGACCGCGACTTCAGTGACCCGCCAAGCCGCCGCACGACGCCGTCGGCCGAGTCCCAGGCGTACACGGTGAACCGGTCAAGACTCTGCAGTGAATAGGTCTGCTCCCAGACCAGCCACCGACCGCCCCAGGCGCCGTCAGCCTGATCGCTCTGCGGCGACGCAAACCGCATGATCCGCTGGAACCCGCCGGTCCGCAGGTCAACGGCGGCGACCCCAGAGAACGAAGCCGTCCACACCGACCCGTAGCCGGTCCGCCCGTCGCCCGACACCCCGAACGGCACCAGCTCCTCCTGCGTCGACCCGGGTACGGTCGCGGCCAGGGCCGCCGCAACCGCCCCGGAGGCCGGTCGCCCGACGCACACGACGCTCAGCCTCGGGGAAGTACGCCCGCCCGGCGAGCTGGACCGCAGCACCGGCGTAGCCGACGGCCCAGGCCCCGTGGTCCGCACCGGCGACGCGGCCTTCCCGGCGCACCCGCCGAGAAGGCCGGTGGAAACAGCCGCGACGCCAAGGATCCAGGGCCAGCGCCAGCTACCAGACGTAGCCACGTGCCCCGAGGATGTACACGATCGTGGCGGACGGCAGCGTCGAGTAGGCGGGCACGGAGTTGCCCCAGGCGATGCTGGACGCTCCGTGCACCGAGTCCTCATAAGCGGTAACCGAGCCCGACCGGGCGTACCCGCGGATGTCGAACCAGTGCATGATCTGCTGCCCGGCCGGATGACCGACGAGGTGCGGCCCGCCCGGTACCTCGTAGGCGTTTCCGGCGAGCGGCACTCCGTTGCCTTTGCTGAGGTCGGTCACCAGGTCGTTTTCGTACCTGGTGACCTGAGCGTTGGTCGGCGACCAGGGCAGCCCGACCGCGACGTACTTGGTCTTGCTCTGGTTGGCGTTCATCACCCTGGCGACCGGATAACCGCGTTTGTTCGACCAGTCGGTTCCCGAGGCGTTAGTCCCGAGTTGCCTGGCCGTGGCGTTCTGGTTCAGCACCACGCCGACCTGGGCGAGCATCTCCGAGACCGTGGCCGGCCCGCACCAGTAGTTGCGCGCCTGCGCCTGCTGGGTCGCGGCCAGGTACTTGGTGTTCGGCGGGCTGGCGTGGCGCAGGTAGTCGGTGGCCTGCGCCTGCTTGACCCGGTTGGCCAGAAGCATCGCCGCGCTCATCTTCGGCGCGGTCAGGCCCCGCTTGGGCTTTCCTGGCTTAGTCGCGTCGGTTACCAGCGGCGCGGCCTGGCCCGCCGCGGTGGCCAGTGCCTTGGCCCGGGCGGCGGCCTGTTCCGCGACGTGATGGGCGGCTCGCGCCGACGTGATTGAGGTGACGAGCGCGCCGATGGTTCCTACCCCGAGCACGACCGCGATGATCGGTGACCTAAACCGAGCAGCCAGCATATCCTCAGCCCCCTGACCGGCCCATAAAAGGCCGTAACAAATCGCCCCCGCGATTGGGCTAACAGTCGCGCGAATTAGGCGACCGCAGCCTCTTTAATCAAGAGGATAACCGACCGTGCAATGTCAGCTCAACGGCGCCTGCGAGGGACCGCCTGAGTCGGCCCGATACCGGCCAGATGCAGCGCGAGCAGGGTAAGTCCGACGAAGGTCAAGCTCAGCGGAGCGAAGACGGCATCGGTTGCGATACTGGCCGCGTTGAGGATAAAGGCGATCGCGAATAGCACGGCGGCAATGATAGCGAGCATTGCGTTAGCTCCTTCTCGCAGCGGACGGACGCTACGGTCTAGGTAATGACAACCGAGTCACATCTCCCCGCATATTCGCGTTTCACACATCAATGGCAAAACAAGCCGTTGATCGCTATCGGTGACGTTTGCCTACGCCTGCCACGGGCAGTCCCATCACGGTCAAAGCGAGACGAACTAGCTGGCCAGAGCGCCGTGCTCACCAAGACAGTGCTCGCCCAGGTTGTTACCGTAATTGTCGCTCATCGCAGGCTGGTCTTATCTAGTGTGGACAAGGTGGCGCGGGAGCCTGCGGAGGTGGTTGGCCAGGTGACTGACCAGCCAGAGCAGCTGGGGATCAGGCCGGCCGCGACCTATCGCGTCCAGTTCGGCCCCGGCTTTACCTTTGATGATGCCGCTCGCGCGGCCGACTACCTGGCCAAACTCGGCGTCAGCCACCTGTACTGCTCCCCGTTCCTGCAGGCCGCCGGCGCCGGCTCGGCCGGCTACGACGTGGTCGATCACTCCAGGCTCGACGAGCGGCTGGGCGGCGAAGACGGCTACGCCAGGCTGACCGACAGGCTCAAGATCCTGGGGATCGGCCAGATCGCCGACATCGTGCCCAATCACATGGCCCTCGCCGGACGCGCTAACGCCTGGTGGTGGGACGTCCTCGAGAACGGCCCGGCCAGCCGGTACGCCGACTACTTCGACATCGACTGGGACCCTCCGGAGCGCAAGCTGACGGCGACCGTGCTGATGCCGGTCCTCGGCGACCGCTACGGCCGCGTGCTCGAGGCGGGCGAGCTGCGGATCAGCCGCCAGGATGGCTCCTTCATCGTGAGCTACTTCGACCATGAGGCCCCGCTGTCCCCGCGCACCCTGGATGACCTGCTGGCCAGCGCGGCAGATTCGGTCGGCCCCGCCGATTCGGCCAGTCCAGTGGACCCGGCCGGGACAGCCGAGCTGAGGAAGATCGCCGCCGAGCTAGGCGACCTGCCGCACGCGATCCTGACCGATCCCGCCGCCGTGGCCGAGCGGCACGCTGGCGGAGAGCGGCTGAAGGCCAGCCTGGCCGCGTTGTGCCGGGAGCATCCTCCGATCGCGGCCGCGATCGATGCCGAGGTCGAGGCCGTCAACGGCGACCCCGACCGGCTCGATGACCTGCTGCAGCGGCAGAACTACCGCCTGGCCTACTGGGGAACGGCCGCCGAGGAGCTGTCCTACCGCCGGTTCTTCGACATCGACCAGCTGGCCGCGCTCCGGGTCGAGCGGGACGCCGTCTTCGAGGACGTGCACCGGCTGCTGGTCAAGCTGGTGACCGACGGCGCGGTCGACGGCCTGCGGATCGACCACGTGGACGGCCTGGCCGACCCGGAGGGCTACCTGACCAGGCTGCGCGCGGCGACCGGCCGCGCCTACATCGTCGTGGAGAAGATCCTCGGTCCGGCCGAGCAGCTGCCGAGTTCCTGGCCGGTGGCCGGCACGTCCGGCTACGGCTTCCTCAACCTGGTGAACAAGCTGTTCGTCGATCCGGCTGGTGAGCAGGAGATCCTGGCCGGTTACTCCCGCTTCACGAACTCCGACCACGACTTCGCCGAGATCGCGTACGCCGCCAAGCTCGAGGTCATGTCCGAGGACCTGGCGGCCGAGACCGAACGCGTGACCGCGCTGCTCGCCGACATCTGCGAACGCCACCGCCGCCAGCGCGACTACACCCGCCGCGAGCTGCGCGACTCGCTGCGCGAGGTCCTGGCGGCCTTCGCGGTCTACCGCAGCTACCCGCGCCCAGGTAACGAGGTCACGTTCGCCGACCGGGCCAAGGTCGCGGCGGCGATCACCGCCGCCCGGCAGCGCCGGCCCGATCTCGACCCCGAATTGCTCGACTTCATCGGCGCGCTGCTGCTCCTGCGCCACGAGGGCGACCTGGAAAACAAGTTCGCGGTGCGGTTCAGCCAGCTCAGCGCCCCGGTGATGGCCAAGGGCACCGAAGACACCGCGTTCTACCGCTACCAGCCCCTGATCAGCCTGAACGAGGTTGGCGGCGACCCGGCCACGTTCGGCGGCTCGGTGCCGGACTTCCACGAGGCGATGACCTACGCGGCGCTGCACTGGCCGGACGCGATGCTGACGCTGTCCACCCATGACACCAAGCGCAGCGCGGACGTGCGGGCCAGGATCAGCGTGCTGTCCGAGATGCCGGCCGCCTGGGAGGCCGCGCTCAACGCCTGGGCGGAGCACAACGCCAAGCACAAGCGGCGGCTGGCCAGGCACGGACGCGGCGGCTGGCCCGACCGGGGCACCGAGCACCTGCTGTACCAGACGCTGGTCGGAGCCTGGCCGCTCGAACCGAGCCGGGCGAAGGAGTTCATGACCAAGGCGGTCAGGGAAGCCAAGCTGCATACCTCGTGGACCGACCCGCGCACCGACTACGAGAACGCGCTTGACCAGTTCATCGTCGCGGTGCTCGCCGATGCCGATTTCGTGACCGGCCTGGAACGGTTCCTGGACGAGAACCGGATCGTGGCCAGGGGCCGGCTGAACTCGCTCGCCCAGACCGCGCTGCTGCTGACCTGCCCGGGCGTGCCCGACCTGTACCAGGGCACCGAGGTCTGGAACCTGTCGCTGGTCGATCCCGACAACCGAAGGCTGGTGAGCTTCGCGACCCTATGGGCGCTGCTCGCCGATCTCGCCGATGCCGGCCCGGCCAAGGCGCTGTCCCGCGACGACGCCGGCGGCCCCAAGATCTGGCTGATCTCCAAGCTGCTCGCGCACCGGCGGAACTGGCCGCAGGCCTACGACCGGAACTCGGGTTACGAGCCGCTCGTAGTGACGGGCCGGCATGCGGACCGGTTCGTGGCCTTCACCCGCTCGGGCAGCGGGGGTTCAAGGGGGTCGTCCCCCTCCGACCGGCACCATCTGGCGGTGGTCGTGCCCAGGCTCGCGACCGGCACCGCCGACCCGTGGACCGGCACCGCCGTCACGCTGCCGGAGGGCAGCTGGACGAGCGTGCTGACGGGAGAATCGTTTAGCGGCGGGAAGGTCCCCGCCATGATGCTGCTACGCCAGTTCCCTGTGCAAGTGCTTAGCCGGCTGGTCTGATGACTGATTTCACCGTGTGGGCACCGCGCCCGCAGCGGGTCGACCTTGTCCTGGGCGAACGCACGCTGCCCATGACCGCCGCCGCCGAGGGCTGGTGGACGTGCCGCGTCGAGCACGCCGGCCCGGGCACGGACTACGCCTTCAGCTTGAATGGGGGCCCGCCCCGGGCCGATCCTCGAAGTGCCTTTCAACCTTTTGGCATAACGCAACCCTCCCGGCTGGTCGACCACGCCAGCTTCGACTGGTCCGACGGCAACTGGCGGGGCGTCCCCCTGCCGGGCTCGGTGATCTACGAGTGCCACATCGGCACGTTCTCCGCCTCCGGCACGTTCACCGGCGCGATCGAGCACCTCGACCACCTGGTCGGCCTCGGGGTCGATGTGCTGGAGATCATGCCGGTGGCCGAGTTCTCCGGTGATCGCGGCTGGGGCTATGACGGGGTCAGCCTGTTCGCGCCGCATCATGCCTACGGCGGCCCGGACGGGCTCAAGCGACTCGTCGACGCCGCGCACGCTCACGGCCTCGCGGTCGTACTTGACGTGGTCTACAACCATCTCGGGCCGTCCGGCAACTACCTGCCCGAGTTCGGCCCCTACTTCACCGACCGGTACCGGACGCCGTGGGGCGACGCGGTCAATTTCGACGAGGCCGACAGCGGGCCGGTGCGCCAGTTCGTGATCGACAACGCGCTGATGTGGCTGCGGGATTACCACATCGACGGGCTGCGGATCGACGCCGTGCACGCGATCTCTGACTCTTCGGCCACCCACATCCTGGCCGAGCTAGCGGCGGAGGTCCGGGCACTGGCCGCGCACCTGGGCCGCCCGATGCTGGTCATCGCCGAAAGCGACCAGAACGATCCCCGGCTTGTGCTTGACCCGGCGGCCGGCGGCTTCGGGGCCGACTCCTGCTGGGCCGATGAGTGGCATCACGCGCTGCGCTCGACCCTGACCGGCGAGCGGGACGGCTACTACCGCGATTTCGGCCCGCTGTCCACGCTGGCCAAGGCGCTCAGCCAGGCCTGGGTGCACGACGGCACCTACTCCGCCTACCGCCGCCGGGTGCACGGCCGGTCCCCGGCGGGCCTGGACGGCAGCCAGTTCGTCATCTGCACCCAGAACCACGATCAGGTCGGCAACCGCGCCGTCGGCGACCGGCCTTCGGCACAGCTGAGCGACGGCCGGCTGCGGATCGCGGCGGCCTTGCTGCTGACCGCCCCGTTCGTGCCGATGATCTTCCAGGGCGAGGAATGGGGAGCGGCCAGCCCGTTCCCGTACTTCACCGATCACGCCGATCCGGATCTCGCCGAGGCGGTCAGGCAGGGCCGCCGGTCCGAGTTCGCCGCGTTCGGCTGGGAGCCGTCCCAGATCCCCGATCCCCAGTCGGAGGCGACGTTCGCGAGCGCGAAGCTGGACTGGTCCGAGCCAGCCAAGGACGGCCACGCCGGCTTGCTGCGCTGGTATCAGGACCTGATCAGGCTGCGCCGCGAACATCGCGACCTGACCGACCCAAGATTCGAGCGGACGATTGTGCTGACCGGGGCGGGGGGCGGGGGGCGCAGCGGGCGGGAGACGGCCGGCTGGCTGATGGTCAGGCGCGGGTCAATACTCGTCGCTGTCAACCTCGGGCCGGCCAGCTGGACGGGCCCGGTCGATGCGCGGGCCAGTCTGCTGGCAGTCTCAGATCCGAGCGTGCGGCTGATCGATGCCGGACTGGTCCTGCCACCAGACACCGTCGCCATTGTGGCCATCGCCTAACAGAGGCAGCTGTTGTTCGGGGTCGTCGGCGCCTGGTCGTAGACGCCGTAGAACGCGCTGTTGCGGCAATTGACCTGGGCGGTGATGCCCCCGTAATTCGTGGACAGTCCGCTGATTGACTGCGAAGTCTGCTTCGGCGGCTTCAACGCGGTGAACGTGTTGCCCAGGATCAGGTCCACGGTGCCGGCGGTCAGGCCGGGCACGAGCTTGAGCGTCACGTCCGGGATCTGCTGCTTGAGCGTGTCGGCTGCCGGCAGGTCGGCCGCGCTGCCGTACTCGATCACCGACTTGACGTAGCTGGTCGTGTCCGCGTAGCCGGTGCCCACGACATTGAATCCGCGATCGGTCAGATCGGTGTTGGCGGTCGTGGTCTCGTCGGTGCCGTTCGAACCGTTCAGGATCTCGACCTTGACGGTGGCCGGGCTGACTGACAGCGTCTGCTCGGTGATGCTCGGAGCCGGCTTCGGCGCCTTCTTCTTGGTGATCTTCGGCAGCTTCGAGTCGTGGGCCAGCGCGTACCACAGCGCGTTGGCCTGCGGCTGCTCGAACTCCACCTCGTTGGGATCGTACGGGTAGGTGACCCAGGGCGCGGTGATGAACTGGATGTTGGCCAGCTTGATGCCCGACAGGCTGGTCGCGAGGTGCAGCAACTCGGTGTCGCCGGCATCGGTCATCAGGTTGCTAGCGACGTCACCGAGCACCTTGTAAAGCTTGGCCGGGCTGTGCAGCAGCCCGCTGTGCAGCACGCCCTTGACCAGCTGAGCCAGGAAGTACTGGTCGCGCGCGATCCTGGCGATGTCAGAACCGTCGGCCACGTTCTCGCGGGTGCGCCAGAACTGCAGCGCCTGGCGGCCCCAGATGTGGTGCCGGCCGGCCGTTAGTTTCAGGCCGGTGCCGCCCGCGAACGAAATCGTGTTATGGATGGTGAACGGGATGCAGACGTTCACCCCGCCGACGTCATTGATCATCTGCTCGAAGCCGGTGAAGTCGAGTTCGAGCACATCGTTGATGAAGACTCCGCTCTGCTGCTCGACCGTCTCCCTGACGCACTCGGGACCGCCGTTCCCGAGAGTTCCGTTGATCCGTTCCAGCGCGGTCGTGTCGGCCACCTGGCCCGGCAGTCCGTTCCACGGCGAACACGCATAGGTCGGCACCATCGTGTCGCGCGGGATGCTGACGGCCGTGACCTTTCCCCGGCCGGGCGAGATGTGCACGAGCATGATCGTGTCGGAGCAGTTACAGCCATACCGGCCGCCGATCGTCCCGTTATGGCCGTGCCGGTTGTCCGATCCCAGCACCAGGACGTTGAGCGAGTCCGTGTACTGGTGCGGTCGATGGGCCGCGTCGATCTTGGGAATGTGCGTGATCTTGTCGAGCTTGGCCCGCAGCGCGATATAAGCGCCGACCGTCCCCGCCACGAGGACGGTCACTACCGCGATCGAGGTCCAGCGGATGATCTGCGCCCGCTTCGACCGCACGCCCTTCATGCGTCCTCCGGAACTAAGCGGGCCGGTCAGCCCGGCCCGCACCGACAGGCTAGTCGATCGCGGGCGTCGCCCGGTTATCTAACCCCCTGCGCCACAATTAACCGTGTTGCTAACAATTAGGACGCCGAAGCAGTGAAACCGGTTGACAACAAAACGTCTGGCATGCCCGTTTGGTTCCGAGGGCTAGTCGGCCGCTGGTCCGCGTTAGGCGGGAGAGGCGCTGACCGAACCTCGCTTGACCAGCGTCATCGGCGACTTGACCAGTACATCTCGGTCCTGCCGCCCGTCGATCCGGGCGACCAGCGCGTCCACCGCGGCGCTGCCGAGTTCGGCGAGCGGCATCGCGACGCTGGTGACCGGAACCTCGAGGAAGGCCAGGCATTCGTCCTCGTCGAAGCTCACCACCGACATCGATTCCGGCACTGGCACCGAGGCCGCACGGAGTGCGGCGAGCACTCCGAACAACTGGTTCAGGCTGCCGACCGCGCAGGCCGTCGGCCTGACCCGGTGCGTCAGCATCCGCTGGGTCGCGTCCCAGCCGCCCTCTTCGGTGGCGGCGGTGTTCAGCGCCTGGAGCGTGAGCCCGCGAGCGGAGCAGATCCGTCGCGCGGCGGTCACCCGGCGGTGCACGGTGTCGACGTCGGCCGGGCCGTCGATCAGCGCGATGTTCCGGTGGCCAAGCCCGCTGACGTGCTCCAGGAACATCTGGACCGCGCCGGCCTCGTCCATGATCACGTTGTTGCCGCGGTGCGGGCCCCGGCGGTTGACGTAGACGTGCGGCGCGACCGACATACCGTCTGCGTGCTCCTTGATCCGCAACGATGTCGCGATCAGCAGGCCATCGGCCCGGCTCTCATCGACCAGGTAGCGGTAGCTGTCCGGCGCCTTAGCGTCGTCCTCGGGCTCTTCCATGATCATGACCACGAAGCCATGCTCGGCGGCGCGAGTCAGCGCACCGCGCTGAAGCCGGACCCAGATCGGGTTTCGCAGCAGCGGGATCACGAACGCGAACGCACCGACCCGGCGGCCCTTGAGCGCGCGGGCCAGGGCGTTCGGCCGGTAGCCCTGCTGCCTGGCGACGGCCAGGATCTGCTGGTAGAGCTCGGGCCGGACAGACTGAGCCGGATCGCCGTTGAGCACCCGGGACACGGTCGAGGTGTGCACCCCGACCGCCTCGGCGATATCAATCAGCCGGGAAACCCGCCGCTGCGCCGGCACAGAGTCGGTCTGGGCGGCGGGCGGGGGTCGAAGCGGGCGGTACCTCCCGGAACCCCTAGGGGGTGGAGTACTTGCGCCTTTCCCGGGCGCCCGGTCAGCGCCAGTGGTCACGCCGTGCCGCCACCGTCGACCATCATGACCGCGCCCTGGAGGTAGCTGGACTGGTCCGAGGCGAGGAACGCGACCGCGTCGGCGATGTCGGCCGGCAGCCCGATCCGGCCGGCCGGGGTCCGGGCGACGAACTCGGTCATCGCCCGCTCATCGCGCCTGATCCAGTCGGCCATCTCGGTGTCGATGAGGCCGGGGCAGACGCAGTTCACCCGGATTCCGTCCTGCCCGTGGTCGATCGCCAGGCTCCTGGTGAGCAGCACCAGGCCGCCCTTGGAGGCGCAGTAAGCGGCCCGGCGGCGACCGCCGCGCACGCCTGCGGTCGAGGCTATGTTGATCACGCAGCCATCACCCGCACTGATCATCGCGGGCATGAACTCGCGGCAGGTCAGGTAAGGGCCCTTGAGGTTCGTGTCGATGATCCGGTCCCACTCGGCTTCCTCCAGATCGACTAGCAGCTGGATGCTGAACACCCCGGCGGCATTGACCAGCAGCCACGGCGCCCCCAGGTCGCCGGTGATCGCCGTGGCCAGATCACGGACGGCGTTGGCGTCGCTGACGTCGGCGCCGTAGCCACGAGCTGCAGGCAACTCGGCCGCGAGGCCGGCCACGTCGTCCGCGCGCAGGTCAACGCAGGCGACGGTAAGTCCGTCGGCCGCCAGCCGCCGGCAGATCGCAGTCCCGATTCCGCCTGACGCGCCCGTCACGACAGCTACCTTCGCAGCGTCGCGGGTGGTCGGGGGGGTCGTCCCCCCCGTGATAGGCACAGTCACACTACTTCCGCGACGGTCCTGGTCAGCAGGATTGCCGCGGAGAACGAACGGTAGACCGACAGCGGATCGTCTCCGGCAAACCGCAGCTCGCGCGGCCCGGTCCGTTCGACCCCCCGGACCCAGCTCGCGGCCTCGGCGATATCGGTCGTGCGGACCGAGACCTCGAGAACGGCATTGGACAGCGGCGGCGGCGCCGCGCTAGGGGCGCCCTCGGTCGCGTGCTCGGCTTCCGAGCGGATCAGCTCGCACGCCTTGTGCGGGTGCAGGTTGTGCGCCGCCAGCCGGCTGACCGACTCCTTCACGATCGCGCTGTGCACACCGGGAATCAGCGCTTCGGTCTCCTCGCACGCGCTCCGGTCGCCGGTCACCAGCACCACCGGCACGCCGTAGTGCGCCGCGACCAGTGCGTTGATTCCGGCCTCGCCCGTGACCACGGTTTCGGGGGTTGCTAGGGGGTCGTCCCCCTTGGGCGGCACTGCCAGCCTGGCCTCCATGACGGCCCGGGGGTTATAGGTGTGCGACAGGCCCGCCGGGGCGCCGATCGACCCGTGGTAGGAGACAAAGAAGACCGCGTCGAAGCTGTCGTCCAGGCCCTGCATCATGTACATCGGCTTGTGACTGCCAGATATATAGGAGGCGCCGCCGAGCAGCTGGCCAGGCGGGAGGTTCCGCATGTTCGCGTGCGAGTCGTTGACCACGATCTCCGTCGCACCGCCTGCCAGCGCGCCCTCGATCGCCGCGTTGACCTCGTTGAGCAGCAACTCGCGTCCGGCCGCCGCCTCGGGCCCCGGGCCGATGCACTGTTCCCAGTCAACGACCCCCGCGGTCCCCTCCATGTCGCTGGTGATGAAGACCTTCATGCCTG
This sequence comes from Streptosporangiaceae bacterium, assembly GCA_035606435.1. Lineage (GTDB taxonomy): Bacteria > Actinomycetota > Actinomycetes > Streptosporangiales > Streptosporangiaceae > Chersky-822. The sequence continues at coordinate 19,393 of DATNFM010000178.1, read as the reverse complement.
TGCCCTCGGCCCCTGTGCTTTCGACTTCATAGATGCGCCCTTTCTTCGATACTGAAAGTCTCGTCGCCGGCGGTAATCACGCTGTAGGTGGCGCCGGCCCTCGTCGAGGCCCCGGCGTGGCGGCCGTCCGGAGTCAGGCACAGCACCTGCATCGGAGACCGGAAGTCGTCGGGCAACTGCCCGACCTCCGCGACCGCGCCCAGGCACGCCTGCACTGGGTCCAGTCCCTGCTCGAGCGCCAGCACCAGGCACCTGGCCGTGCTGGCCCGGATGGCCAACTCGCCGCGTCCGGTGCAGGCCGCCGCGCCGTACCGGTTGTCGCAGTAGTTGCCCGCACCGATCAGCGGGGAGTCGCCGACCCGGCCCGGATACTTCCAGGGGTACCCGCTGGTGCTGACCGCGACCGCGAGGTCACCGGCCGCGTCGAGAGCCAGGACGTTCACCGTGCCCCAGGGCCCCTCCGGCGGCACCATCGCGGTGATCCGCTCCAGCGCCTGACGGCGGAATTCGACTTCGCCCTCGCCGAACCTTTCCCGCGCCCTTTCCATCCCGCTCGGCTCGAGGCCTTCGCGCCACATCTGCATGGCCTCGACGGTCAGCGTCTCGCCGCGCTTGATCCCGACCTCGTCGGCGAATTGCTCGGCTCCGGCTCCGACCAGCAGCAGGTGCTGGGGCAGCCGGTCGCAGACCGCCCTGGCGATCGAGATCGGATGAGGGAAACCGGTCACCGCGGCGACGGCACCCGCCCGGCGGGTCGCTCCTTCCATGATCGAGGCGTCGAGCTCGACCACTCCGAGCAGGTTCGGCAGGCCGCCGACCCCGACGTAATGATCGGCCTCGTTGGCCTCGACCAGCCGGACGGCGGCCTCGACCGCGTCCATCGCGCTCCCGCCGGCCTTGAGCAGATCCATGCCAGCGAGAAGGCCGACTTCCCCCCGCTCGCTGGCAATCATTACTGGCGTACTGGCACCGATCTCTGGTCCCCCTAATCCCCCTGCTGCGGAAAACTGGTCGCTCCCGCCGCATCCGTCAGTGGCGCTGAGTCGGTCGCACCCGCACCCGCACCCGCACCCGAATTGCCTTGGGTGGTGGCCGGGGGGCGCAGCGGGTGGGAATAGCCACCGAACGCGAAATGACACGCGGCCTCATGGCCGGTGTCGCCTGCACCCGTGGTCAGCATCGGGTCCTGCTCTTCGCAGATCGGCTGCGCGATCGGGCACCGGGTGCGGAACCGGCAGCCCACCGGGAGCCGCAGCGGGCTCGGCGGGTCGCCAACCACGGCCGGCCCCTGGTCGTCGGGACCGGGCGGGCTGGCGGCGAGCTTGGGAATCGCGGCCAGCAGGCCCTTGGTGTACGGGTGCCTCGGATCGCTGAACAACTGCTCGGTCGGCGCGACCTCGACGATGCGGCCCAGGTACATGACCGCGACCCGGTCGCACAGGTGCCTGACCACGGCGAGGTTGTGTGAGATCAGCAGCAGCGTGAGCCCCAGCTCCCGGCGCAGGTCACCCAGCAGGTTAAGCACCGTCGCCTGGACGCTCACGTCCAGCGCGGAGACCGGCTCGTCGGCCACCAGCACGTCGGGCCGCAGCACCAGCGCCCTGGCGATCGCCACCCGCTGCCGCTGGCCGCCGGAGAACTGCCTGGGGAACGCCTTCATCGCATCCGGGCCGAGCCCGACCAGCGTGAGCATTTCCTTGCAGTACTCGTCGGCCTGTCCCGGCGGCACGATGTGGTGCACCCGAATCAGCTCGCGCAGCATGCTGCCGACGGTGAGCCTCGGGTTCAGCGAGGAGTAGGGGTCCTGGAAGACCATCTGGATCCGGCGCTGGTCCGCGCTCGACCGGTTGCGCGGTAGCGTCCGGCCGCTGAACTTGATCTCGCCCCGGTCCGGCTGCCTGAGCCCGGCCAGTGCGAGGGCGAACGTGGACTTGCCCGAGCCGGACTCCCCGACCAGCGCGAGCGCCTCGCCCTTGGCGATGTCGAGATCCACTCCGTCGACGGCATGCAGGAACCGCTGCTCGTTCTTGATCCGCGCCGCGAGCCTTGAGCCGACCGCGAACGACACGGCCATGCCGTCGACCGACAGCAGCGGGCTGGTGCCATCCTGGCTGGTAGCTGCGTGGCTGGTGGGCCCCCCATTGGTCATGGCGCGATCCGATCCGCCGCAAGGGCTTCCTCGGTGCGCTCATAGTGCAGGCACGCCGTCGCACGGTTACCTGGCAACTGGCGCAGCGGCGTCGGTTGCACCCGGCAGTCCTCCTCGACAAAGGCACATCGCGGATGGAAGCGGCATCCCGATGGCGGGCTGACCAGGCTGGGCGGCGAGCCTGGGATCGGCACGAGCGACTCGCGCACGTGCTCGACATCCGGCGCCGACCGCACCAACCCGAGCGTGTACGGGTGCCGCGGATCGAGCAGCACTTCGTGGACGGCGCCGGTCTCCACCAGCTCGCCGCCGTACATGACCGCGACCCGCTGGCAGAGCTGCGCCACGACCGGCAGGTCGTGGGTGACGAAGATCAGGCTGACGCCGGAGTCCCGGCACAGCTCGGCGAGCAGGCGCAGGATCTGGTCCTGGATCGTCACGTCGAGCGCGGTGGTGGGCTCGTCGCACAAGATGATCTCCGGATCGCAGGACAACGCGATCGCGATCATGACGCGCTGCCGCATGCCGCCGGAGAACTCGTGCGGGTACGCGCGGAACCGGCGTTCGGGATCGGGAATGCCGACCCGCCGCATCAGCTCGATCGCGCGCTCGGCGGCCTTGGCCTTGCTGTAGCCGCGATGGACGCGCGGGCCTTCCGCGATCTGGTAGCCGACCCGCATCACCGGGTTCAGCGCGCTCATCGGCTCCTGGAAGATCATCGAGATCTTGGGGCCGCGGATCTCGTTAAGAGCGTGGTTAGGCAGCTTCACCAGGTCCACCCCGTCGAGCAGGATCTCGCCGGAGGTGATCTTGGCCTCCGGCGGCAGCACGCCGAGGATCGCGCGCAGCGTCATGCTCTTGCCCGAGCCGGACTCCCCGACCAGGCCGACCGCCTCGCCCTTGTTGACCTCGAGCGAGACTCCGTCTACCGCCCGGACCGTCCCGTGCCTGGCCGCGATCTGCACGTGCAAGTCGCGCACCTGGAGCACGGGACTGTCCAGTGGGCCCGTCATGCCTGACCTGGCCTGATGATGTCGGCGAGGCCGTCGCCGATCAGTGAGAGCGACAAGCCGACGATCACCACGGCGAGGCCGGGGAACGTGGTCAGCTGCCAGTGGGTGGTGAGGAAGTTCTGTCCGTCGTTGATCATCGATCCAAGGTCAGGGGTCGGCGGCGGCACGCCCAGGCCGAAGTAGCCCAGGGTCACGATCGCCAGGATGTCCTGGACGATGTCGGACATCGCGTACAGGATCGCCTGGCTGATCACGTTCGGCACCAGATGCCTGGCCATGATCCGCACGCTGGACAGGCCACCGGACTGGGCGGCGAGCACGTAGTCCTGGCGTTTGGCGACCAGGATCTCGCCTCGGATGATCCTGGCGTACGACACCCAGCCGATCAGCGTGATCGCGATGTAGATGCTGCGCTGGCCCGGGCCGAGCACGAACACCAGCGCGATGACCAGCACGTAGAACGGGAACGCTACGACGATGTCGACTATGCGCATGATCACTGTGTCGACCCAGCCACCGAAGTAGCCAGAAATCGAACCGAGCACGACGCCGATCAAGAACGGCAGCAGCACCGCGATGAACGCGATCCGCAGGTCGTTGCGCAGGCCGTAAAGCAGCCGGGCGAAGGTGTCCCGGCCCAACTGGTCGGTGCCGAGCAGGTGATGCGCGCTCGGCCCCTGCAGGGTGTTGGTCAGGTTCTGCGTGATCGGGTTGTACGACGACAGCAGCGGCGCGAAGATCGCGGCCGCGAGAATGAGGGCAAGCAGGATCACGCCACCCAGCAGCGCCGGCTGGGTGTACCACCGCCGGACCCGCCGCGGCCCGGCCGCGGCTTCCGGTTCGGTGACGAACTCAGGCGGCGGCGCCTCGCTGGGGAAGGTGGTTGCGCTCATCGATCGAACCTGACTCTCGGGTCGAGGGCGGCGTAGGACAGGTCAGCGAGCAGGTTGACCAGCACCACGAGCGCTCCGAAGACGAGGGTGACGCCCTGCACGACCGGGAAGTCGCGCTGGAAAATCGAGTTGATCATCAGCTGACCGATGCCCGGGATCGCGAAGACGTTCTCGATGACCACGGTGCCGCCGATCAGGAAGCCGATGTTGATGCCAAGCACGGTCACCGCGGGGATGACGGCGTTGCGCAGCACGTGCCGGAAGAAGAGCGCAGGCCCGGCGACGCCCTTGGATTTCGCGGTCGTGATGTACTCGGCGCCGAGCACGTTCAGCATGCTGGCGCGCAGACTCCGAATCACGACCGGGCTCAGTGCGATCGCTACCACCAGGGCCGGCAGGAACATCGAGTGCAGGTGACCGACGATGCCCACGCCGTAACCGCTGGTCGGGAACCAGTGCACGTTGATCGCGAACACGTAAATGAGAAGGATCGCGAGCCAGAACGGCGGCATGCCCAGGCCCACCAGCGGCACCGCGCGAACGATGTGGTCGCGGATGGCGTCCTTGCGACTGGCCGCGATCATGGCCATCGGCACGCTGATCGCGATGGCCAGGATGGCCGCGTAGACCACCAGCCAGAGCGTGGCCGGGATCCGGTCGACGATGAGACCGGCCGCCGGGGTGCTGTAATACAGGCTCTGCCCAAGGTTGCCGTGCGCCAGCCGGTCCATGAACAGCCAGTACTGGCTGATCAGCGGGCGGTCCAGGCCCCACTGCTTGTGCAAGATCGCGACCGTCTTCGGGGTCGCGTGGATCCCCAGAATTGTCCTCGCCGGGTCACCGGGGATCAGGTGGATCATGAAGAACACGATGATCGTCACGCCGATCGCCACCGGGATCAGCATCAGAAGGCGCTGAAAGACGAACGTCATCCGTCCCAACGGCACTCACAACCTTCACAGTTGGCGCCCGCGGCGCCCGGGGTTAGGGAGTCGGAGCAGATCTGGCGCTGAATCCGGCGGCGCAAGCCGCCGGATTCAGCGCGCGGGGGGTCGGGGGGGTCGTCCCCCCCGGGGGGAAATTCAGCAAGTAAGAGTCCGGCTCGCCGGACTCTTACTTGCTGAGCCAGACATTTTCCATGTGCATGTTGCCCAGCGGTGTCACGAAGAAGCCGTGAACGTTGCTGGTGTTGGCGTATGGGTAGGGCGAGTAGTAGAGGTACGCCATGAACGCGTCGGCCGCTGCACCGGACTGGACGGTGTTGTACAGCGCCTGGCGAGCCGACGCGTCGGTCGTGACCTCGGCCTTATGGGCGGCCTTGACGACGGCCGGGTTGTTGTAGTTGGTGAAGAACGACTTGGCGCCGGACTTCGGGTCGACCGCGAACGTCGCGAGCTCATCCGGGTCGGGAATGTCCATCGTCCACAGCGTCAGCACCATGTTGTACTTCAGCGTCTGCTCGTCGTTGTTCGCGACGTTCGGGTCGAGCTGGGTGATGGTCAGCTTGATGCCGATCTTCTTGAGCTCGGCCTGCAGGATCGTGGCGATCGTCAGGTAGTCCGAGTTTCCTGACGGGACGATGATCGAGGTGGCGAAGCCGTGCGGGACGCTCGACTTGGCCATCTCGGCCTTGGCCTGGGCGATGCTGAGCTGCAGGCCCTGGGTAGCAGCCTGGTAGAACGGCACCTGCGGCGGGAACAGCGAGTTAGCCGGCTTGCCGTTGCCGAACAGCACGGCCTTGACCAGCGCGTTCCTGTCAATCGCCAGTGAGATCGCGCGCCGGACGTGCACGTCCTGGAACGGCTTGCGCTCCTCGTTGAAGGCCAGGTAGTTGGTCTGCGTCGAGTTGAACAGGTTCATGGTCACGTTGGGCGTGGTCTTCAGGCTGGCCACGGTCGACCACGCGGGGAACTGGTCGATCTGGGCCGAGCCGCCCTTGAGGTTCAGCTCCCTGGTGTTGTCGCTCGGCACGTCGTTCCAGGTGATGCTGTTCAGGTAAGGCAGGCCCTTCTGCCAGTAGTGCGGGTTCTTCACCAGCTTGAGCGCCTGGCCCTTGTGCCAGAAGGCCCACTTGAACGGGCCGGTGCCGACCGGGTGGGTGTAGAACTGCGCCTCGGTCTGGCCGCCGTAGTTGTTCGGGACGATGCCGTTGGCGAAGATCGACAGGTCAGCGAGCAACGGGGCCCACGGGAACTTCAGGTGGATGACCACGGTGTCGGGCGACGGGTCGTCGACCGAGGAGATAGCGCTGTCGAGGTAAGCCCAGCCGGCCGTCGCCTTGCGGTTCTGGTCGATCGAGAACTTGACGTCGGCCGAGGTCATCGGCTTGCCGTTGGAGAACACAACGCCGTGCCTGAGCTTGAACGTGTAGGTCTTGCCGTCAGCCGACTTGGAGTAGCTGGTGGCCAGGTAGGGCCGGACGCCCTTGCCGTCGTTCGTCACCGTGTACAGCGGCTCGAAGATCTGCTCGAAGATCCAGATCGAGCTGTTGTCGAACACAGTCGTGTTGTTCATCGACTGAGCGTCCTGGACGGCGTCGAAGATCAGGTTGCCGCCGTGCACCGGCGACCCGGCACCACCACTGCCGCCGTTGCCCGGGCCGGCCGATGATGAACTCCCCCCGCCCCCGCACGCGGCCAGTACAACGAGTGCGCTGGCCGCGATCAGAGCCCTCGCCGCTGTGACTCGAAATCTCACGCAAGCTCCTTAGATTCTGGCGGCCGGGATCCGACCGCTCCCTCCCTGCGGCCGAACCCGGCCGCACGCTCCACGTCAGGCTGGCCCGGACTAACTTGTGCCACTACCGAGCCACCCACGCTCCACGGCGAGCACTATCGCTCGCCCCGAGCAAGACAGACGTTGGCGGTACGCCTGCATGCGATGCGTCTCCTGCGATGTAAGTCCCCGGCCGCAGCTGTGCCACCGACTGGGACCACTCGCGCAAACCAGGCGAGCAGCGTCGCTCGCCTTGGAAGACAAACCTTTGTTTTTCGTAATCTTGCCGCAAACCGGCGAGTTGTAAATAGTAGGTCTATACCTAGACCGATGGCGTTACCGTGTTGTAACGTTCCGAGCCGTGCGTTACGTGGTGGTGGGAAGTGGTGCGATAGGCGGCACTGTGGCCGCTGGCTTGGCGCGTGATGGCCACGAAGTCCTTGTGGCAGACGCGAATCCGGACGTGGTCGCCGCGATCAACGCGGCCGGGATCAAGATCACCGGCCCGGTCGAAGAGTTCACGGCGAAGGCGCAGGCGATCAGCCCCGCTGACCTGCCATCCGAGCTTGACGGCCCGGTGCTAGTCGCGGTCAAGGCTCATCACACGGCGGCCGCCGCGGCCGCGCTGACCGGCCGCCTGGTCGGCGACGCCTACGTGGTCTCGCTCCAGAACGGGTTGAACACGACCGTGCTCACCGACGCCGTCGGCACCGACCGGGTCGTCGAGGCGTGCGTGAACTTCGGTGCCGACATGATCGCCCCGGGCGTCGTCCTGCGGGGCAACCGGGCCACGTTCATGATCGGGGAGACCGACGGCACGATCACCGGGCGAGTCACCTCGCTGGCCGCCGACATCGCCGACGCACAGGTCACCGACAATGTGCTCGGCTACATCTGGGCCAAAGAAGCCTACGGCGCGATGCTCGCCGCCGGAGCGGTGAGCGACCTGCCGATTGCCGACACGCTCGATGATCCGGCCTACACCGAACTGATGCTGGCGATCGCGAGGCAGGTGCTCGCGCAGGCGCCGGTCCCGGCCGTGCCGCTGGACGGCTTCGACCCGGCTGACCTGGAAGGATCGCTGGCCCGGCTGGCCGCGTTCAACCGGGGTTCTGCGAAGACGCACTCGGGCATCTACCGCGACCTGGCCGTGCTGCACCGGCCGACCGAGGTCAGCGCGATCCTCGGCGGACTGGCCACCGAGCAGGCACCGCTGATCAGCCGGACCCTTGAGCTGATCGCGGCGATCGAGCGCGCCGAACGGACCTGCACCCGCGCCAACCTGGACCTGCTCGCGACCTACGAGCGGCTCGACCGGCTCGGCCGTCCGCTGAACGCCGTCGCCGCCGTGATCGGCGCGCCCGCGCGGAGGTGGCTGCCGCAAACGGCGGGCGGCGCGGCGGGCGGCACCCCCGCAAAGCCTCCGCAGAAAAACAGCGCGCTGGCGGGCGAGCCGGTCGCGGTCAAGGACATCGTCTCGATCGCCGGGGTGCCGACCCGGTGCGGCAGCCCGGTTCACGACCCGGCCCCGGCGTCAGCGGACGCACTGATTGTGCGCCGGCTGCGCGATGCGGGGGCGGAAGTGTTCACCGCGACGCAGTGCCTGGAGTACGCGGCCGGCTTCGCCCACCCCGAGGTCGGCGACACCCGCAACCCGCGCGATCCGTCCCGGACGTCGGGCGGGTCATCGGGCGGCTCGGCGGCGCTGGTAGCGGCCGGGGTCTGCGATCTGTCGATCGGCACCGACACCGGCGGCTCAATCAGGATTCCGGCCGCCTACTGCGGCATCGTCGGCCTGAAGCCCACCTACGGCCTGGTGCCGGTCGACGGCATCTTTGCGCTATCACCACGCTGCGATCACGCCGGCACGCTGACGGCCACCGTCGAAGGCACCGCCCGGCTGCTGTCCGTGATCACCGCTCAGCCGTGGCCGGCCGTGGCGGGCGAGCCGGGCCAGACCACCTTCACGGTGGGGGTGCTGACCGCGCAGCTGACCGATCCGTCGGTGACGCCACCGGTAGCGGCGGCGGTGAACGCGGCACTGGCCTCGCTCGCCCGGGCCGGCTGGCAGCTGCGCGAGCTGACCGGCGCCTGGCTGGAGAAGCTGGCAAGGTGGGAACAGACCCTCGCAAAGATTGTTTCCCGAGAAGCATTTGAAGTTCACAGTGGCCGCGACACGAGTCGTTACAGCGACGGCACCAGGGCGCTGCTCGATTTCGGGTCCACGGTCACCGACGAGCAACTGGCCAAGGCGCTAGAAGAACAGGCGGAGCTGACGGCCGCGATCGAACTGAGCCTGGCCGGGGTCGATGTGCTGGCCGGGCCGACGGTCGGGTACACCGCGCCCGAGAAGGACCCGCCGTTCGGACTCGACGATGACAACGGCGAGGGCCGGTTCAGCGGACCGTACAACCTGACCGGGCATCCGGCGCTGTCCATGCCCGTGCCGACGTCGGGTCTTCCGATCGGGTTGCAGCTGGCCGGGCGGCGCGGCGGGGACTTCGAGCTGCTGCGGGTTGCCGCCGCGGCCGAGCGAGTGCTTGGCGGGATCACGAGCGCCTGAAAGATCATGCTGAGAGATCACACGGAATGATCGCTTACGGGGAGGGATTTGCGCATGGCTGCCACGGTGCGACGGCACGCGATCGAACTGGCTGGACTTCAGGTTCCGGTGGTCGAGGTCACCGGGTCGGCTGACGGGCCCAGGCTGACGGTGATCGCGGGGGTGCACGGCTGCGAGTACGCGTCGATGGCCGGGGTGCGAAAATGGGTAAACGGCCTGGCCGGACCGGATGGGAGCGGCCCAGACCTGCGCGGCTCGGTGGTCGCGGTGCCGGTGCTCAACCTGCCGGCGTTCGAAGCCCGCAGCCCGTTCGTGGTACCGGAGGACGGCAAGAACCTCAACCGGTTCTTCCCCGGCGACCCGAACGGCACGATCACCGAGCGGCTGGCGCATGGTGCGTTCACCAAGCTGATCACCGGCTCGGACGCCTACATCGACGCGCACTGCGGTGACCAGCCCGAGGCGCTTGAGCCGTTCACGCTGTACGAGGTCGGCTCGGCGCAGGAGAAGGCGGCCGGGCTGGCGGCCGCCTACGGGCTGCCCTACGTGATCAGGCAGGAGCCGGGGCCCGGCCGGCCCATTACCGGCACGTCCAGTTCGGCGGCGGCCGCGGCCGGGATTCCGGCGATTACGGCCGAGGCCGGGGGCTGCGGGCTGATCGAGGCGGCGGCGGTGGAGATGCACGTGCGCGGGCTGACCCGGGCGCTCGCCTACCTGGGGATGACCTCCGGCGACGACGGCTCGGGCGGACCAGCACCGACGAAGCTCAGCCAGTTCCTGTGGCTGCGCGCTCGCCGCGCCGGCTGGTGGGAGCCGACCGTAGCGGTGGGCGAGTCGGTCGCCAAGGGCCAGGTGATCGGCACGGTGACCAGCCTCGACGGCTCCGACCTCCTCGAATCCATCGAGTCTCCGGCCGACGGCCTACCGATCTTCATCACCACCTCACCGGCCGTAGTGGCCGACGGCCTCCTCCTGGGCCTGGGCGCCGCGTAACCGCCAACCCGCGCCCCGCCGGCCGCGCGCCGGCAACCCACCCGCGCCCCGCCCCCACCCGCGCCCTGCCCCCACCCGCGCCAGGTCGGGCCGGGTTAGGCGACGGTCGGCTGCAGGCCTGACTCGCTGACCATCGGCAGGTCCGCCGCGGCCCAGTCCTGCATGCCGCCGGCCACGTTCACCGCGGTCCACCCGGCCCCGTTCAGCGCCTCGGCGGCTCGGCCCGAGCGGTTGCCGGACCGGCAGATCACGTAGATCGTCTGGTCGACCGGGATCTCGGCGGTGCGCTCGCCGAGTTGCCCAAGCGGGATATGCGTGGCCTCCGGCGCATGGCCCGCCGCCCACTCCTCCGGCTCGCGCACGTCGAGCAGCCATCCGCCCGCCGGAATCGCGGTGACGGGCACCTGCGGAACTGGCTGGCTTCCCAGCATCGATCACTCCCTGCTTGTTCCGGCCGACTGCTTGTTCCGGCCGTCGCGGTCTGATCAAGGCTAGTGTGCTCACTTCGGCCGCGCGCACACTCGCCCAACCAGCCGACCCTGGCCTGGCCAACGCCTCGCCACCTTGATGGTGATTAGCTTGGTTCGTGCTGATTCGCGACGCCACGCCGGCCGAGATGACGGAAGTTGCCCGGGTGCGGGTCACCGCTTATCAGGCCGGCCAGCACCTCTCGCCGAACTCGCGGTACGAACAACGGCTTCGTGAACTCGGAGCGGACGGCATCGGCGACGTGCTGGTCGCGGTCGACGCCGGCGGTGAGATCGCCGGGACGGTCATGCTCCAGCGGTGGCCGCACGCCGGGCAGGTGGTGACCGGGCCCGACGTGGCCGAGATCCGCGCGCTGGCGGTGCTGCCGCGGGCCCAGGGCGAGGGCCTCGGCAAGGCGTTGCTTGAAGCGGTGATCGAACGGGCTCGGGTCAGGCTGGTGCGCCATCTCGTGCTGCTGACCCAGCGCGACATGGTCGCCGCTCAGCATCTGTACGCCAAGGCCGGGTTCAGCAGGCTGGCGGACCGTGACTGGTCGCCCGAGCCCGGCAACCTGCTACTTGCCTACGGCTTGCTGCTGGCGCCGCCTCCGGCGGAGTGAGCGGCCTCGTCCTGCGTCCCTTCGCGCTCGGCCGCCTCGGCCTCGTCGCGGGCCTTCTTGTTGACCTTGCGCAGATGCTTGGACATGGACCTGAACAGGAAGAAGCACAGCACGCCCATGCCGAATATGACCAGGAAAGCGATCGTACCTGGCTGAGCCAGCAAGCTGGTTTTGGCTGAACCTGCCAGCAGCGTCAGCACCGAACCTTCTCCCGGATCCCGGCGAAGAGATCATCCTCAGGGGTATCCGTATCTACTACGGACCTAGCCAAATGATAGTCCTCCGTCGGCCACGCCTCCTGCTGGAGGTTGATCGGGCAGGTGAACCAGCCACCGTTCGGGTCGACCTGCGTGGCGTGGGCGAGCAGCGCCTGATCCCTGAGCGCGAAGTGTTCGCCGCACGGCACCAGCGTGGTGATCTCGAAGGTCTTCCGAGGCGGCTTGCCGGCGTCTTCTGGCTTGTCGGCGATCCGCTCCGCGTAGGGCGACTCGAGTCCGTGGGCGACCATGATCTCGTGCAGCGCGGTGAACCTGGCCCGGTGGAAGGTGACGAAGTAATACAGCTTCAACGGCTGCCAGGGCTCACCGCAGTCCTGGTAGCGGTCGGGATCGGCCGCTGCTTCAAACGCCTCAACCGATACTCGGTGCGTCATGATGTGGTCGGGGTGGGGATAGCCGCCGTTGTCGTCGTAGGTGAGGATCACGTGCGGCCGGAACTCGCGGACCGCCTGGACGAGCGGGCGGGCGGCTACCTCAAGCGGCTGCGCGGCGAAGCATCCCTCGGGCAGCGGAGGCAGCGGGTCGCCTTCGGGCAGGCCTGAGTCGACGAACCCGAGGAACCGCTGCTGCACTCCCAGGATCTCGCGGGCCTTGGCCATCTCCTCCCGGCGGATCTGCGGCAGGTTCGCGAGGACCTCTGGCCGGTCCATGGCCTTATTAAGGATGTCGCCGCGTTCGCCGCCGGTCAGCGTGCAGACGAGCACCTCGACGCCCTCGCGCACGTACTTAGCCATCGTCGCCGCGCCCTTGCTCGACTCGTCATCGGGATGGGCGTGCACGGCCATGAGCCGCAGCGGACCGTCGGCCCCGCAGGCCGTCGTCAGTTCGGTGCCATTGACCACTGGCCGATCGGCCGGCATCACGTCCGGTTCTGGACTGACTGCTGACATACGGAATGTCTCCCTTGACGGGTTAACTACCGGGTGGATGTGGCCTTCCGCGCATCCTGGCCGGATGTCACGCCACTCACGCGCGTCCGCGACGAAGGCAACACCCATTGCCAACACCCCCGACCACGATCAACATTCCGCCGCGAAGCCATAGACTGCCCCGGCGGCCGGCGAGGGCCGTTTGGGCTGGTTGCGGAACTTACGGGGGAGCTGAGTAGTTATTAGAGTGGAAGTTCTCCCGTCGTCATCGGATCTTTAGCTGGTCGAAACCGGCTTCTGCTAGCTCACCAAGGCCAAAAGCCCGAGATATTTTTCCTCTTATATACCGGTTTTGATTCGAAAATTTGTTTGAATAATTTGCCTGAACAGTAGATGGTTGAACTGACTCACATGGACAAAGTAATCTCGATGAATTACCCCCATGCAGGGGCCCAGCCGGGCCCGGCGGAGTCGGAACTCCGTACGGCGGATACGAGGAGTGCTTGTGACCGAGACCCGCGACGACACTGTCACCTGGCTCACCCAGGAGGCGTACGACCGGCTCAAGGCCGAGCTCGACCACCTCTCCGTCCAGGGCAGGATCGACATCGCCAAGAAGATCGAGCAAGCCCGATCTGAAGGCGACCTGAAGGAGAACGGCGGGTATCACGCGGCCAAGGAGGAGCAGGGCGAGCAGGAAGCGCGGATTCACCAGCTCACGCACATCCTCACGCACTCCAAGGTTGGCGGGCCGCCGCGCACCGACGGGATCGTCGGCCCTGGCATGACCGTGACGGTGAAGTTTGAGGGTGACGACGCCGAGGAGACCTTCCTGCTCGCCTCGCGCGAGGAGAGCGGCGCGCCGATCAACGTGTACTCGCCTAAGTCGCCGCTTGGCTCCGCGATCTCGGGCAAGAAGGTCGGGGAAACCGCCAGCTACAACCTGCCGAACGGCCGCGCGCTGACCGTCGAGATCATCGATGCGGTGCCGTACGGAGGCATCTAAGACCACATCATGGCGGCCCGGGACCTGCGCAGGTCCCGGGCCGCCATCGTTGTTGCGGGTCAGTGCCGTAGCGGGTCAGTCCACCAGGACCGGCTCGGGCTCTGGCTTCGACTCCTGGCTGGGGGCTGCGTCGCGGCCGCTGCGCAGCGGGATCTCCTTGACCAGCCAGCCGATCGCGAACACGATCGCCGCGGTCGGCGCCGCCCAGAGGAACACGAGGTCCAGGCCGTGGGCAACGCCCACGAACACCGCATGGCGTGCTACCGGCGGGAGGTGCTGGACCTGCGCCGGGTTCAAGCTGCCGCTGCCCGTGCTGAGCTTGAAGGTCGGCAGGTGGGCGGCGAGCGAGTCACGCAGCGCGCGGAAGAAGACCACGCCGAAGATCGAGACGCCGATCGAGCCGCCGATCTGCTGGAAGAACGATCGCGAGCTGCTGGCGACTCCCATGTCGGCCGGGGAGACGCTGTTCTGCGCGATCAGCGTGGTGATCTGCATGAGGAAGCCCATCCCGATACCGAACAGGACGAACAGGCCCATCGAGGTCAGCCGCGAAGTGCCCGGGCCGAGCATGGCGAGCAGCAGCATCGCGGTGGTCATGATCGCGGCGCCCACGATCGGCAGCGCCTTGTACTTACCGGTGCGCACGGTGAACTGGCCCGCGAGCAGCGAGGTAGTGGTCGCGCCGAGCATCATCGGGATCAGCAGCAAGCCGCTGACCGTGGGCGAGGCGTGCTGGACGGTCTGCTGGTACAGCGGCAAGAACGTCATCGCGCCGAACATCGCCAGGCCGAGAAGGAAGCTCATGCCGCTGGCAATCGAGAAATTTCGGTTTTTGAAAACATGCGTAGGCAGAATCGGTTCGGCTGCCCGGCTCTCGACCCAGATGAATGCGGCGACCGACACGACGGCCAGTGCGATCAGCGACATGATCGTCGGCGAGCCCCAGGCGTACTGGCTGCCGCCCCAGGTGGTGACGAGCACGATCGAGGTCGCGCCGACCGCGAGAATGGCCGCACCCAGGTAGTCGATCTTGTGCGCGATCTTGTTGACCGGCAGGTGCAGCGTCGCCAGCAGGTACAGCAGCGCCGCTCCGCCGATCGGCATGTTGATGTAGAAGATCCAGCGCCAGGACAGGCTGTCGGTGATGTAGCCGCCGACCAGCGGTCCGGCGATCATCGCGATCATCATCGCGGCCATCATGTAGCCCATGTACTGGCCGCGCTCGCGCGGCGAAACCAGGTCACCGATCGTGGCGATCGCGCCGACCATCAGGCCGCCGGCCCCAAGACCCTGCAGCGCGCGGAACACGATCAGCTGGTCCATCGAGTGCGCCTGGCCGGACAGGGCCGAGCCGATCAGGAAGATCACGATCGCGGTAATCAGCAGCCGCTTGCGGCCGTAGAGGTCGCCGAGCTTGCCGTAGAGCGGAGTGGTGATCGTCGAGGCAAGCACGTACGCGGTCACGACCCAGGACAGGTGGCTAAGCCCGCCGAGGTCGCCGACGATTCTGGGCAGTGCGGTTGATACAACGAGCTGGTCCAGCATGGCGAGCATCAGCGCTAGCAGCAATCCGGGCAGCACGATCATGATGTCGCGCCTTCGCCCGAACGCCGGGAGGTTGCCCTCGCCAGCCACCGCCTTAACCTCTGGCATGGTTCAGTTCCTCATTCCCGTCTCGTCCTCTGCGCCCTGTCCTCGCGCCAGCTCCGCGCTGGCCATCCCGCCCCGTTTTGTCGCCCGGTTTGTCGCGCTTTCCGACGAACCTACTTGCCGACCGGCTAGCATTCTCGACAAGTGGTAGGCTATGTGGTTACTAACCGGTCGTCAAGTAGGTTCGGGTCAGAGGTGGCGCACGACAATGAATGACCCCCGGCCCGACACCAGGGCCAGGATTCAGCAGGTGGCGGTGGAGCTGTTCACCGAGCACGGGTACGACGGGACGTCGCTGCGCGAGATCGCCGAGCGGCTTGAGGTGACCAAGGCCGCGCTCTATTACCACTTCAAGTCCAAGGAAGACATCGTCGCCAGCCTGATGGAGGACTATGCCTCCAAGATGGACGCCCTGATCGCCTGGGGCCGCGAGCAGCCCGCGGACGCGTCGACCCGACGTGAGCTGCTGAGCCGGTACGTCGACATCGTGGCCGAGTCCGGCCAGGTGTTCCGCATGCTGCACCAGAACCAGGCGGCCGTGAGCACGTTGTCCTCGGCGAAGACGAGAGGCGAGCTGTTCAAGGAGCGGGTCGGGAGCCTGATCAACCTGTTGTCCGAGCCGGACGCGTCGGCGGCGGCGCGGGTCAAGGCCGCGATGGCGATCGGCGGGATCAGCGCGAGCTGGATGTTCTTCAGCGCGCAAATGGATAAGGGCGAGCTGAGCAAAGCGGTTCGTGGCATCGCGGCCGACATCGTGGAGCTGCCCGCTTAGGCCGGGTTGCTGGCGGGGCCGTTGGTTGCGGTGCTGCTGTTTTCCGGGCCTCTGGCCGTTATCTCGACCAGGGGCGTCGTGCGGTAGCCGACGGCGGTGGCCAAGGCGATCACCGTGGAGGTGCGCACCACGCCGGGCAGGCTGACGATCGAGTCGATCACGCGCTGCAGGTCGGCGTTGGTGCGCGCGACCACGCGGCAGAGCACGTCGCCCGAGCCCGTGATCGTGTGCGCTTCCAGGATCTCGCCGATCAGCGACAGCTTCTGCGCGACCTCGTCCCGGCCGCCGGCCTGAGTCAGCTCGAGCGTGACGAACGCGGTGACCGCATAGCCGATCGCGGCCGGATCGATGTCCGGGCCGTAACCGATGATCACACCGCGCCGCTGCATCCGGTCGAGCCTGGCCTGCACGGTGCCCCGGGCGACGCCGAGCCGGCGCGAGGCTTCCAGCACGCCGATTCGCGGCTCGGCGGTGAGCAGCTTGATTAGTCGCGCATCGAGCTCATCGATCACGGCCTCTTGTTACCCGTGACTGGACAGATTGTCCAGTATTTTATGCGGCAGTTGCACAACCTGTTCGCCAAGTTCGATCCTGCCAGTAGATCCGCTGGTGAGGGAGGCAGGCTCGATGGCTACGCAGACTTCAGCGACACAACCGGCCATCCGCCGGTTGGCCGATGAGTTCCCGGTCACCGGGATGGACGCGATCGTGTTCGCCGTGGGCAACGCCAGGCAGGCGGCGCACTTCTACTCCACCGCGTTCGGGATGCGCTGCGTCGCCTATCGCGGCCCGGAGACCGGGTGCCGCGACGAAGCCGACTACGTGCTCGAGTCGGGCTCGGCCCGGTTCGTGCTGCGCGGGCCGATCAGGACCGATACCGAGCTGGCCAGGCACGTGGCCAAGCACGGCGACGGCGTGATCGACCTAGCGATCGGCGTGCCGTCGGCGCGAGAGGCGTTCAGGTACGCGGTCAAGCACGGCGCCCGGCCGCTCGCCCCGCCGCACGTAGCGCAGGACGAGTCCGGCAAGGTGGTCAGCGCGGCGATCGCCACGTTCGGGCAGACCAGGCACACCCTGATCGAGCGGTCCGACTACGCCGGGCCCTACCTGCCCGGGTATATCGCGGCCGACCCGCTGGTCACGCCGCCCTCAGATCCGTTCTTCACGGCCGTCGACCACTGCGTCGGCAACGTCGAGCTTGGCCTGATGGATGAGTGGGTCGAGTTCTACCACCAGGTCATGGGCTTCACGAACATGAAGGAGTTCGTCGGCGACGACATCGCGACCGAGTACTCGGCGCTGATGAGCAAGGTGGTCGCGGACGGCAACGGCAAGGTCAAGTTCCCGATCAATGAGCCGGCCGCGGGCAAGAAGAAGTCCCAGATCGATGAGTACCTGGAGTTCTACGGCGGCCCCGGCGTCCAGCACATCGCGCTGGAGACCGATGACATCGGTTCGGCGGTACGGCGGATGCGCGCGGCCGGCGTGACGTTCCTGGCCACTCCTGACAGCTATTACGACACGCTCGGCCAGTGGGTCGGCCAGACCCGGGTGCCGGTGGACCAGCTTCGGGAACTGCGGATCCTGGCCGACCGGGATGAGGACGGCTACCTGCTGCAGATCTTCACCAAGCCGGTGCAGGACCGGCCCACCGTGTTCTTCGAGCTGATCGAGCGGCACGGGTCGCAGGGGTTCGGCAAGGGCAACTTCAAGGCGCTGTTCGAAGCGATCGAACGCGAGCAAGCCAAGCGCGGCAACCTCTGACCTGGAGTTAGCTGACCTGGAGTTAGCTGACCTGGAGTTAGCTGACCTGGAGTTAGCTGACCTGGAGTTAACTGACCTGGAGTTAACTGCCGGCCCAGCAACAGCTGGGGGCCAACGCTGTCCGGCCGGCGGCCCGGCCCGCTCTCGTGACAAGGCCAGCGGCCAGCGCACCGCAACATCGCCGGCCCGCCGCCGCTGTCCGGCCGGAACCGGGCAACTCGTTGACCCGCATGCCCGACGAACCTGCCATCCGCCTCTGACAGTCCCGCCTTACCCGTCCCACTCTTCCCGCCTTACCCGTCCCACTCTCCCCGCCTTACCCGTCCCACTCTTCCCGGCTTAGGGACCACTCTTCCCGGGTTACGCGCTCTTTTACCGGGTTAGGGCGGAGATTTGACCGGTTTGGACCGATCTTGTGGTACCTAACCAGGTAAAAGACGTCCTAACCCGGGAAAAGACGTCCCTAACCCGGGAAGAGTCGGCCTCAATTGGCGCCGAAGGGACGGGCGGAGATCGACGCGGGGGGCGAGAGCGACCGGTGAGGCTCGTGGGACTCGCGGACCAGTGCGCGCACCGCAGCGCGGGGTGCCGGCGCAGACCGGGAAGCCAACAACAACTCGGGGCCAGCGCCGGTTGCCGAGAACCGGATTCCAGGGTGCGGACCGGCCGCCAACAACAACTAGGGGCCAGCGCCGTTGCCCAGGCAACGGCTCAGGGCCTACGCTGTTGCGGCTCGTTGCAGGTCCGGGTTCCGGCTAGTCGGACGGCTTCATCGCCGCTGCTAATGGGCGGTCGCCGGTCCAGTATTTGCGGCCTACGGCGATCAGGGCGGCCGCGCCGATCAATCCCGCGTGCTGGCCCAGCGCGGCCGGCACTACCCGGACCTGACGGGCGAACTCCAGGCCGGTGTGCGCGTCGAGCGCCTCCTGGAGCGGGTCGAAGATCATCGCTCCGGCTTGGGACAGGCCGCCGCCTATGGAGACTACCTCCAGGTCGCACAGGTTCGTGGCCGAGGCGATCGCGATGCCGAGGGCCCGGCCCGCGCGACGCATCGCGGCCCGCGCGACCGAGTGTCCCTGCGCGGCGTCGCCGGACAGGTCCTTGCCGGTCACGCCAGTCTGACCTGGGCGCCAGCCTTCGGCCTGAGCCCAGTCGGTCAGTGCGGGGCCGCGCGCGATCGCTTCCAGGCAGCCGCGGGCGCCGCAGACGCAGATGGGGCCGTCGTCCGGATCGACCACGACGTGGCCGATGTGGCCGGCATTGCCCGACCGGCCGTCGATCAGCTGATTTTCCAGGATGAGCCCGCCGCCGACGCCGGTCGAGACCACCATGCCGAGCATGTTGCGCCGGCCGCGACCGGCGCCGCGCCAGTGTTCGCCGGCCGCCATGCACACCGCGTCGTTGTGCACTCGTACCGGGATCTCGGTCCCGCCCGGGCCACCGGCTCCTGACCCGCCAGAACCGCCAGCCCGTGACCCGCCCGAACCACCAGCCCCCGACCCGCCAGAACCACCAGCCCCCGACCCGCCCACGCCACTGGCCTCAGCAACCGAATCCGAGCCCGAACCGCCCGAACCGCCCGCGCCCCCGCCCGCGCCCGCGCCCCCGCCCGCGCCCCCGCTCTCGCTCTCGCTCCCGCCA
>DATNFM010000177.1:0-17262 GCA_035606435.1 Streptosporangiaceae bacterium | reverse complement strand
GTGCGGAGCATCTTCTCGATTAGCTCATGGAACTGAGTGGCTCGCAACGTCGTGGACGGCACCGAACTGGCCGCGATCGCCTGCTCGCAGGCAAGTTTGCGCTGGTAGTAGCCGAACGGGATATCGTCGATGCCGACGATCGAGATATAGAGCAGATGCCGGCAGCACCAACTTTCTCCCGAACGTCCCGCTCCCGCCCGTCACCAGCACCACGCTCATCGAGCGGCCTCCCTTTCGGCCCACTTGCCATTCGTTAGACGCCACCTATCATCCGTTGCGAGCACTTCCCTCCGATTACCGGGAGGAGCACGCCGCGCCGGGTGCGGGTCGAGGGGCGGGTCTGTCATCTGGATACCTCCTGGAGGGCTTTTACTACGTTGGTGAAGCCGGCTAGATCGGCCTCCGTCACCGAACCGGCGGCCTCCTGCTCGATCTCGGTCATGGCGGCCAGGGCCGAGGCCGCCGCCGAGGCCCCCGAAGGGGTGAGGTGCAGCTGGAACGAGCGGCGGTCGGCCGGGTCGAGTTCCCGGGTGAGGTAGCCGCGCTTGGCGAGTCGGTCTAGGAGGCTGGTCAGGGTCGTGGGTCTGACACCGGCCGCCGCGGCGAGTTCGCCTACCGACCGGACTTGCCCGTCGGCCAGGTTGGCGAGCGCGTTGATCTCGGACGGGCTCAGGTTCTCTTCCGCCAGCCGGACGGCGAGCAGGCGCAGGGTCGCCTGGGTCGTTCGCTGCAGTGCGAGGATCAGACCCGCACCATGCGTTCCCCCTGAAGGTTGTTCATTATCGGATACCACGAAATCAGATTAACCGATATCGGATTGTTCTGGCAGGGCGACGGGGCTTAACTGGGCCGCGGGAGGTCACGATGACTGCGACAAGCGAGCGGGCGGCGGGCGGCGCGAGCCCGGTGGACTTCGACACCTACGGCGACTACGGCTCCTACAAGAAGGGCGAGGAGAAGCCGCCGGACGAGTTCGTCCGGGCGCCCTATCCGTTCCGGGGCCGGATCTCCGCCGACGGGTCGAGCGGGTTCCCGGCGCAAGCCGGGCGGTACCACCTGTACGTCTCGTGGGCGTGCCCGTGGGCGCAGCGCACCGCGATCGTCCGGCGGCTGCTCGGGCTCGAAGACGTCATCTCGATGACGGTCGTCGATCCGATTCGTGACGGGCGGGGATGGGCGTTCCGCAACGGGCCTGGGCACTCGCTCGACGAGGTCAACGGGTTCTCGTTCCTGCGTGAGGCGTACGAGGCGACCGAGCCTGGGTACCCGGGGCACATCTCGGTGCCGGTCCTGTGGGACAAACGCGCGAGCAAGATCGTCAGCAACAACTTCCCCGACATCACCATCGACCTGGACACTCAGTTCGGCCGGTGGGCCGATCCGGACGTGGAGCTGTATCCGGAGGGGTTGCGGGCCGAGATCGATGAGGTCAACGAGCTGGTCTACTCGACCGTGAATAACGGGGTGTACCGGTGCGGGTTCGCGCCGTCGCAGCAGGCTTACCACGCGGCGGTCACCGGCCTGTTCGGCACGCTTGACCTGCTCGATGCCAGGCTGGCCGACCGCCGGTACCTGACGGGACCGCGAGTGACCGAGGCCGATGTGCGGCTGTGGGTGACGCTGGCCCGGTTCGACTCGGTGTACTACACCCACTTCAAGACCAGCATCCGGCGGCTGACCGAGTACCACAACCTGTGGGGCTACGCGCGTGACCTGTACTCGCTGCCAGCGTTCTCTGGCACGACGAACTTCGATCACATCAAGCGGCACTACTTCATGACGCACTCGCACCTGAATCCGCTGCGGATCGTGCCCGAGGGCCCGGTGCTCGACTGGCACCGTCCGCACGGCCGCGAAAAGCTCTAGTACTCGATGACCCCGCGCGCGTTCCGCCCGGCCGCCAGATCCGCGTACCCAGCCGAGACTTCCTCCAGCGCGTAGTGCTTGCTGACCAGCTGATCCAGCAGCAACTCGCCCCGCTGGTACAACCGAAGCAGCAGCGGAACGTCCTTGATCGGGTTGCACGATCCGAAGAACGACCCGGCGATCCGCCGCTGCGTGACGGCCAGCACGGTCCCCGGCACCTGCACGTTGAGATCCAGCGGATCGTGCGACAGCCCGGCGATCACCAGGATCCCGCCCTTGCCGGTGGCACGGAACGCCCCGGTCACCGCCTCCGTAGTCAGGTTCCCGACCGCCAGGATCACCGCATCGGCACCGCGGGGCACCGGGTTGGCCTCGGCCGCCAGCTTGCCCGCCTCCTTCGCGGTCGCGGCCGCGTGCGTTGCCCCGAGCCGCAGGGCCAGGTCGCGCTTGGACTCGACCGGATCGACCGCGACGATCGTGGACGCTCCGGCCAGGCGAGCCCCCTGGACCGCATTGAGGCCAATCCCGCCAGCCCCGACCACCACGACCGTCTCCCCGATCTGGGTCTGGGCGGTATTGACGACCGAGCCCCACCCGGTCAGCACGCCGCAGCTGACGAGCGCGACCACGCGGAGCGGGATCTCCCGGTCGACCTTCACGCAGGCGTTCTCGGACACGACCGCGTACTGCGAGAAGGTGCCGATGCCGCAGAAGCCGCCGAAGCCCTCGGCCGGGAACGAGGCCGCCTTGAAGCGGAACGTCCCGTCCGCCATCTGCCCGACATTCGCCCGCCCGCCGCTCTCGCACAGGCTCCACCGGCCGGACGAGCACCAATAGCATCGACCGCAGATGGCGACGAACGTCAGCGCCACGTGATCACCCGGCGCAACAGCCGTCACTCCCGGCCCGACCTCCTGGACCACGCCGGACCCCTCGTGCCCGCCCACGATCGGCAGCCGCGCACCCGAGCCGAACCGCAGGTGCTCATCGGAGTAACACAGTCCGGCGTAGGCCAGCTTGACCAGCACCTCGCCGGCCTGCGGCGGGTCCACGGTGATGTCATGGATCTCCCAGTCGCCGCCGGGCTCGGTCAGGACGGCCGCTCTTGACTCGGTCATGACGCGTCCAGGATGACCAGCAGCCTCGCCGGGATCCGCAGGTTCGGCGAGGGCACGTAGGCGATCTGCTGGTCGGCGAGCTCGCACGCGGGCAGGATCGCGTCGAGCACGCCGGCCGCCAGGGCCACGGCCTGGTCGGCACCGGGGCACGGCCGCCGTCCGGCCCCGAACGGGCATGCGCTGATATCGAGCGTGATCGCCTCGCCGTCCGGGCGCAGGCGCCTGGTCCGCAGTACCGGCGGGTCGTCGTCGATCGTGTCGGCCAGCAGTTCGCTCGCAGCCGGGACGCTGTCCGCGTCGCCCACCACAAACGCGGTGATCAGCGCGTTCCCGATCAGCCCGGCGGTCGCGTCGCAGGCCTGCATCAGCAGCCCGATCCGGTTCGCCAGCAACTCGGCGTCGCCCGGACCGAGATCGCCGGCCGCTCCGAGCGCCTCGGCCAGCTGCTTGATGCTGGCGTCCGTCCCCAGGTTGGCCGCGTCCGGATCCGGGTAGCCAGACGCCGCCGTGATCACGGCATCCACCGCGCGCGGCAGGCCGTTGCCGCCCAGCCCGAGCTCGGTAGCCAGCACCGCCACCGGAACTCGCCGGGCCAGGATCATCACGTCGAATTGCTCACCGGCAGACTGGAGCGCCAGCTCGCGCTCGGTCAGCTCGGCCGCGGCCGCTCGCAGCCGGTCCGAGTCCAGCCCGGCCAGATCCCGCTCGACCAGCGCCCGCCGTCGATCGTGCACGTCGCCATCGCAGAACCGCGCCACCAGCGACCGCAGCCAGGCCAGCGTGCCCGTCTCCGAGTCAGGAACGGCAGGTGCCGCAGGCACGACGTAGCTCGGATCGGCCAGGATCGCGCGGACCTCATCGGCCGCGGAAATGGGGGTCGTCATGGGAGTTACGTTAGGGCAGCCAGATCAAGATCTTGATTACCTTTAACGCATTGCCGAGGGTTTACGACGCCGCTGCCAGAGCTTGCTCCAGCCGTCCCGACTCCGCCCCACTCCGCCCCGCTCCGGCCCGCGACTGTGGCCCCGCCCGCTTAACAGTCGGTGAAAATCGGTTGACATGCGGATTCGAGAGGCCATGATGTGCGCGTGACGCAGGACCAGGCAGCAGACACCGAAACGATCGAAGCGGGCGCGGCGCCCAAGCCGGAGTCGCTGTGGCGCAACCGCGACTTCCTCCTGCTGTGGTCAGGGCAGTCCGTCAGCGAGATGGGCTCGGCGGTATCGCAGGTAGCGCTGTCGCTCGTTGCCGTCGTCTTGCTGCACGCCGCCACCTTCGCGGTCGGGTTCCTGACGGCAGCCGAGACGGCCTGCTTCCTCCTGGTCGCGCTCCCCGCCGGACTCGTCGTGGACCGGGTTGCCAAGCGCTGGCTGATGATCTGGTGCGACATCGCCCGCCTGGTGATCATCGGCTCCGTCGCCCTCGCCGCCGCGCTCGGCGTGCTGACCATGGCGCAACTGTTCGCCGTCGCGCTGCTGATGGGGCTGGGCACCGTGTTCTTCGACGTGGCCTACCAGAGCTACGTGCCGGTGCTGGTCGACCGCGATCAGTTGCACGACGGCAACGGCAAGCTCGGCGCGACCCAGTCCTTCGCCCAGGTTGTCGGGCCCGGAATCGGAGGCGCGCTGTTCGGCCTGCTCAAGGCCGGGGTGATGACCGTGGACGCCGCCTCCTACGCGGTCTCCACCGCCACGCTGCTCGCGATCAGGTCTCCAGAGGCCAGTCCACAGCGGGCCGCAGCAGAGGAGCGCCCCAGCCTCCGCAGCGAGATCTTCGCGGGCCTGCGCTTCGTGGCCACGCATCCGGTGCTGCGCAAGATCGCCGCCTGCACGGGCACGTCGAACCTGTTCGGATCGATGACGTTCGCGCTCGAGGTGATCTTCCTGGTCAGGATCGTCCACGTCCGCCCGGCCGAGGTCGGGCTGCTGTTCAGCATCGGAAGCGTGGGCGGGATTCTCGGCGGAGTGCTGTCCGGGGGGCTGTCCAGGTGGATAGGAACCGCGCGGATCATCTGGTTCTCGATTCTTGTCTTCGGCGCGATCCAGATCGTGCTGCCGCTGACCGCGCCCGGCTGGCGGGTGGTCTTCTTCCCGATCGCCGGGGCCAGCCTGACCTTCGCCGCTGTGGTCTACAACATCGCGCAGGTCTCGTACCGGCAGATGATCTGCCCGCCGGAACTGCTCGGCCGGATGAACGCGGCCATCCGCTGGATCGTCTGGGGTACCTTGCCGCTCGGCGGCGTGATCGGCGGGGCCCTCGGCAGCGCGATCGGCATCCGGCCGACGCTGTGGATCAGCGTCGTCGGAAGCTGGGCGGCCGGATTCTGGGTGCTGTTCTCCCCGCTTCGCGGCCTGCGTGACGTCCCTAGCTCAGTGCCAGCCGATCCTTCACTACCCGCCGAGTCCGAGCACGCTTAGCACCACGAGAACCACCGTCGTGACCGCGAACAACCCGTGGCCGATCACGACTGCCAGCGGGAAGTGCCGTTCCGGTGGCACGAGCAGAGTAGAACTCGCTCGCACTGCGCTGCTCGATCCGTTGAGGGAGGCCGAGTCGCGGTTGTGCCGCGGCTCGGCATCGAAGACGTTGATGGTGGCGCTGGTGCCAACGCCCGCCGGGGCTGGCACTGCCGGTGCCCTGGCGGCGCGCTTCTGCGGGGCCCCGGTGGTCCGGTACACCTTCACCCAGCGGATCGCCATCGTGACGCCGAGAAGAACCACGCCGATCAGGACCGCCAGCGTCGCGTAGGCGAACTTATCCTCGCCGGTGATCAGATAGGTGACCCAGACGATCAGGCCGCACACGGCCAGCGTCGCGTGCGAGGAGATGACCGGAACGGGCAGCCGGGTGGCGGCCGCTTTCTGGACGTCAGGATCGTACTCGATAAGCCAGATAGCTAGCAGGAACAATCCAGCTAGAACCGTAATAACCCATGCTATAAGCGCAAAAACCGACATTGCTCTCCACAACCTGCCAGACCCTAGCTGAGCAGGATCATCAGGCCCAGTCGTTACACACTGCCGTTACACACTGACGTACCGCAACTCCCCCTGTCCACGGAATGACCAGACAAGTGGTTCACAGGAGACAGCTAGTGCCATGTCGAGTACGTATGTTAATAGGTATTATCAAATTGCGAGCTGCGGGTGGTGAGTCCGTTGGCTGACCCGGACTAACTGACCACGTGCCCGAGCGGGGCACCGGTCGCCGACC
Source organism: Streptosporangiaceae bacterium (assembly GCA_035606435.1). Taxonomy (GTDB): domain Bacteria; phylum Actinomycetota; class Actinomycetes; order Streptosporangiales; family Streptosporangiaceae; genus Chersky-822. Next base: position 11,065 of record DATNFM010000177.1, on the reverse strand, counting down.
GGGTCGAGCTCGGCATGCTGGTCGTGAACGCGTACCTGGAAGCGCGGTACAGGTGCTGGCCGAACTCCACCGGGTGCTCGTTCTCGTCGAACGCGATCCGCTCCATGGTCAGCAGCGCGGCGCCCCTGGCCTCGTTCAGCACCCTGGCCTCGGTCGCGGAAGCGTTCTTGGCCGACATGCGCTGAGTCGCCGAGCCGAGCTTGATGCCGGAGGCGCGCAGCAATTCGTACAGCCCGTGCTCGGCGAGCATCTCGCTGCGCAGGTGCACCAGCGCGGCCGGCAGGTAGTTGTGCATGAGCGCGATCGGCTCGCCGTCGGCCAGCCTGATCCGCTCCAGGCAGATCACCAGCGCCCGGTCCGGCAGCTTCAGCGCGCGGGCCACGTTCTCGCTGGCGTGCCCGACCTCGTTCCTGATCACCCGCGTGGTCGGCGCCCGCCCGGCCGCGGCGAGGTCGTCGTACAGGCTGGTCAGTTCGACGTCGCGGTCGATCCGCTCCTTGGCGACCAGCGTCCCCGCCCCGCGCTTGCGGGTCACCATGCCCTTGTTGGCCAGGTATCCAAACGCGGCCCGAACCGTCGGCCTGGACAACCCGAGCCGCTCGGCCAGTTCGACCTCGTTGTCCAGCCGGGCTCCGGCCCGCAGCGCGCCCGACCTGATCGCGTTCTCGAAATGCTGGGCGAGCTGGAAGTACAGCGGCACAGGACTCGCCCGGTCAATGGAGATAACCTCGGGGCCGGCCTGGGGTTCTGCTTTCGCATTCATTGCACAGTCATCGTCACAGTAGGGGGCATCGTCACAGTAGGGGCATTGTCACAGTAGGCTCACGGCGATGTCGACGGCGGCCGCCACGTCGTCATCGGGCGGGTAAAGCAGGTTCCGGCCCGTGACCAGGCCGTAGATACCCGGCAGCGACAGCGCGCGCCGCCACCGGTCGAACATCTCGTCGGGCTTGTCCCCGACATCGCCGCCGAGCAGCAGCGCGGGCAGCGTGCTCGCCTCAGCGACGCGCTCCATCTCAGCCACTACCGGGATCTTCAGCCAGGTGTACGCCGAAGTCGAACCCAGCCCCGAGGCAATCGTGATCGACCTGATCACGGCATCCGGAGACAGGTCGTTACCCCGGTGACCCGTGACCACCACGAACGGCTCGATGACCGCGACCAGCCCGCGCCGGGCCAGGTCGGTCACCGCATGTCCGCACGATTCGAGGGTGCTGGCGGTCGCCGGATCGCCCGGGTCGATCCGCAGCAGCATCTTCCCTCCGTCCAGGCCCGCCGCCTCGATCGCGGCGGCGCTGTATCCGGTGAACCGGTCATCGATCTCGAACGCCGACCCCGGCAGGCCACCCCGGTTCATCGAGCCGAGCACCACCTTGCCGTCCAGCGCCCCGAGCAGCAGCAGGTCCTCGATGATGTCGGCCGAGCCCAGGATGCCGTCCACCCCCGGCCTTGTGAGCGCGACCAGGATCCGGTCCAGCAGGTCAACCCGGCTCGCCATCGCCATCGGCCGGTCACCGGCCGCCAGCACCCCGCGGGCCGGGTGATCGGCCGCGATGATCATGAGGCGGCCGGCCGGCCCGAGCCAGGGTCGCCTCCGGCGCGCCGCCGCCGCGACCGCGACCGCACCCGGGTTGAGCGCCCGGGTCTGGCCGATGATGCGCCGTTGCTCGTCAAGCACCGGGTGCCTCCTCCCGTAAGTATGTCATTAGTTATTGACATGCTCTCATGACATCATGCACCGTGTTCGAACGGGGCGATAGAGCGGCGGACCCTTGAGCGACGGTTCAATGACGGTAGAGAGCGGAGACGGGATGGGAAGCGATCAGGGCCTGCCAGACCGGCGACTGCGGGTCGGGATTGTCGGGGTCGGCGTTATTGCCCAGGTGATGCACCTGCACTACCTCGCCGAGATGCGGGCCATGTTCGAGGTTTCCGCGATCTGCGACATCGTCGGGGCGAACGCGCGGGCCTGCGCCGACAAGTACGGCATCCCCGCCGCGTACGCCGACTGGCGCGAACTGGTCGCCGCCCCGCTCGACGCCGTGTTCGTGCTGACCTCGGGCAGCCACGCCCCGATCGCCATCGCCGCCGCCGAGGCCGGCTTGCACGTATTTGCCGAGAAGCCGATGTGCTTCTCGGTCGCCGAGGGTAAGGCGATGGTCGCGGCCGCCGAGGAAGCGGGCACGACGCTGATGGTCGGCTACCCGAAGCGGTATGACCTCGCCTACGCCCGGTTCAGCCGCGAGGTCGCCGACCTGTCCGACGCCCGGCTGCTTCGGGTAACCACGATGGAATCGCCGTTCCGGCCCTACATCGCGCACTACCCGCTGCTCAAATCCACCCCGCCGAGCGATGACGTGGTCGCCTCGCTGCTGGCCGCCTCGGACGCCAGCGTCAACGCCGCGATCAGCCCGGTCGATGATCTGGAGCGCCGCGTCTACCACGGCGTGCTGCTCGACACCCTGGTCCACGAGATCAACGCGGTCCGCGGCCTGTTCGGTGAGCCCGACCGCCTGGACTACGTGGACTTGTCCGAGCAGAACGTCACCGTGCTGCTGCGCTACGGCGACCTGCGCGTCGCCATCCACTGGGTCGACCTGCCCGGCATCGCCAGGTACCAGATGGAGTTCGCGCTGTATGCGCCGCACCGGCGGATCACGCTGGAATTCCCCTCGCCCTTCCTGCGCAACGAGCCAGCCAGCCTCATCGTCGAAGGAGGCGACCTGGGCACGGCCAGGTCCTGGCGCAGCGCCGAGGTGATCGGCTACGACAGTGGCTTCAAGCGCGAACTGGAAGCGTTCCACTCGTGCGCCACCACCGGCGCCGTCCCAGTCACCTCTGGCCGCGACGGACTCGCCGACATCGCGCTGTGCGAAGCGATCATCGCCTGCCACCGCCTGGGCCGCCCCATCGACAACCCGACCGCCGTGTGATTGGCGCCCGTGCTTATGGCTGACGCAAAACTCCGGGTCGGCATCGTCGGCTACGGAATGATGGGCCGCGCCCACTGCTACGGTTACCGGGTCGCCCCCATGCTGCGGAGGCTCCCGGTGACCCCGGTCGTCACCGTCATGTCCGGCCGGAACCAAGCCGCCGTCGAGGCCGCCGCGACCGCCTACGGCGTGCCCGCCACGGTGACCGACTGGCGCGACCTCATCACCCGCGACGACGTAGAGTCTCCTACGACCAGGCCCGCGCGGCCGCGCACGCGGTCGGGGCGGCGGGCGTCCATAACGCCGTCGGCTTCAACTACCGCAAGCTCCCGGCGGTAGCTCTCATGCACCGGATGATCGCCGACGGCGCCGTCGGCGAGATCAGGCTCTGGCGCGCGACCTGGCTATCCGACGAGTTCACCGACCCCGCCACCGGATTCGACTGGCGCTTCGACCGCGAACTGGGCGGCACCACGATCGCCGACCTGGGCAGCCACCTGATCGACCTGGCCCTCTGGATGGTCGGCGACATCGGTGACGTCTGCGCCCAATCGCAGACCTTCATCAAGGACCGTTCACTGTCAGAAGGGCGAGCTAGGGTCACGGTAGATGATGCGTCGTCCGCCCTGATCAAGTTCGCCAACGGGGCCAGAGGCACCGTTGAGATGGCGCGCTCCGCGGTACGCCGCCCCTGCGATTTTCACAGTGGAGGTAAACGGCAGCACCGGCACCCTGATCTTCGACTACACCCGTCTCAACGAGTTGTGGTACGGGGTCGCGCGCGAACTAGCCTCAAGTGCGACAGGGCCAGGCGAGTTGTCGAGGTACGGTCTGACGCGGATCCGGGCCGAGCATCCGAGTCACCCGTACGCGGCGGACTGGTGGCCGATCGGCCAGGGCGTCGGCTACGGCTCGACCTTCGCCAACCAGGTCGCCGACCTGCTGGAGCACTGGCCCGACCAGCCCTGGACCCCAGACTTCGCCCACGGCGTCGCCGTCCAGGCCGTCTGCGAAGCCATGGAACGCTCGGCCGCCGCCGATCGCTGGGTCCAGGTCGCCGAGGTAACCGGGTAATTGGCCTGGCCTGTCGCGGTATTGACAGCGGCCCGCAGGTTGCGCGCGCCTGCGCGCTAGTTCAATCGGATGGATTCCTGGTAGCTCATATAGGTACCGATTGAGAGCGTTGAGGAGAAGCCAGATGTTCGCGTTCGCCGACAGCACCAACCCCGAGGCCATTGACGCGGCGAAGTTCTCGCACGTCGCCGGCTACGCCAACGGAAAGTACGCCTGGTCAGACCACCAGTTCGCGCGCTTCAAGCGCCACTTCAAGATCGCCGTCAAGCCCGGCGATCCCAGCCAGGCCCGCCTGGCCCGCTGCCTTGACATCGAGCGGTTTGATGCGACCGTCGCCGACGCCGCGCCGTTCGCGCTCGACCGCGCGAAAGCGGGTCACGACGACTGCTTGTTCTACTGCTCGCTCAGCGTCGTACCCGCACTCGTCTCCGCGCTGCGATCCGCTAAGGCTGAGCACCCCGACGCGGGCAAGTGGGGACTGTGGGCCGCTTGGTGGTGGCAGAAGCCCCACGCGCCGACCGCCGCCGAGGTCTCGGCCGAACTGAAGAGGCTATCCGGCGTGACTCTGCCGGCAGGCAAACTCCGTGGCTGCCAATGGCAGCCAGGAGGCGCCATCGACCGAAGCGTCTGGTACGCCCCCGACAACTTCTCCCCGGCCAAGCCGTAACCACGTCGGCGCCGCCAGGGCGCCCACAACAGTGAAAGCGGCTCCGGCGGCAGGGCCAGCGGGCCCGTATTCAAGGGCGAAACATCGAAAAGGGTGAATCCGCAGATTCACCGGGTTTTTCCAAGGTGAATATGCTGATTCACCGGGTTTTCTAAATCATCATCTGGGTCGACGTTGTGGCTGGTGTTATTGACGGGGACTGTGTGGCCAGATGGACAAAAAGGGCCGGCCGTTTGATGCGCGGGCGGGTTGCTTCGCTGCTCGCCTGGGGTCGCTTGGGCCCTAGCTGGTGGCGGATTCGTATTGGGTGACTATTTCCTTGGCCAGGGCCAGGGACGAGGTGGCGGCGGGGGAGGGGGCGTTGCGGACGTGGGTGGCGCCCGGGGTCTGGGAGATCGTGAAGTCGTCGACTAGCTGGCCCGCGCGGTTGACGGCCTGGGCTCGGGTGCCGTAGACGGTGCGCGGCTCGATTGGCAGCGTCTGGATCGCGGGGACGTAGACCGCGCACTTGGCGATGAAGCGGCGGCGGCTGGCGGCCATAGCCATTTCGGTGAGGCCGGTGCGCCAGAAGCGGCCGGCGACGCCCCAGGTGCCGGGCCAGGTGAGGGTCTGGGTCACGTCGCGGACGGTCTCTTTCCAGCTGTGGTGAGCCGGGCCGCTGGGCTGGCCTTTGGAGCGGCCGCTTCTTGACGGGACGAGGAGGGCGGTCGGGCCGAGGAGGACGCCGCCGTCGATGTGGCGGGTGACGTGGACGCCCAGGAACGGCAGGGCTGGATCGGGGACCGGGTAGACCAGGCCGCGCACAATGGGCTCGCCGTCGATGCGCAGGTAGGCGCCTCGGAACGGGATCACCCGGGGTTCTGCGGGCGCCCCCGCTGAGACGGCCAGGCGGTCGGACCACAGGCCCGCGCAGGCGATTGCCCAGTCGGCCCGGTACTCGCCGTTGGCGTGCGACAGCACGGTGGTGTCGCGTTCTCTCCTGAGGCTGGTGATCTCGCAGCCGAGCGCGAATTGCGCGCCGGAGGCGCGCAATTCGCGCTCCATGGAGCGGGCGACGGCGGCGAAGTCGACGATGCCGGTGTTGGGCGAGTGCAGTGCGGCTACGCCCTTGCATTCGGGCTCGATCTCGCTGATCTCGCTGGCGTCGACGCGACGCAGGCCAGGGACTTCGTTGGCGATGGCGCGCTTTTCCAGGTCGGCTAGGCGGGGCAACTCGTCGTCGCTGATGGCGACGATCAGCTTGCCGCAGCGTTCGACGGGGATGGTGTTCTGCTCGCAGTACTCGTACATCAGCTTGGCGCCGGCCACGCAGAGCCTGGCCTTGAGCGAGCCGGGAGCGTAGTAGACGCCGGCGTGGATCACGCCCGAGTTGTGGCCGGTCTGGTACTCGGCGACGGAATCCGCCTTGTCGATGATGAGTACCTTGGCGTCGGATTTGCGAGTCAGGATCTCGCGGGCGACGGCCAGGCCGACGATGCCGGCGCCTACCACGGCTACGTCATGGCGATCGACTGGCACGGTGAGCTCCCTAAAGGCACGGCGATTCAACTACCAGGGTTGCGTTATGCCTAATTCTTAGCTCTTGCGGGCTGATAGGGCCGACAAGAGTTCGAAGCCCACGTGAGCGGCGGCGACACCGGTGATCTGGGCGTGGTCGTAGGCTGGCGCGACCTCCACGATGTCGGCGCCGATCATGTTCAGGCCGGCGAAGGAACGCAGGATGCCGAGCAGTTCGCGGCTGGTCAGGCCGCCCGCCTCGGGGGTTCCGGTGCCTGGAGCGTGCGCTGGATCGAGCACGTCGATGTCGACCGAGACGTACACGGGGCGGTCGCCGACCCGGGCGGCGATGCGTTCGGCGATTCCGGCGACGCCGAGAGTGTCGGCTTCGGGGGAGGAGATGACGGTGAAGCCCTGTTCGGCGTCCTGGTCGAGATCGGCGGTGGTGAATAGCGGGCCGCGGATGCCGACGTGGACGCAGGCGTCCTTGTCGAGCAAGCCTTCCTCCGAGGCCCGGCGGAACGGGGTGCCGTGGGTGTAGGCGGCGCCGAAGTAGGTGTTCCAGGTGTCCAGGTGCGCGTCGAAGTGCACGACGGCGACCGGGCCGTGTACTGCGGAGAAGGCCCGCAGCAGCGGCAGCGCGATCGTGTGGTCACCGCCCAGGGTGAGCAGGTGCGGCGCTCGTTCTAGCAGGTCACGGGCGTTGTGCTCGATCGTGCTGATCGCCTCGTTCAGGTCGAACGGGTTCACCGCCATGTCGCCGGCGTCGACCACCTGCATGCTGGCGAACGGCGAGGTATCCAGGACCGGGTTATAGGGCCGCAGCAGTCGCGAGCTGTCCCTGATGTGCCCGGGGCCGAACCGCGCGCCGGGTCGGTAGGTGACGCCGGTGTCGAACGGGACGCCGACGATGATCGTGTCGGCCCGGTCGGTCTCGCCGATCGAAGGCAGCTTCGCGAAGTTCGCGTGACCGGCGTATCGCGGGACCTTGGTGGCGTCGACCGGGCCGACGTTGTCGCCGTTGACGATGTACGGAACGGGATCAATCATCACGTCAGGTTAGCGGTCCCGCCGGCGGCCAGGTCGATGGCCTGCAGCTCACGGTCGCTGGCCTCGATCGCCGCTGCTTCGGCGTTCCGGTCCAGCGTGCGCGACAGGGCGAAGTAGACCAGGCCGGAGACGAGCAGGCCGACGACCCAGGAGTAGTCGACGAGATTCGTCAGGTGCGCTGGGACGGGCCCGGTATAGGAGAATCCGCCGATCGACGGCAGCACCATGAACGGGATCTCGGCCACGAAGCCGGCCGCATAGGCGATCAGGCCCCGGTAACCCCAGGCGCCGTAGACGCCGTTGAGGCGGAAGATGTCGGTGATCGCGTAGTGGCCGTGCCGGACGAAGAAGAAGTCGACCAGGTTGAGCGCGGTCCACGGCACCAGCAGGTAGAGCATCAGGGTCAGCGAATCCAGGACCGCGCCGACGGCGCTGTTGGAACTCCAGAGATTGCCGAGCACATACCAGACGAGCGCGAGGGCGACGATCGTGCCGGCTCGCCAGAGACGGCTGGTGCTGATCTTCTTGAACGAGTCGATGCCGGTCAGGACGCTGAGCATGCCGCCGTAGGCGTTCATGCCCATGGTGGCCAGCAGGGCGGTGGCCGAGAGGACGGCCGTGATCGAACCGAGCGGTGCGGCCACGTTGTCACCGACCGTCTGCAGGCCGACCAGTCCGTCGGTGGCGCCGAGCCTGGTCGCGAGCCAGGCGCCGAGCGCGATCAGCCAGAAGGCCGAGCCGGAGGCACCGAAGAACACGGCCGCGATGATCCCGCCCGGGGAGGTTTTGCGCGGCATGTAGCGGGAGTAGTCAGAGACGTAGGGCGCGTAGGTGATGTTGTAGGCGGCGGCGACCGTGAACTGGGTCATGAACGCCGCGAACACGAACCCGCCGGGATGGCTCGGGGTCTTGCCGCCGGCATCGCCGAGCAGGATCGCGACCGAGATGATCGCGTAGCAGGGCAGCGAGATGATCAGCAGGAACCGGAAGACGCGGTGCACCCAGTCGTAGCCGAAGATCGCGAGCAGGGCCGCCAGTATCGCGGTGACGGCGGCGACGAGGCCGCTGTTCCAGCCGAACGCGCCGTGCAGGCCGGATGCCATCAGCACCTGGTCGGCGACGTTGAAGGCCATGTAGGTGAACAGGACGGCGAAGAGCGCGACGACCACGCCCCGGTAGCCGAGCTGGGCCCGGGTCTGGATCATCTGCGGCAGGCCGAACACCGGGCCCTGGGTGGCGTGGAAGGCCATGAACAGCGTCCCGAACGCGATGCCACCCGCGCCGGCCAGGATCGACCAGCCGAGCGAGAGGCCAAGGCCCGGCCCGATGAAGCCGATCGGGATCGTGAAGTACTGGAAGTTGCCGAGGAACCAGAGCATGGCCTGCTGCCAGTTCTTGCCGTGGCGTTCAGGATCGGGGATCCAGTCGATCGAGTGCACCTCGATCTGGTTCAGTAGCGTTCCCTCATCGACGGTCGCCGTGCTGGACCTGGCATCTGTGGCCATCGTCGCCTCCCACCTGGGTCATGGTTAGACAAGACTGTGACCGTGGGTTGCATATTTGTCAACACTTGTTTCATGAACTGCGGTGTTGTTTCATTTGACTGAGGATGGGGGGTCGATGGAGACAGGGGTCGGGGCTCAGTTGCGGGCGGCCAGGCTGGCGGCGCGCAAGAGCATGGCCGAGGTCGCCGAGGCGAGCGGGTTGACCAAGGGCTTCTTGTCGAAGCTGGAGCGGGATCTGACGAGCGTGTCTGTGGCTTCGCTGATGCGGCTGTGCGACGCGCTTGGCATCTCGGTGGGCTCGCTGTTCCAGGCCGCGAAGGGCGAGGTCGTCCGGAAGGGCGAGTATCCGCCGATCAATTTCGGCGGGAACAAGATGGCTGAGTATCTGCTCACGCCGGCCGGGGAGCGGCGGGTTCAGGCACTGCTGAGCGACATCGAGCCTGGGGGCGGCAGCGGTGACGAGGCTTACTCGCTGCCGACCGACGTGGAATTCGTGTTCATCCTGGCCGGGCAACTCGAGATCGTGGTCGCGGGGGAGCGGCTGACGCTGGACCAGGGGGACGCGTTTACGTTTCCGTCCGGGACCGAGCACACGTTCAAGGTGCCGCGGTCGGCTGGGGTCACGCAGGTGCTGTGGGTACTGTCGCCGGCGCTGCCGGACACCGGTCTTGACGTGCAGCGACTGGCGCGGGAGCAGGCCGCGCGGCGGGGTTAGGGCTGCCAGTCGGCTACGGGGCGGACATCGGCCTGGCGCGGGAACACCTTCTCGGTGAGGACCCGGTGGACTTCGGGGTCCAGGTCGGCGCAGGCGTCGGACAGCACTACCAGCTGATAGTCCAGGTCGGCGGCCTGGCGCAGGGTGGACAGGACCACTCCGCTGGTGGAGATGCCGGTCAGGACGAGGGTGCCGATGCCGAGCCCGCGCAGGACGACCTCGAGGTCGCTGCCGGTGAACGCGGAGACCCGCCGCTTGATCACCACTACGTCGCCCTGCTTGGGCTCGACGGCCGGGTGGACGCCGGTCGCCGGATCGTCGTGGGTGAAGCCGCCGGCGGTCATGATCGCGGAGAAGGACTTGTTCCGCGCGCTGATCTCGGGGTGGCCATGCCGGAAGCTGATCATCACGTAGATAACCGGGATCCCGGCGGCCCTGGCCTTGGCGATCGCCGCGGCCAGACGGTCTAGGTAGCCCGCATCATCGGCGAAGCGCTCGACGATGCCTCGCTGAACGTCCATTACCAGCAGCGCGGTCCGGTCCATGTCTGGCTGGAACTCCTTCCTGAGGCTCGTGGCTCCGTGCTGATTCTGCCTGGCTGCTGGGGGGCCGTGCCGCGTTTGACATAGTTCTGATATGGCCATCTTTGATGATCTTGAGGCTGAGCAAGACCGGCTGCATGGAACCCTGGCTGGGCTTAGCGAGGACCAGTGGACCGCCGGCTCCTCGGCGGCCGGCTGGAGCGTGACCGACGTCGTGCTGCACCTGGCGCAGACCGAGGAAGCCGTCGTCGCGAGCGTCGACAGCGGGCTCCCCGTTCGGCCGCAGGGATCGGGCCTGTCGGTGGACGAGATGGCTGACCTGATGGTCAGGTCGCAGCGGGCGGCACCGGCCGAAGTGTTCAGGCGGTGGCAGGATGCCCGGGTCGCTGCCGTGGCGGCCTTGCGGTCGGCGGACCCGGCGGTGCCGCTGAGCTGGATCGATGCTCCGCTTAAGCCAGCCACGATGGCAACCACCAGGCTCGCCGAGCACTGGGCCCACACGCTCGACATCACCAGGCCGCTCGGCCTGGACCTGCCGGACACCGATCGGCTGCGGCACATCGCCTGGCTGGCCCACCGCTCGCTGGCGTATGCGTTCGCGATCTCCGGGCAGGAGGCGCGGCCGGTGTACTGCGAGCTGACCGCGCCCGATGGCGTGCAGATCTGGCGGTTCGGGCCGGCGGAGGCAGAGTCGCGGATCACCGGTGCGGCCGGGGCGTTCTGCCGGGTGGCGGCCCAGCGTCTGGCGCCGGAGGAGTCTGGCTTGGTTGCCGAGGGTCCTTACGGGGCGGCGGCACTCGGAGTGCTGCGAACCTATGCGGCGTGAAGGACCGTACTGGAGTTCACCGTCAGCGGCGACTGCCCTCCCCGGCTTGTCGTCAGTTCTCGCGGGCGGTCAGGGCCAGGGCTGCCCCGAGGCCGATCATCGCCACGCCGCCGGTGCCGCCGATCATCTCGAGCCGCCGAGGCGAGCGGGCGAACCACGCTCTGGCTGTGCCCGCGGCTAGCGCCCACGTGCAGTCACAGAGCACGGCGATCACGATGAATAGGGTCCCGAGCAGCAGTATCTGGAACGGGACGTG
>DATNFM010000176.1:0-3582 GCA_035606435.1 Streptosporangiaceae bacterium | reverse complement strand
CGAATAAACACAGGGGTATCGCCCGGCACGACGATGCTGAAAGTCGAGACGGGACTCTGGCCGGAGACAGGCCGCCCCGCGGCGTGGTCGAAATGACGGCCGCCTCGCTGCTCGAGGGGCCGCCGGGCCATGCGGCGATCCGCGACACGAGCCTTCAGCTGCACTCGCTCCAGCACATCGGCAACCGACGTGGCGGAGTCGCCGAGCCGCCGGGCTCGAACCGCCTCATTCGCCTGTTTCTCGTCCCAGCTCGCCCGAGCCTCCTCAGCCGCGCGCCCTCTCGACACCGAGGTTGTGCTGGCTGGTGGCTGGCAATGGCTGCTGAGGACCGCTCCGGCGACCGGCGATCCACCGCGGTGCTTCGAGCCGCCTCTTAGCCGGACGCGGCCACTGCAGAACAGGCATCCGTGATTGTCATCAATCTTGGCGGAGAACCCGATAAGCTCCTACGACCGACTTAACGCGGGTCCTCGTCAACGTGGTCCTCCCGACGACTGCCGCAGACGTTTGATGCCGTTCGCCTCGCCGGCGGCATCATGACGAGTGCAAGCCCGTATTCGGAGGTGGTGACTGCTGGTACCCGCCGCCGGTAGTCGGTGATCAGCTCGGGCACGGCATCGGAGTCGCCACCGGTCGGTCGAGCCGTCCGGAAATCGAAACCGCAATCATCATCTGCGTGGGAGATTGGGCGGGGCCGAGGCAGCCACGAATCACGTTGCCGTCGATAAGAAAGTCGAGTCGCTCAGGCATCCAGTCGACGGCGTCGGTATGGAATTCGGCCACATCGATGGGCAGGCGTACGGCCTCGAAGTCCTCGATCACCGCGAGGCCGCGGAACGGGTGCAGACCCAGGCCGATTCCTCCAGGTAGGACGGTTTGACGCATGTCTCGGCCAGGCAGATCTCGGCAGATCTTTCCCGGCCGGTCCTCGATTCAGGCCAGCCACAATGCAACCATGGACCGCCCGCCCGTCGCTCCCTCGGCCGGCCCGGGAGCTGAGCCGGATCACCCAGATCGGGGGATGCTGATTCGGCCCGGGCGCGATCTGATGGGACGAATCGGCCAGGAGGAATGACATGTCTGACACAGTTGACGCGTTGGTGATCTTCGGCGCCACCGGAGACCTGGCTAAGATCGAAACCTTCCCGGCGCTGGTGGGGCTGGTTCAGCGTGGCGTGCTCGACGTGCCGGTGGTCGGGGTGGCTAAGAGCGGGTGGGGGCTGGAGCAGTTCCGCGACTACGCCACCGCGTCCCTGCGGCTCAACCACATGGACCCGAACAGCGCGGCGGCGCAGAAGATGCTGGGGCTGCTGCGGTACGTGGACGGGGACCTCGGCGACGATGCCACTTATAGGGCGATGTCAGAGGCTATCGGCGCCGGCAGCCAGGTCCTTTTTTACCTGGAGGTGCCGCCCCCGCTGTTCGGGCGCATCGCCCAAGGTATCGCCACGGCCGGCCGGGCCAAGGACGCGCGGGTGATGGTGGAGAAGCCGTTCGGTGCCGACCTGGCCAGTTCGCGGCAGCTCAACGACACCATGCACCAGTACTTCGCGGAAGAGGCCATCTTCCGGGTCGATGACTGGCTGGCCTTTGATCCTGTGGAGAACGTGCTGTTCGTCCGGCTCGCCAACTCGGTGATCGAGCCGCTGCTCAATCGGACCTATGTGGAGAGCATCCAGATCACCATGGCCGAGGCGTTCGACGTTGCCGACCGCGGCCGGTTCTACGACCGGACCGGGGCCATCAACGATGTCGTCCAGAACCACATGCTCCAGGTGCTGGCCACCGTGCTGGCCGATCCGCCGGACAGACCGGGCCTGGCAGACTGGCGGGATGCCAAGTCACGGGTGGTAGCCGCGCTGCGGCCGCTGGTCCCCGAGGACACGGTGCGCGGTCAGTACGAGGGCTATCACGAGGTCGAGGGGGTCGATCCGAAGTCGACCACGGAGACCTTCGTCGCGGTCCGGCTCGCCGCCGACAACTGGCGCTGGGAGGGCGTGCCGATCTTGATCCGGGCCGGCAAGTGCATGCCTGTCACCGCCACCGAGGTGGAGATCCGCTTCAAGCGACCTCCGCATGACGTGTTCGGCATCGGCCCGTTCGTCGTCCGCGACTCGCTGCGATTCCGGATCTGGCCAGAAACCGCGGTCAGCCTCACGCTCGCGGGCAAGAAGCCGGGCGCCGATATGGAGCCGGTGCTGGAGGAGTTGACGTTCGCTGGGCAGTCCGGCTCGGACATGCGTCCCTACGACCGGCTCATCGGCGCGGCCCTGGACGGGGACCGGTGGCTTTTCGCCCGCCAGGACACCGTCGAGGCGGCCTGGCGGGTCGTCGACCCGGTGCTTGGCGACGTCACGCCCGTGCACCCCTACGCCCGGGGCAGCTGGGGCCCAACCGAAGCCGATCGGCTGCTGCCCGACCGGGACGCCTGGCACGACCCGGCCGGCTGACCGGACTCGGCAATCAAATCGGACCGGATCGGGGACGCGCCATGAACGACCAAGGTGGCTACTGCCGCGTGGTGATCATCGGTGGCGGATTGGCCGGACCGTTCGCCGCCAGGGCGCCGGGCCGCGCCCCCAGCCTCGGAAGGAGCACAGCATGAACGGACATTACGACGTTATCGTCATCGGAACCGGGGCAGGCGGCGGCACGCTCGCCGGTCACCTCGCCTCCTCGGGCAAGAGCATTCTGCTGCTTGAGCGTGGCGACTGGCTGCCCCGCGAGCCGGCGAACTGGTCAACCGTGGACGTGTTCGTCGACGGCCGCTACATCTCGCCAGACAGCTGGTACGACGTGAAGGGCAAGTCGTTCTTCCAGCCGCAGGTGCATTACTTCGTCGGCGGCGCCACCAAGCTGTACGGAGCCGCGCTGTACCGGATGCGTGCCGAGGACTTCAACGAAGTGCACCACCACGACGGCCTGTCGCCGGCCTGGCCCATCTCCTACCAGGACATGGAGCCGTACTACACCGCGGCCGAGACGATGTACCAGGTGCACGGCGCGCGGGGTGAAGATCCGACGGACCCGCCGGCCAGCGCGCCCTACCCCTATCCCGCGGTCTCCCACGAGCCCAGGATCCAGCAGCTGTCTGACGACCTAGCCGCAGCCGGCTATCACCCGTTCCACGCGCCGTGCGGCATCCTGCTCAACGAGGCGAACACGCCGTACAGCGTCTGCGTGCGCTGCGCGGTCTGCGACGGCTTCCCGTGCCCGCTGCACGCCAAGTCCGACGCCGAGGTGCTCGGCGTCCGTCCTGCCCTCGAGCACGCCAACGTCACGCTGCTGCGGAACGCGCGGGTGGTGAAGCTGGAAACCAACCCGGCCGGCACCGCGGTCACCCAGGTGGTGGCCGAGCACGACGGTGAAACCGAGCGTTATCAAGGCGACATCGTGGTCGTCTCCTGCGGCGCGGCCAACTCCGCCAAGCTGCTGCTGGCCTCCGCGAACGACGAGCACCCGAACGGGCTGGCCAACGGCTCCGATCAGGTCGGCCGCAATTTCATGTACCACGACAGCCAGGCCGTGCTCGCCCTATCAAAAGACCCGAACCCGACCGTCTTCCAGAAGACCCTCGGAGTC
>DATNFM010000175.1:0-34284 GCA_035606435.1 Streptosporangiaceae bacterium | reverse complement strand
GTGGCGTCGGGGAACTTCTCGCTCTTGGTGAAGTCCTTGACCGTGATCAGTCCGCGCAGCAGGCCATTGGCGTCGACCAGCGGAAGCTTCTCGACCTTGTGCTGAGACAGCAGCCGCAACGCCTGCTCGCGAGCCACCCCGACCGGAGCCGTGACCAGCGGCATCGGGGTCATGACCTCGCCCGCCCGGCGGCTGTGGTCCTGCTCGAACCTGATATCCCGGTTCGTGATGATCCCGACCAGCACGCCTTCCGGCGAGACGACGGGCACGCCCGAGATCCGGTACCGCCCGCACAGCTCGTCAACCTCGGCGATGGTGGTGTCAGGACCGCAGGTCACCGGGTTCGTGATCATCCCGGCCTCTGACCGCTTGACGACGTCGACCTGCCTGGCCTGATCCTCGACCGACAGATTGCGGTGCAGCACGCCGATCCCGCCCTGGCGGGCCATCGCCACCGCCATCGACGCCTCGGTGACTGTATCCATCGCCGAGGAGACCAGCGGCACGCGCAGCATGATTCCGCCCCGGGTCAGCCGGGCGGTGGTATCAGCCTCACTGGGCAGCAACTGCGAATGCGCCGGCAGCAACAGTACGTCGTCGAAGGTGAGGGCGGGCGGGCCGAACTTGGCGTCCTCGGTCATGGCTCTCCGGAGGTGGTTGGCTGTGTTAGACATCCTAGTGACGGTGGCCGACAGAGCCACGCTCAACCGGCTGGCGTCGCTACGGTTGCGAGCCGGTGACCAGGGAGGATGACGGACATTCTGGATGAAGCACTGCGGTTTCTCCGCTGTCCGCAGTGTGTGCCGACACAGAGCGCCGGCGGCGAGGCCCGGCTGATCCGGGCGGGCGGGTCCCTTCGCTGCGGCGCCGGGCACTCCTTCGACATCGCCCGGTCCGGGTATGTCAGCCTGCTGCCGGGCGGGGCGGCCAAGAACGCCGGAGATTCGGCGGCGATGGTTCGCGCCCGGAGCGAATTTCTGGGCGCCGGGCATTTCGCTGGCCTGGCGGCCGCGCTGACCGAAGCGGCCGCCCTAGCCGAAGCGTCCTCGCCAGCCGAAGCGTCCTCGCCAGCCGAAGCGTCCTCGCCAGCCGATGCGGCCGCGCCAGTCGATGCGGCCGCGCAGCCGCCCCTTCCGCCCGCCGGATGCGTCGTGGATGTAGGCGCCGGGACCGGGTATTACCTGGCCGCCGTCCTGGACCGCCTGCCGGGCCGAACCGGCCTCGCGCTTGACCTGTCGAAGAGCGCGCTTCAAGCGGCCGCCCGCTCCCATCCCAGGATCGCCGCGATCGGCTGCGATGCCTGGCGCCCGCTGCCCGTCGCCGATAATGCCGCCGACCTGGTCATCAGCCTGTTCGCACCGCGCGACGGGGCCGAGTTCGCCCGCATCCTCAGCCCGTCGGGCTCCCTCCTGGTCGGCACGCCGACTCAAGATCACCTAAGCGAGCTGATCGGTCCGCTTGGCCTGCTCAGCGTGGACACCCGCAAGCAGGCGCGGCTGGCCGGCAAGCTGAGCCCGCACTTCGAACCGACGTCGACGGTCGATCACCGCGCCACCGCATGCCTGCCCCACCCGGCCGTCACCGCGCTGGCCACGATGGGCCCCGGCTACTGGCACACCGACCCGGCCGCGCTGGCCCCTCGGGTAGCGCGGCTCCCTGACCTGGTGGAGGTCACCCTGGCCGTGACGCTCACGACCTATCGCCAGGCGGCAATTCAGCCTCGCTAGCAAGCGCGGCGCCCGCGAGCCGCGCCCCGACGTCGCGAGCGAACTCGATCGCGGCCTTCCCAGGCGGCTGTGCCTGCGCCAGAGCCCGCTGCTGGTCAAGCGCCCGCCCGATCAGCCCGGCCGGTCCGCTGCCCCGCGCAAGCGCCGCCTCGCCGCCGGCGACCTTGGAGACCACCCGTCCGCCGTCCAGGTACTCAAGCGCCCGGCAAGCATTCAGGACGGCGTAGCTCTCGGTGCCGTGCTCGACTCCCCATTCCAGCTCGGACGCCAGATACCGCAGCACCGCGCCGCGGCCCACCGGCCCGACCAGCTCACCCGCCGGCGCCCCGTACAAGGTGATCCCGGCCTCCCGGCAGACCACGTAGTGCATGATCAGGTCGGGGTCCCCGGTTACTTCGGTTCCGTAGACGACCCGCATTCGGTCTGCTGCTTCATGAGCAACATGGAGGAGAAACATATACGGGGTTCTGGGCGTCGCCGCCTGATCGACTGTCACCAGGCTGACTTCCAGACCGGCGCCTGGACAGTCGGCGTCAGCGGCGGCCAGCAACTCCCCCACGGCGCGAACGCTCGCCCCGCCGATCCCGTCCTGCACCACCAGCAGCACGTCCACGTCACTGCGCTCCGCGACCCAGCCGCCGAGCGCCGCCGACCCGTGCAGGTAAGCACCGCGCAGGGCCCCTCCGCAGGCCTGGGCGATCTCGCCGGCCAGTCGGCGCGCAAACCCGAGCGGCTCCGCCTCGTTCATTGACGCCATGATGCCCTGCGTCCTGAACCACGGCCACGGAAAATGTCAGTGCCCTTCACTACAGTCCTCGGCATGGAACAGCGGATAAGTCTCATCACACTCGGTGTAAGCGATCTGGCCAAGGCGAAGGAGTTCTACGCCGCGCTCGGCTGGCGGCCGTCGGAGGATTCGCCCCCCGAGATCGCCTTTTACCAGGCGGGCGGCATGGTGGTGGCGCTTTGGCCGCGTACGCAACTGGCCGAAGACAGCGCTGTCAGCGACGGCGGCGGCTGGGGCGGCGTCACCTTGGCGTACAACACCAGTTCGCCGGCCGAGGTCGATGCCGTGATCGAAGAGGCCAGGGCAGCCGGGGCCAAGATCGGCCGCGAGCCTGCGGGTACCTTCTGGGGCGGCTACTCCGGCCTGTTCATCGACCCAGACGGCCACCCCTGGGAAGTAGCCCACAACCCAGGCTGGACAATCCTCTCCGACGGCTCCGTCACGATGGTCCGCTGACCCGCCACCCGCGCAGCGCCGCGCACACCTGGTCGCCGACGCGCCGGCGGGAACTGCCGCAGGGCGCCGGACCATCCACCCCTCTAGCGGAGAACCGAAGGCTCGCCTGCGCAGGCGCAAAGCATTAGGGGCCGGGACTCACGCTGAGTCCCGGCCCCTATGGCGACTGCCGTAATGGCTTAGTGCGTGTGGCCGTGGCCGTGGCCGTGGCCGTGACCGGCCTCGGCGGCCTCTTTCTCCGGCTTTTCGGTGACCAGCGCTTCGGTGGTCAGCAGCATGCCGGCGATCGAAGCGGCGTTCTGCACGGCCGACCTGGTGACCTTCACCGGGTCGATCACGCCCTGGGCGATCAGGTCGCCGTACTCACCGGTCTCGGCGTTGTACCCGTGACCAGCCTGCATCTCGGCGACCGCGGCGACCACGACGCCACCCTCGGCGCCCGCGTTCAGCGCGATCCAGCGGCCAGGCTCGAGCAGCGCGCGCCTGACGACGCCCACGCCGGTGGCCTCGTCGCCGGACAGGCCGAGGTCGCCGAGCGCGATCGAGGCCTGGATCAGCGCGCTGCCACCGCCGGCGATGATGCCTTCCTCGATCGCGGCCCTGGTCGCGGAGATGGCGTCCTCAAGGCGGTGCTTCTTCTCCTTGAGCTCGACCTCGGTGGCGGCACCGGCCCGCAGCACGGCGACGCCGCCGGCCAGCTTGGCGATGCGCTCCTGCAGCTTCTCCTTGTCCCAGTCCGAACTGGAGTTCTCGACCTCGGCCTTGAGCTGGCGGATGCGATCCTTGACCGCGTCCTGCGCGCCATCGCCTTCGATGATCGTCGTCGTGTCCTTGGTGACGGTCACGCGGCGGGCGTGGCCGAGCGTGTCGAGTTCGGCGAGCTCAAGCTTGAGGCCGATCTCCTCGCTGACGACCGAACCACCGGTCAGGATCGCCATGTCCTCGAGCATCGCCTTGCGGCGGTCGCCGAAACCGGGCGCCTTGACGGCGACCACATTGAGCAGGCCGCGGATCTTGTTGACGACCAGTGTCGACAGAGCCTCGCCGTCCACGTCCTCGGCGATGATCAGCATCGGCTTCCTGGTCTGAGCGACCTTCTCGAGCAGCGGCAGGAGATCCACCAGAGAAGAGATCTTGCCGTTGTGGAGCAGCACGTAGGCATCATCCAGAACGGCTTCCATCCGCTCCTGGTCGGAGATGAAGTATGCCGAGATGTAGCCCTTGTCGAACTGCAGGCCCTCGGTGAACTCAAGCTCGAGGCCCATCGTCGGCGACTCCTCGACGGTGATCACACCGTCCTTGCCGACCTTGTCGAACGCGTCAGCGATGATCGCGCCGACCTTGGCGTCCTGCGCGGAGATCGTCGCCACGTTGGCGATCTCGCTGCGCTCCTCAACGTCACGGGCGCCCTTGAGCAGGTTCTCCGACACGGCAGCGGCGGCCGCGTCGATGCCGCGCTTGAGCGACATCGGGTTGGCGCCGGCCGCGACCGAACGCAGTCCCTCATGAACCATCGCCTGCGCGAGCACGGTCGCGGTCGTGGTGCCGTCTCCGGCGACGTCATTGGTCTTGGTGGCGACTTCCTTGGCGAGCTGCGCACCCAGGTTCTCCTGGGCGTTCTCCAGCTCGATCTCACGCGCGACGGTCACCCCGTCGTTGGTGATCGTGGGTGCGCCCCACTTCTTGTCGATGACGACGTTACGGCCCCTGGGACCGAGCGTCACCTTCACCGCGTCGGCGAGCTTGTCTACACCACGCTCAAGCGCCCGCCGCGCATCCTCATCGAAATCCAGGCTCTTGGCCATGCAGCACCTCGGCTGGTCGTCTTTGGATGATCTGAAATTGCTTAAACTCATGCCGCCGCCCGGATCGGCCGCCAGCCGATCCGGGCGCGCGATTAATGCGGAAAGGCTCGCTTTACTTCTCGATGACTGCGAGCACGTCACGAGCGGAGAGCACCAGGTACTCCTCGCCCGCGTACTTCACTTCGGTGCCGCCGTACTTGCTGTACAGCACGACATCGCCAACCTTGACGTCCATAGGAACGCGCTTCGCGCCAGCGTCGTCGAACCGGCCTGGTCCGACGGCGATGACCTCGCCCTCCTGCGGCTTCTCCTTGGCGGTGTCTGGGATTACAAGCCCGGATGCAGTGGTCTGCTCGGCATCGAGCGGGCGCACAACGATCCGGTCTTCAAGCGGCTTGATAACAACCTTGGTGGCGGTCGTCACGATCTGACCTCCCCCTCCGGAAAGGGCTAGCTGATTACTAGAGAGGCGACCATGGGGCCTGCCGTCGCGGGTGTCAGACCATCCTCGTCGCGTTAGCACTCTACACCAACGAGTGCCAGCCCGCACATTAGCCCGGCCGACCTGAGCCGTCAAGTTGGCGCCGGGCTCTGGCCTGGCTTGACCCGCCCAGGCTAGTACGCCCGCGCCGCTGCCCGTTAATGTGCGGGGAATGGAGCACTCGCAGGAGACGACAGCCGAACCGGCTCCCCCCGATGCCGCCCAGACGGGATTCGATCCAGAGACACACGCCCGGCGGGCGGCCTCCTTCGGCGCCGCCGCCACCGACTACGCCATGCACCGGCCCGACTATCCGGTCGATGCGATCGGTTGGGCGATGGCACCCGCGCTTGCCAGCATCGAGCGCGCTCACAAAGGAAAGCGCGCCCGCTACGCCCCCCACCCACCATCCGGGCCAGCACAGTCGGCCCGGCCGATCGACGTTCTCGACCTCGGCGCGGGAACCGGAAAGCTGACTGCGCAGCTCGCCGACCTGGAGACCAGTGCCGGAAAGCCGCGAGTGGTCGCCGTTGAGCCGGATCCGCAGATGCTCGGTGAACTTCGTCGTCGCCTCCCGTCGGTGCGGGCCCTGGCCGGCAAGGCCGAGGAGATACCACTGCCGGACGGCTCCGTCGACTTCGTGATCGCCGGTCAGGCCATCCACTGGTTCAACCTCGACCTCGCGATCCCCGAGATCGCCAGGATCCTGCGCCCCGGCGGCGTGCTGGCCGGCCTGTGGAACGCCGACGACGCCAGGGTCGCCTGGGTAGCACGCCTGCACGAGGCGAGCGGACGCCGCACGGTAGTCCCGATCGGCGGGGTCGAGCGCGACGACGATGACATGAACGACTGGCTGGGCTCGGCCGGCAAACGACTGTTCTTTCCGCCAGAAGATGAAGAGTTCACGCACAGCCACGTCAGGACCGCTGAGTCAATGATCGCGACGCTGCGCACGCACTCGGCCTTCCTGATCATGTCCGCGGAAGAACGGGAAGCCGCGCTGGCCAACGTGCGCGAGTACCTCGACAGCACGCCGGAGACCGCCTCGGGCGAGTTCAGCCTGCCGCTGATCACCTTGGCCCTGCGCGCTGTGCGTCGCTGAGGGGCGCGCTAGCTCGCCAGCACCTCGGTGATAGGAAGGCCCGAATCGGCGGCGAAATCCGGTTCAGATGGCGGGATCCCGGCCGCGAGCAGGTCGGCGCCGAGAGCAGCCACCATCGCTCCGTTGTCCGTGCACAGGCCAGGACGCGGCACTCTCAGCTCGATCCCGGCGGCGTCGCAGCGTTCCTTGGCCAGCGAGCGCAGCCGGGAGTTAGCCGCCACCCCGCCGCTGATCACCAGGTGGCCGATGTCGAGACGACGGCACGCATCGACCGCCTTCTTGGTGAGCACGTCCGCCACCGCCTCCTGGAACGACGCGGCGACATCGGCGACCGGCACGGACAGCCCGGCCGCTTCCCTGGCCTCGATCCACCGCGCCACCGCCGTCTTCAGCCCGGAAAAGGAAAAGTCAGCGGTGCCGTCACGATATTTAGACCTCGGAAAGGAAACGCAACCCGGGTCGCCGGTCTTGGCGGCATTGTCGATCGGCGGGCCACCGGGGAAGGGCAGCCCGAGCAGCCGGGCCACCTTGTCATAGGCCTCTCCGGCCGCATCGTCAACGGTTGAACCGAGCGGGGTGAGGTCCCCGGTCAGATTGCGGACCGCCAGCAGGGACGAATGCCCGCCGGAGACCAGCAGCGCGATCGCCGGCGTCGGCAGCGGGCCGTGTTCGAGCTGGTCGACGGCGATGTGTGCGGCTAGATGGTTGACGCCGTACAGCGGCTTGCCGAGCGCGAGCGCGTAAGCCTTGGCCGCGCAGACGCCGACTAGCAGCGCTCCGGCCAGGCCAGGGCCGGCCGTGACGGCGATCGCATCGACCTCGGGGAGGGTAACCCCGGCCATCTCAAGGGCTCGCCGCACCGCCGGAACCATCGCCTCCAGATGCGCCCGGCTCGCCACCTCGGGCACCACCCCGCCGAACCTGGCGTGCTCGGCGACGCTCGAGGCCACGGCGTCGGCGAGCAGTTCGTGGCCGCGCACCAACCCGATGCCGGTCTCGTCACACGACGACTCGATGCCCAGCACCAGTGGCGCTGTGCTGGCCAGGGTGGTGGGCGGGGGGTGTAGTGGGCGGGACCCCCTGGTAACCCCCGCGCTCACCTATGCTCTCCGTTCAGGTCTTGCGGACTCGGGTCGGTCAGGTCTCGACCGGTCACGTCGCGCCGCATCACCACCGCGTCGGTGCCGGAAGGCTGGTAGTAGCCGCGCCTGATGCCGATCTCGGCGAAGCCGTACCGGCGGTACAGCCGCTGCGCCCGGCTGTTGTCGGTCCGCACCTCCAGGAACATCTGGGTGCAATCGCGCCTGGCCGCCTCGGTGATCAGCGCTTCGAGCAAACAGGACCCGATACCCAGCCCCCAGTGATCGGAGGCCACCGCCAAGGTCACCACGTCGCTCTGACCCCCGGCGCCAAGCAAGCCGGCGTAGCCGACAATCCCGCCGTCGTCGTAGGCCACCAGGTAGTGCCTGGTCGCCGGCTGCTGGGCGAGTTCGCCGAGTAGCATCTCGGGCGTCCAAGCTTCGGCCCCGAACACGTCTTGTTCTAGCTCGACTACCTGCTTCAGGTCCGCCTCGGTCATCGAGCGAAGCGCCACGCTCACGCTCGTGCCCCGCCAACGCCAGCCGGGGTGACCCGCTTGGGCTTGCCGGGTTCCCTGGCATCGGGACGGCGCAGGTAGAGCGGCTCGGCGTCACCCGGCGGCAGGCCGGCGGCGATCCGCTCGGCGCTGAGCTGAGCCAGGACGGCCGCGTCCGGGTAGCGCGGATCGATCGTTTCGCTGCCAGCGGCCAGGCCGGAGTACAGCAGCGGGCCTTCCCCGGCGATCGGATAGCCCTCGGGCAGCTCGGCCGGCGGGCAGACCTGCGGGCCCTCCAGCCGGCTACCGTCCGGCGCGTACCTGGCCCAGTAGACCTCCCTGCGCCTGGCGTCGGTGGCCACGAGGAACTCGCGTCCAGCCGCGGCTCTGCGGGGGGTTCCGGGGGGACGACCCCCCGGGCTAGCACTGCGGGGGGTTCCGGGCCATCGGGGGCTCGGGGGCGTCCCCCGGCTAGCGGAGTGTCCCCCCGGGCTGGCACTGCTGGCCTGGGCGGCGATGATGTCGAGCGTGCAGACGCCGTCGACCTCGATGTCCAGGGTGCTGCCGAAGACCCGCGCGGTCACCAGTCCGGCGCGCAGCCCGGTGTAGGGCCCGGGACCAACGCCGACCGCGACCGTCGTCACGTCGGTGATGCTCGCCCGCGCGGCGGCGAGCGCCTTGGTGATGGCCGGGGCAAGCGACTCACCGTGGCGCCGCGAGTCCACCACGGACTCCCGCGCCAGCACCCGGCTGCCGTCGTGCAAGGCGACGGTCACGGCCGGGGTAGCGGTGTCGAAGGCGAGGATTAGCACGGTGTCTCAGCGTAGTCACCTGGCGCGGGTTCTCCGCACCAGCACAGTGTTAGCCCGGGGGGACGCCCCCGAAGGGCCCGGATCAGCTTTCGGTTGGCTCCGTCTTGACCGTCGCCAGCAGGCCACGCGCGACGGTCAGCGCGTCGAACTGAAGCTGGCTAGTCGAAACCGGGCCGAAGCCGTTGCTGTCGTTGGCCCACAGGCTGATCGTGATCAGGACGTTCCGGTACTGCAGCATCACGGTGTCCCGGTCGGTCACGGTCTTGCCCTTGTCCTGGTGGTAAACCTGGGCCGCGCTGAACGCTTTGGTGCCAAGTCCAGGGACCGACCTGATCGTGGCCGACGGCTGAGCCGTACCCTTGGCAGGCTTGGCCAGAGCCTGCCGGCCCTGAGCGAACAAATAGACCGCGTAGCTGGTCGCGCTGCCGTTACCGGGCGCGATCAGGTTGGGTCCGAACGCCTGCACCTTGACGTCGAGCACGCGGAAAACCGGCTTGGCATCGACCGTGAAGGTGCACTCGCTATTGCCCGCGCCGCTGCCGGTAGGAACGGCCTTCGACGGCTTGCCGGACAGGACCTGACCCAGAGTCGAAGCAGAAATCACCTTGCAGGTATTCGGGACAGCCTTGAACTCGCCCTTCTGCAAGGTCGTAATAAAAGGCTTCACCGGCGGTTTCGGCTGCCCGAGCCAGATTCCGACCCCAACCAGGACCACGATGACGACCGCCGCCGATCCCCAGGTGACCAGCCTGCGCCTTCCCCGGCGCCGCCGGGTCTCCGCTGCCCGGCTTCGCCTCGGCCTGCGCGGGGCAGGATCTGGCCGGTCGGGCTCGCCGGGGACATCTGGCTGGTCGGAGAAGGCCGGATCGTCATCAAAGACGCCGGGGCCAGGAGGTCCCGGACGATCAGTCACCCTGCGCCGGCCGGGCTGCTCTGACCGGTCGGTGCGACGGTAGTCGGCCGGACGGCGCTCGACTTGCGGCTCGGCCTCGACCGTCCTGGTGGCCCGGCGAACTGGCCTGATCGGCTCGACGCCTCCGGGGATCGCCCACGGGGGAACGTCGGATTCCTGCGCGCTCGGCGCGAACGCGTCGAGTTGCTGCCAGCCACTGTTACGTGCCTCGCGCGGGGCCCTTGGCCTGCCGCCCCGACCCGAATGTTCGGGGTGACGTGGCGGGTAACCCTGCTCAGTCACGGATGCCTCCCTGGGTCGGCAGACCGCACTGCCGACCTACGACCGCGCGTTACGACGGCAAGCTCTTACGAATACCGCAGCCTTGCTGTGTCAACACCTTAGTAGCGTCAACCCTGATCATGAGTCCCAGATCAGAACAATAGGCACCGATTCGCACGTAGCAGCGAGGGTCAGCCTCGCTCGGCGGAACCGGCCAGCACTGTTCAGCAAACACCGGCAGTGCGGTCTCCGGATGGTGGTCCGGAGACCCGCGATGCGATCGCTTGGCGAAGCTGCCCGGCGGCAGCTTCCCACCTGTCACCGTAGCCGGTGAGCGTCACCACGCGGGGCTCGTCTGGCTGATCTCCGGCCTCAAGGTCGGCGCTGCCGGGGTTCGCCAACCCAGCATCACCGCTATCTTGCGGTGCCCAGCCGATGGCGATCAGCAGGTGTCCGGCTGCGAGTCCTTCCACCAGGCCCTCGCCCCATTCGACGACGGTCACGCAGTGATCGACGTCGGCGTCCAGGTCGAGATCGTCCACTTCAAGCCTGCTGCCCAGCCGGTAGGCGTCGGCGTGCACGAGGTCGGGCCCGCCGACCAGCGACGGATGCAGCCGGGCGATCACGAACGTCGGCGAGGTTATCGGCCCGCGAACGCCCAGGCCCGCACCGATGCCCTGGACCAGGGTCGTCTTCCCGGCCCCGAGCGGCCCGTCGAGCACCACCAAGTCTCCTGGCAGCAGCGCATCGGCCAATCTGGCCCCGAGCGCCCGCATCTGCTCCGACGCCGGCACCTCGAGCCGAACCCGCACGGCGGCAATCTCTGGGTCAGGCATTGTCACCAGCCGCCAGCAGATCTCCGTCTTCGTCATCTTCGTCATCGAGCCCAGGGACCGCGCCGGACGCGGCTAGGGCGCGCGCTACCAGCGTCGCGATCGCGGCGTTGACTTCCTCAGGACGCTCAAGCATCGCGACGTGCCCGGCGTTGTGAATCTTCACCAGCTCGGCCCCGCGGATCGAGCTGACGATCTCCTCGGAGCGAACCGGATCGACCAGCCGGTCCCTATCGCCGGTGACCACCGCGACCGGGATCGCGTTGAGCACCTTGAGCGCATGCCGCTTCTCGTGACCGACAAGGGCGACGTAAAAGTCGGCGACCACGTCGATCGGCGTCTCCCTGATGATCCGCTCGAGGAAATCCACCACGGTCGGACTCGCCTTCGGATCGCCGAACGCGATGTACCTGGTGCTGAAGAACGCGATATCACCAGCCGAGCGACGGCTGCGCTCCACCACATCCGCGACCACGCCCTTGGACGCGCCCGACATGACCGATGGCATCGCCAGCCTGATCGGCGGTCGCAGTGGCGCCGGCAGCCACCCCACCGGGTCGACCGCGCTCGCCGAGGTAGAGAGCAGCACCGCACCGATGATCTTGTCGCCGAACAGTTCCGGATGCTGATCGGCCAGCGCCATCACGGTCATCCCGCCCATGGAGTGGCCGACCAGGACCACTGGCTGGTCGCCGGGAGCCACTGCCATCAGCAGCTCGTGCAGGTCGGCACCGAGCTGGTCGATGCTGACCAGGTCGGGGTCGGACCGGCCGGACCGGCCGTGGCTGCGCTGATCGGGGAACACGCACCGCGCGGTGGCGCTGAACCCGGCCCGCTGGTAGTACCAGACGTCGGCGTTGAGCGTGTAACCGTGGCAGAAGATGATCGTGACGGGAGCGTCCGGAGGACCGCAGACCTGGACGTGCAGCGGCAGGCCGTCGTCGGCGCGCACGGTCAATTCCTCGCCGTAGGCACCGCCGAACCGCTCGTCGGCCGCTGGATCGGGCCGCAGCCTGATCCGCCCGACCGCGATCTTCTCCGCCATGACGACGGCACCAGCCCCGGCGGCCACCGCGCCGACCGCTATTCCGGCCACCCCGGTGAACCGTCGCCAGTTGACCATCAGACCTCCTGCCCGCTGACCCTCAGGCTGCGTCCTACCGCGGGGGGCTCCGGAGGGTCGTCCTTCCGGGTTAGCATTGCAGCTTCCGACTGGGTTACTCCACAGTAGCTTCTGGGGATCTTGCCAGTAAACCGAGTGACGATGTCGTAAGAAAGCGTGTCTAGCCGGTCGGCCCACTCTTGCGCGGTCGGCTCGCCGTCATCGCCGGGGCCAAAAAGCACGACCTCATCGCCCGCTTCGATCGGCTCGTCAAAGGCGTCGACGACGCACTGGTTCATGCAGACCGTGCCGCTGATCGTCAGCCGGCGCCCGCGGATCATTATCTGCACCGTGTTCCGCGCGGCCCGAGGTATGCCCTCGTTGTAACCGAGCGGGATCAGCCCGAGCGTCGATTCCGATGAGGTCTGGTAGCGATGCCCATAGGAAACTCCGGTTCCCTCGGGCACCCTTTTCACCTGAACAAGATGAGTACGCACGGTCATCGCCGGCCTAAGCCAATCAGGCGGGCCACCTGGCAGCGTGCACAGCCCGGTGACACCGCCGCCTGGCCGCACCAGATCGAACCAGGTATCGGACCTGGTGAGCAGCCCTGGGGTGTTGGCCAAATGCCGGACGAACGGACGGGCGCCGAGACGGTGCGCAAGCTCCAGTGCGGCGCCGAACGCCTCGATCTGCGCGTCGACCGACGGGTGCCCGGGGATGTCGGCACAGGCCAGGTGCGACCAGATGCCGGTGATCTCACACCGACCCTCGGCCTGCTCGGCGAGCGCCGCGGCCAGCACGTCCGGCCACGTCGCCATCGTCGCGCCGCCTCGGCTCATGCCGGTGTCGGCCTTGAGGTGCAGGCGAGCCGGGCGTCCGGCCTCGACCGCCGCGGCGGCAATCTGCCTGACCAGGCTGGCGGTGCCGGCGCTGAGGTCGATGCCGTGCTCGATCGCCTGCCGATGGGGCGCGTCGGGAGCGGCCAGCAGGCAGAGCACCGGCACGCCGACGCCGGCCCGGCGCAGCGTGATCCCCTCTTCGATGTGGCCGACTCCGAGCCAGGCGGCCCCGCCCGCCAGAGCGGCGGCAGAGGTGGGCAGCAGCCCATGGCCGTAGCCATCGGACTTGACCACGGCCATGACATCCGAGCTTGAGGCGTGTTTCGCGAGGGCGGCAACGTTCGATCTGACTGCGGCCAGGTCGACGATCGCTTCTGAGTGACCGTCCATGAGCTTCAAGTGTGCCAGCAATGAAGCACTAGTCGATCATCAGAAGAGCGCGGTCGGCTTGCACTGGTCACCGGTCCGCATGGCAAGGTACTGGCATGGTTGATCTCATCCCTCGCCAGGTTCTATTCGGCAATCCCGAGCGAGTGGCCCCGCGGCTATCTCCCGACGGTACCCGGCTCGCCTGGATCGCACCGCACGATGACGTGCTCAATGTCTGGCTGGCCCCGGTGGACCCGGAGAGCGGCGTGGATCTCGGTCAGGCGGAGGTGATCACCGCGGATACTGACCGCGGTATCAGGACCTTCAACTGGGCTCACGACAACCGGCACCTGCTTTACCTGCAGGACACTGGCGGCGATGAGAACTGGCGGCTTTACGACGTCGATATCCAGACGATGGAACGACGCGACCTAACCCCGTTCGAGGGCGTGCAGACGCAGATAATCGCGCTCGAACGGAAGTTCCCCACGGAAGTTCTTATCGGGTTGAACAAAGACAACCCGCAACTCCACGACGTCTACCGGCTCGACTTGCAGACCGGTGAGCTGACCAAGGAGGTGGACAATCCAGGCTTCCTGGGCTGGGTCGCCGACTCCGAGCTCGCGGTGCGCTGCACGTTCGCCCCCGAGCCCGACGGCAGCCTGAGGGTCATGGTGCGAGATGGCGCCGACGACGAATGGCGGCTGTTCAAGAACATACCGGCCGAAGACGCGCTGACCACCGACCCCGTGGCGTTCAGCGCCGACGGGCGCTCGCTGCTGATGATCAGCTCGGCCGAGCGGGAGACCGCGAGCCTGGTGAGCGCCGACCTGGCCACCGGGGCCGAAGAAGTGCTCGCCGGTGACCCGGAGGCGGACGTGAGCGGGGTGCGGCTCGACCCCGACACCAAGCAGCCGCAGATCGTCGTCGTGCTGAAGGACAGGTCGGAGTACCTGGTGCTCGATCCCTCGGTTGCCGACGACGTGGCGGCGATCCGCGCGCTGCATCCCGGCGATCCGGTCTTCACCAGCGCCGACCACGCCGAGCGGACCTGGCTGGTGGCGTTCACCAATGACGCTGGTCCTGTGCACTATTACGCCTTCGACCGGGAGACCAAGACGGGCCGGTTCCTGTTCGAGCACCAGCCCGAGTTGACCAAGTACACGCTGTCCTCGATGGAGCCCTTCTCCTACGCCGCCCGCGACGGCCTGACGATTCACGGCTACGCCACGTTCCCGCCCGACGGGCCGCGTACCGGACTGCCGACGGTGCTGCTGGTGCATGGTGGCCCGTGGCACCGGGACGCGTGGGGCTATGACCCCATGGCTCAGTGGATGGCCAACCGCGGCTACCTGTGCCTGCAGCTGAACTTCCGCGGGTCGACCGGCTACGGCAAGGCGTTCATCAACGCGGGCGACCGCGAGTGGGGCGCCAAGATGCAGGACGACCTCACCGACGGTGTCGCCTACGCGGTCGCGCAGGGCTGGGCCGACCCCGGCAAGGTCGCGATCTTCGGCGGTTCCTACGGCGGGTACGCCGCGCTGGTCGGCGCGACGTTCACGCCCGAGGTGTACTGCTGCGCGGTCGACATCGTCGGCCCGTCGAGCCTGAAGACGCTGATCGAGACGATCCCGCCGTACTGGGCGCCGATGGTGGCACAGTTCCACCGCCGGGTCGGGGACCCCGCGACGGACGAGGAGTTCTTGTGGTCGCGGTCGCCGCTGTCGCGGGCTGACAAGATCGCGATCCCGCTGCTGATCGCCCAGGGCGCGAACGACCCGAGGGTCAAGCAGGCCGAGTCCGAGCAGATCGTCGACGCGATGAAGGCGGCCGGCATCAGCTATGAGTACATGCTGTTCCCCGATGAGGGCCACGGATTCGCCAAGCCGGAGAACCGCATGAAGTTCTACGCCGCCGCAGAAAAGTTCCTGGCCCGCTACCTGGGCGGCCGCGCGGAAGACTAGTCCACGAGCGTCTCCCAGGCCCTGGCAACGCGATCTGGGACTAGCTGTGAAACGCTCTGCCGGGCATTTCTCGCTAGCCTGTCCAGCCGATTCCGATCGGTTAGCAGCGTGGTGACAGCTTGAGCAAAGGAACTTTTCACCACCGGACTAGAGATGTCGCCCGGGATGAGCAGGCCAGTGTGATTGTGTTCAATGCGCTCGAGCAAGGCCTCGGTCGCACTGGCTACCACCGGCGTGCCGGCCGCCGCAGACTCGGCGGCCGCAAGGCAAAACATTTCCGGAAATCGACAAGGATAAAAGGTCAGCGCCGCCCGCTGCTGAATGCTGACAAGCTCGGTTCGAGACACGGGTCCCAGGAGTCGGACACCGGCGGGAAGGGGCGCGGTGCCCAGGATCTGATTCCATCTATCCTCGGCCTCGGAACTGGTGAAGCCCCAGAGCTGCCATCCGCCCGTCACCCAAAGTTCCGCGTCATGAACAGCGGCTCGGATAGCTGGCCAGATGGACAGCGCCACATCTAGGCCGCGATTCGGCATGCTGGAGAACAGGCATACGCTGCGTCTATCTCCAGTGGGGCCTCTATAGCGTTCGATCTCGACCGGCAACGGAATCGTCACCGTCGGCACTTCGACTTGAGCCGCGTCGAGCCGGCGCCGCATCGCCTCGGATGCCACGACTACCATGCCGCCTAGGTCCCCGAATCTCTCCGTGAACGACGCCGGGCCTGAAGTGCGGTCATCAAGCATCCAGAACAAGTAACGCGGCGCCACCGACTCGCGTGGCCACAGGGACTCCTCGAATCGGACCGCCACAGCGACGTCAGGAGTGGCGGCGTCAGCGAGCTCCCAAGCCTGCCGCCAGGTTACTCCGTCGTAAACGCCGGGTCGGTAACAGCAGTTGAAGACCTCCACCTGGTGGCCGCGCGCTGCAAGAGCACGACTTAATACAACTATTGACGCCTCACTTCCTCCCAGGCCCGCATTCTCGTAGTCGGGCGGATAGAAGCTATTTCGTTTAGCATAGTAGAATTGCCAATGCAAAGCAGCCCTCCAGAATACTTTCCGGTAGGCATGGTCAGTCACGCCAACAGTCTTCGCGAACGGCCGCCGGATCAAGGCCAAGTAGATATGCAGCTCGAGCCGCGTCAGCGGCTTGAAGCAGGCCATCTATTCCCCAGTCAAGCAGCCCGGGCACTTTGTTCAGGGGCGTGATCAGTCGACCATAGGTGCGCCCGGTGTCTGGGTCTGGCCGCCGCGGCAGGAAACTGGCGATCGTTGCCGCGTACCTAAGTTGGGCGAACGACTGCTGGCCGGGTTCGGTGACTTCCTGATAGCCCAGATAAAGGAGGTTGCCGATAGTTATCTGACTCTCCTCCAGGCATTCGCGTTCGAGTGTCGCCTCGGTAGCTTCGCCCGCCTCCGGCTTGCCTCCGGGCAGGCCGTACTGACCGTCGTCCTCTCGGAGCAGAACTCTGCCGCTATCGTCGAAACAGAATCCGTAGACCTGCCGGACCTGAATAGTATCCGGCAAGGCGGTCGTAACCCATCGAAAAGTAGTCATCCTTGATATCTCCCAATAAGCCGATGCATTATAGTGGCTGTTCGGACCAGTATTCCACAAGGTGAGGTGAGATAAATGCCAGTCGTTTTCTGCAAGCCAGACGCTCTAGACGGTCCGCACAGCAGAGTAGAAGGTGAGCGCGCGGCGGCGATGCTCATGGCCTTAGCGGTCCACTGCCTTGGAGGAGATGGCCGACACAGGATTCCAGCCCAGTGGAAGGCTTCCGCCGACCGAGCGGCTCTGCAGGTGGCAGAAAGAGCGGCTACCGAGCCCTCCTTTCGCGGGAGCCTCACGAACGCCCGGGCGGTGGCAAATCGGCTAGATGCTGCCGCCGATACCATGAAGGCAAGCTCGGCTTCTACCCGGCATGTGCTCATGCTTGCTTTGGACGGACTCGGGTTCACCGTACGCGAGAGCGCGCGGCTTGTTCTCGGCGAATCTGGCGTAGATCTAGTCTACGGACACGGTGTCACGACTACTGACTACGGGACTGTCCGCTCCGACTTGATGGAGTATCTGGCCGAGTGCCATATCGAGGTATGGACGCTGGCTGCTTCGCAGGAGGAATGCGCTTTGCAGTGGTGGAAGACCTACGCTCGGCAGATGCTGCTGAACCGCGAGCCGGGTATGCATCTCTTGCGAAACCTCGTCCACGTGTGCGAAGGGCCAGATGCCGTTTATCTGGTGGGCCGGCTTACCTCCTAATATCACGGCTCGATGTTCCAGCAGGCCAACGCGTGGTGCACAACGTTTTCGGCCAGTTGGCTCGGCTCCGGTTCCGAACTGTCCAGCCGCAGCAAGCGCGAGACGTGCCGAGCCATTAGACGATCGAGGTGTTGGTGCCAGCAAGCGAAGGCTTGCCGATCTGGTCCAAGAAATCGACGCTCAGCGATCTTGGTCGTTCTACCGGCAAGATAATCAGCATTGTGCCGCCGCAGCCTAGTCGAAAAGTCAGTCGCCAGTAGCGCAGCACCGGCATAGCGGACGTGCACGGGCGCTGTTGCGGAATACGCGCGAATCATCCATTGGTCGTGCTCGACTTCGGCGCGAGCCCAGGCACGGAAATGAGTGCTTATTTTCAAAGCAGCGCGAGAATTAGCTGCGGCGATGCGGTCAATCATAGGCTCCGCGACGTACAGGGTTCGACGCGATATGTCCGTTAGGCCAGTCCGCCGAACCGGCACAACGATATTCGAAAGCCTGGCGTCCAGCTGACCAAGCCGACCACCGACCAACGGCCCGATGACGATCGTGGCATCGACTCCTAGCTCTCCTAGCCGCTTCTGAACAATGTTAGCAATGGTCTTCTTACCGGAGCAGTCAAGACCCTCCACCGCGTAGGCACGCATCGAGATTCTCCTTTACTTCGAGGTGGATTGGAGCGCCAAGCGTCAGAGACTTCGTGATGAGCCTGGCAGCAGTCCGGTGCGATTCGGCGGAACAGGCGCCGAGTTCTACGAGGTGAAGCGGATAATAGCCCCCGCCTCGTAGCGGGAGATCGGCATAGTGCCAGGAATCCTCGTCATCGGCACAGCATGGAATTCGTTCGGCATCGATGGCGCCAACATGTTGTCCAGCTGCGAGGAAGTTGCCATAGGTGTTTCCGAAATGGCGAACCTCATTGCCCTGCATAAACGATACGGTCTCCGCGACGGCGGTGAGCCGCGAGCCTGGTATCAGACGGCCCTCCAGCAACATGCGGATCAGGTCGTCCTCGCTCAGGTTTACGGGCCGTGAGTGACCTGACCGACGCGGGGCGGGCAGGGGCTCGGTATCGATGTACTCATCGCTGACATGCAGCCGGATGCGCGTCGGCAGACCTTGATCGCTAATGCCCACGGCAAGCAGCGGCCAGATCTGCATCCGTTCGGCCCTGCCCCAGCGCCCCAGCGTGGCTATAAGTCCCCCAGGTACTTGCGAAAGCGCATGTGCGAGCGTGGTTCTGACTGGCGAGCGGGTCAAGCTGACAAGTTCAAGTGCTGGCAAGTCAGGGATGAGCTCACGATGAAGCTGGTCCGCGGCCCGCCACAATGCCTCGCCCACAGTCAAGCCGAAGCCCGCGGGCGCCTGCTTACACATCGAAGTGAAGAGATCGCGCAGCCGGGCGAGAAAAGATCGTTCTTGGTCCGACGGTTCAGACTGCGCCAATGCCGAGTCGAACACGTTCTTGATGGAGGCTACAGCTTGTGTTTCGCTGCTTGGAATCCACCATGGCGCAAATTTCAGTCGCCCGGGCATAGGGACCACATTCAGCTGGCCGTCATGGAATCGCTGCAGACGTATGGTCGTTCCGCCGTTGTGACGAGGGAACTCATTGAGGATGCCGTGATTGTGACCTAGGAGTGCGATATGCCGGAGATAGTTAATTGGCATACGGGCCGAAGGATTGACGGTCGGATGCCAAGCGTCCGTATAGTCGAATTGCACCAGATTATCTCCGCGTTGCGACATCTGCCCACTCGCCATCCGCCGGCCCAGTCAGATGATGCGCATAGCGTTTCAGATTGGCGGCGAGCTCGGCGTCCCGCTGTGCGAAGCTGCCGGATCGAGGCAGGTGATCGAGATGAAATACCCCGGTTGACAGAACCGGTATGACGTAGGATCCGCAAGCGATTGCTTTTGCCGCGAAACAGATATCCTCTGGCCCCCACCCAGTAAAGTCAGGCGGGAAGCGAATCAATCGCGCGGTTCGGGCGGACACGACCAGATTATTGCCTTTGACCATGAACGGCAAATCAACTGGGCCGAGCAGCCGGGCATGACCGAAGTCTCGCCAATTGCGCGTCTGCTGCAGCGGATACACTGTTACTGGAGAGAGCACTGGCACTAGGCCAGATCGTCCTGGCGCATAGTGCGCGACTACGCGGGAGTCGCGGCTGCCGTCAGGTGGACTCTCGGGGACTGGCTGGTTGACGGACACATAGTCGCGGAGCGACACCGTTATCTGATTCGGGGCGAGCAGGTGTCGGGCGACATGTTGGGTCAGGTAATTCGGGGCCAATATGGTATCGGCGTCACAGAACACGATCAGTCCATACCGAGCGTGGGCGGCGCCGAGATTTCGCGCACCGCCGCAGTGGAGTCGCCGGTCAGACCGAATAACTTGGATCTGCCCCGGTGTCTGAGCCGGAAGGCTGAGTGCCGGGTGGTTGGCGTCATCGACCACCAGCGCTTCCCACGGTGTCCCGGGCGGTAGATTTGCTGCCGCCGCAGCGATCGCGCCGAGGACATCAGGAAGGACGGCAGCGACTCCTCTTGCCGGCAGAACTATGCTGATCCCACCTGGCCAGGGAAGGGCCGGTGCAACAAGGGTGTCCAGCGGGCCGAGATCTAACGTCTTCGCTGCGAGGTCCAGCGTCCAGTAGTCGTTGCTGCGCCCCGCGAGGGCGTCCTGGATAGAGGCATCAGCGTTCACCTCGGACCAGCCGAGCCATCCCGCGACATCCCACAGTTTCCTGGCCGCGACCTCGCAGAGCCGCACAATTACTTGACCAGTGCCCCGGTTGGCTAGCAACAAGCGCGCGCTGAGTCGGCGAGAGTGAGCATGGTCGAGTTGCGTGCGACAGATAGCACTTGGCAGCCGCTGCCAAGCCTCACCGTCTTCGCTTAACCATGCGCTTCGGCCCGGTGCTGGTATGCGCAGCAAGCGGCGGCCGATAGCTACTTCGGCGAATAGCTCTAGCGGCGGGTAGCCGAGCTCGGCCCACAAAACACCAGCTTGGCCAGGTTCCCCTGCCCTGGTCACTGGGCGCGCCAAGGTAGAACCGGGAGACCAGGGAGATTATGACCCATCCGATCACGTTTAGTTATGAGGTAACGCAGATCATAAGGATTTGCGGCAACGCCGAGGGGAATCTGCTCAGTCACCTTGATACCCAGGGCGGTCAGCGCAGCACTCTTGGCTGGGTTGTTCGACAGGAGTCTGACCGAGCGCACGCCGAGATAGCTCAGCATCTGTGCGGCAGCCAGGTACTCACGGCTATCAACCGGGAAGCCCATTGCGCAGTTAGCGTCGACCGTGTCGAAACCCGCGTCCTGAAGGGCGTACGCACGAACCTTAGCGAGCAGACCAATCCCCCGGCCTTCGTGACCGCGTAGATGCAGCACCGCGCCGGTACCGGCCTTCGCGATCAATTCCAGCGCCGCATCCAACTGGGCGCCGCAGTCACAGCGCAACGAGCCAAAAGCCTCCCCCGTAAGGCATTCGGAGTGCACGCGCACTAGAACATTCTCCTGATCACGAACTTGCCCGATGGTGAGGGCCAGATGGTCAGACTGAGCGGAGCCCACGCGGCACGCCCAGGCGGTGAAGACTCCGTGCGCGGTAGGGATGCTGGCGTGGGCGGCGCGACCAACTTTCGCGGTAGCGGGGCGAACGCCTAGCCCATTCTCGCTGTTGCGGGTATCGCGTTGAGCGCGGAGCCTGATAGCCATCAAGATCAAACCCATATAGTTTTCGCCGCGATCTTGGCATCGGCCCCAGAACTCATCCCCCCAGTCGTTGCCCTCGACAAGCTCAGCGGTGCCGGTCGACAGTAATAGCTCCAGCAGCTTACGGTCGCGGAACTTCTCTTCGACCAGTACTCGCATTACAGCGACCTTCGTCTCTTCCCAGTCTTTGCGATCGAGATGACACCGGCCTAGCCGCTTAGCTTCGTCGGGATCCGGTGTTTCCGCGATAAGAGTGCGGATATCCGGATTATGCGTCTTCGCCGCTTGATATGCATGCTCTACCGACGGATACTTCAGTCCGTCGAGGTGCGCTACAGCCGGGAAATAGTTAGAAAGGAACGCCCAACGACCACTGAAGTGATCGATTACGGCAGGATCCGCTACATTATCTAAGGCGGAGGACTCACTACTCATAATGCCTTCTTAACTAATCTTGAGATAGGAGAGCTACATTAGCACTCGACCAGGCACCTTACTTTGACAATCACGAGCCGATCGAGCGCGTCTAGCTGGAGACTAGGCAACTCTGGCTCTTGCCCCCCGCAGGGAAGGCATGGGCCAGGGCGTCGGCGATGTCCTTGGCGCGGTGCTTATAACCGAGCGAGGTGTAGTGGATGCCGTCCGAGATGAACCACTTGCGGCGAACCTGGGCGGCCCAGTTGTACACCCGCATGTTCGGGTACTTCTTGCACGCCTCCATCAGGGCCTGGTTCCACTTGAGCATGTTGGCCTCGGCGTAGGGGCCGCTGATCAGCAGCGACTTCACGTTCACCCACATGACCGGCTCACCCTTCGTGACGGCCATCATGCGCTTGATCCGGTAGGCCAGCGTGTAATTCGACCCGGCCCCCACGTCCGCCGTGTCATCGGTGCCGAGCGCGAGCACCCAGCACCCGTCGAACCCGTCTTTGATGATGGTCTTGGCGGCGACCTGGCCGTTAGTCGTGCCGGGCAGCACCTCGACGATCGAGCGGGCGCCCGAGACATCGGTCACCACGGTCCGCGCGCCGACGTCTTCGTACCTGGCCACGATGCGCTGCTTGGGATTAGGCAGGTATTTCGGCGAGACCAGGCCGTCCGAGGTGGAGTCGCCGATGTGGGCGACCGAACGGCAGGAAGTGCGCAGCGGGCCGGTGGGCAGCCCGGAGCCCGGGGCCGGCTGGGTATTGCCGACATCCTTGGGCGAGCCGTGCAGCACCGTCTTGGTGATCGGGAGGTTCAGCGACCCGGCGGATGCCAGTGAATTTGAGGTCGAACTGACAGCCGGACCGTGCACCGCACCGGACAGGCCGACACCGCAGATCACGAGAATCCCGGCGACGCCGGCGGTCGTTGCCAGGCCGGCGAACGTCGTGGTGCCGCCGAAACTGGCCGAAGGAGAGACCGGCGTCCAGGAACCGGCGGCGCGGGCTCTGGCCCAAAGCCGCTCGATCGCGCCGTGCCTGATCGGCTCCTCGATGAACCGCCAGGACAGCGCCGCCAGCCCGATCGCGGCCGCGATTTGCAGAGCCGCCCTGAGCAGGTCGGGCTTGGTGTTGGCCGGCGTCGTCAGCACGATCACCGGATAGTGCCACAGGTAGATGCCGTAGGAGCGGGCGCCGATCCAGCGCAGCGGCGCCCAGCCGAGAGCGACTCCGAGGGCCGTGCCCGGGCAGGCGGTGCTGGCGACTACGCCGACGGTGGCGATCGACAGCAAGACAAGCCCGCCGTGATAGGCGAAGCCCGAGTACTCCCCGACCCGCCAGATCATCACGAAGATCACGGCCAGGCCGGCGAAACCGGCCACGTCGGCCGCGGTCCGGCCGATCCTGCCCGGGCGGAGCTGGCGCCCAGCCGGCCAGGCCATGGCCAGCATCGCGCCGATCAGCAGGCCGAAGGCACGAGTGTCGGTTCCCTCGTAGACCCTGGTCGGGTCGGCGGCCGGTGAGTACAGGTGAGCCATCACGTAGATCGATATAACGGTGAGCGCGAACGTCGGGAGGATCAGCCAGCGGGCGGCTGTCTTGCCTCGCTTGCGCAGCAGCACCAGGCCGACGATCAGCAGGAGCGGCCAAAGCAGGTAGAACTGCTCCTCGACCGCCAGCGACCACAGATGATCGAGCGGCGCCGGAGGCGCGAACCTGGAGAAGTACGACTGGTGGTTAGCGATCAGGTACCAGTTGCTGAAATAGCCCGCGGCGGCGCCGACCGCGCCGCGCAGGCTCGCCAGCCGGGACCGGTCGGCGAGAGTGATCCAGGCGGTCACCACGGCCAGCATGACGAACAGGGCCGGAAGCAGCCGCCGGGCCCGCCGGAGCCAGAAGTCGCCCAGATTGATCTTGTTCCGCTTCGCCCGCTGCTCGAGCAGGATGCTGGTGATCAGGAATCCGCTGAGCGTGAAGAACACGCCCACGCCGAAGTTCCCGCCCGGTGCCCACCCGAACTGCTCGTGGTAGGCGATGACAGCGAGTACGGCCAGTGCGCGCAACCCATCGAGCCCAGGCAGATAGCGCTGGCTGGCGTTTACGGGCTTCGGCATGATCCCCCCTCGTCGCGGCGGTCTCGCCGGTGACGCGAGACCGGACCTCCGCAGGCAGTAGGGGTCCGCGGACTAAAGTCCGCGGACCCCTACTGCTGGTGTTTGCCGCACGGGGGTGAACTACCCAAGGTCATATTTGGGCTACGTATCGCAGTTGGCAAAGGTTTGGCAGCCGAGCCCGCCGGCTACTTGACGACCTGACCCTTGCTGTGACCATTCAGCGGAAACGCTTTAGTCAGCGCATTGGCTATCGCGGCCGCGCGAAGCTGGCAGCCGAGCGAGTTGTAATGGATGCCGTCCGGCAGGAACCAGCCCGGCTGAGCTATTGCCGACCAGTCGAAGATGCGCATGTTCGGGTACTTGCGGCTGGCGATCAGCAGCGCCTTGTCCCAGGCCTGCTCGTTGGCATTTGACCAGCTCCCGGACGTCAGCATGGTCCGCGCATTGACCCACATGACCGGTTCGCCGTGCGTGACGGACATCATCTGGTCGATCCGCGCTAGCTGGTCCACCGTCGAGCCGGCGGAGATGTTGGCGGCGTCATTGGTGCCGAGCGCGAAGACCCAGCAGCCACGGTAACCCTGGTCCCGCCAGGCGCTGGCCACGTCGTAGCCGTTGACCTGGCCGGGCAGGGTCTCGACGATCGAGCGGCCGCCGGAGGCATCCAGCTTGAGGTGCCTGACGCCGGCGGCGGCGTAGCGGGCCTGCAGTCGCTGCGCCGGGTCAGGCAGGAAGCTAGGTGAGATGAGGTCGACCGAAGTCGAGTCGCCGACGTGGGCGACCGACTTGCACGAGGTCCGCAGCGCTGGCCCGGGTGGCGGGTGGGGGGCGTAGCGGGTGGGCCCCCCCGCAACCCCCCGCGGGGCAATGGTGCGGGCGTGACGAGGACGAGGCTTGGGCGGCGCGGCCGGCTTCGTGCTGACGTGAGCAGGAGCGCCCGCAGTGCGGGCCGTGCCAGTCGGCACTGGCGCGGAAACCGCCTCGGCCGCCGCCGCCGCTGCTCCGCCGGTCAGGGCGACGCCGGCAACGACGGCGACCGTGATCCGGCCGGGCCTGGGCAGGCGGCGACGCTTAGCTCGGGGGTTGTCGTGGGCTTGGTTCCGGCTGGTCGGCCGTGAACGCATGAAAGAACTCCGTTTCAGCACGTGGGGGTTGGTGACCGCTACCCGCCTTACAACGCGTAACCGCGTCGTTGCCATTCCGTGACCAAGTTCACAGCG
Organism: Streptosporangiaceae bacterium; assembly: GCA_035606435.1. GTDB lineage: Bacteria > Actinomycetota > Actinomycetes > Streptosporangiales > Streptosporangiaceae > Chersky-822. Next base: position 9,504 of record DATNFM010000175.1, on the reverse strand, counting down.
GCTCCCTCCCCTCGTAACAACGGGGAAAGTTCGTTGTGGCGCGCGCCACAACGAACTTTCCCCGTTGTGCTGGCGCGCGACCCCGGGGTGGCTCGGGAACAGGCGGTTTTAGGCTGCTGGGGTGGAGCGGCCTTATGTGGTGCTGAGTTGCGCGATTTCGCTGGACGGGTACCTGGATGACGCGAGCCAGACGCGGCTGGTGCTGTCGGGGGCGGCCGACCTGGATCGGGTCGATGAGCTGCGGGCCTCGGTCGACGCGATCCTGGTCGGGGCTGGGACGATTCGGGCCGACAATCCGCGGCTGCTGCTGCGATCGCGGGCTCGGCGGGAAGGTCGCGTCGCGCGCGGCCTGGCATCGGATCCGATTCGGGTCGTGGTGAGCGGGAGCGGGGAACTCGATCCTGGGGCACGGCTGTTTACGCACGGGGAGTCGGCGCGGGTGGTGTATGTACGTAGCCAAGTCCTGGCGTCAGCCAGGTCCCGGCTCGATGGGGTTGCTGAGGTTGTCGCTGCTGGTGACCCGGTTGACCTGGACGTAGTCCTGGCGGATCTGTCCGGCCGGGGGGTCGGGCGGCTGATGGTCGAGGGCGGCAGTTCTGTGCTCACCCAGTTCCTGACGGGCGGGCTCGCCGACGAGCTTCAGCTGGCGATCGCGCCGATCTTCGTGGGCGACTCGCGAGCGCCCCGGTTTGTGCTGGACGGGAGTTTGCCGTCGTGCTCAGGCCGGCCCGCGCGGCTTGTCGGAGTCAGTCAGGTCGGCCAGGACGCCGTGCTCAGGTACCGGCTAGGCGTCGCGGACCAGCCTGATCGCGGCGGGGATCGTGGTGAGGAGGTCGGCGGCGCCGATGGGACCGTCGCTGGCGGCTAGGCGGCCGGCCAGGCCGTGCAGGAACGCGGCGGCCGCACCGGCGGACTGGGCCGGGTGCACTCCCTGGGCGAGCAGGGCGCCGGCCAGGCCGGTGAGGACGTCACCAGAACCGGCCGTGGCGAGCCAGGGGGTGCCGGTCGGGTTCACGTAGACCGGGTCGTCGGCACCGGGGGTCGCGACGACCGTGGTCGAGCCCTTGAGCAGGACGGTGACGCCTAGCTCGGCGGCGGCGCTGCGCGCATAGTCGAGTCTGTGCGCCTCGATTTCGGCGCCATCGGCGGACAGGAGGCGGGCTAGTTCGCCTGCGTGCGGGGTGAGCAGGGTACGGGCGGCTCTGGCGGCGGCGCCGGAGGCGCCGCCGCCAGAGCGGGACAGCAACTCTCGGTTTCTGGCCAGGACGGTCAGCCCGTCGGCGTCGATCAGGACCGGCAGGTCGGTTCCGAGCACGGCTTCGAGTACGGCCTCGGCCTCATCGCCGGTACCGAGACCCGGCCCGGCGACCCAGGCTTGCACCCGCCCGGCCGCCTCGATCGACGCCGCCGGACGGTCAGGGTCCAGGTGCGTGATCACGGCCTCTGGCCAGTGCTGCCTGACCACGTCGGCCGCCGATTTGGCGCAGACGAGCCTGACCATGCCCGCGCCGCCGCGGATCGCGCCGCCGACACTGAGCACGGCCGCGCCGGTGTACTTGTCGCTGCCTGCCAGCACGCCCAGCACGCCCCGGCGGTACTTGTCCGACTCGGCGCCTGGCGTCGGCAGCAGCGCGGCGAGATCGGGCGCCTGGAGCGCGCTGGCGACCGGGGCGGCGGCCAGCGTCGGTTCCAGCCCGATGTCGACCAGCTCGACGGTGCCCGCGTAGCTCGCGCCAGGGTCGATGAGCAGACCCGGCTTGAGCGTGCCGAACGTGACCGTGACATCGGCGCCGATCGCGGCGCCGGACACCACGCCGGTGTCGGCGTCCACGCCGCTCGGCAGGTCGGTGGCGACGACGATCGCACCGGCTGCGCGGGCGCGGTCGGTGAGGCCGGCCAGCGTCGCGGCGGGTTCACGGAGGCCGCCGCGACCGCCGATGCCCAGGATGCCGTCGATCACCAGGTCCGCCTCGGCGAGGGCCTTGGCCGCGGCCTGGCCGGTGTCTACGGCCAGGCGGCCGCCGGCCTTTCTGAGCGCGGTCCAGGCGCTCTCGTACAGCTGCGATCCGGTCTGGATGACTGTGATCGAGGCCCCGCGGCGAGCCAGCCGGGCAGCGGCATAAAGCGCGTCGCCGCCGTTGGCGCCGGTCCCGGCCAGCACCACGATGCGGGCACCGTAGACGCGGCCCAGCAACTTCGCGCAGATCGCGGCCAGCCCGGCGGCGGCTCGCTGCATCAAAGCGCCGTCCGGAACGGCCTCCATCAAGGTGTGTTCGGCTGACCTGACATCGCTGACAGCATGCGCCTGTCTCATCGCCTGGCTGGACTCCCTAACGGCTACTCGACGGTGACCGACTTGGCGAGGTTGCGCGGCTGGTCCACGTCGTGTCCCTTCGCATCGGCCAGCTCGCAGGCGAACACCTGCATCGGCACGCTGGCCACCAGCGGCTGCAGCAGCGGCGGGGTAGGCGGCAGCTCGATCAGGGTGTCCGCGTACGGGGCGACCTTCGTGTCGCCGCGTTCGGCGATCACGATCGTCCGCGCTCCGCGCGCCCTGATCTCCTGGATGTTGGACACGATCTTGTCGTGCAGCACGCGCATGTCGCCCGGCGGCGGCACCACGATCACCACGGGCAGGCCGGGTTCGATCAGCGCGATCGGGCCGTGCTTCAGCTCGCCGGCCGCGAAGCCCTCGGCGTGCATGTAGGCCAGCTCCTTGAGCTTCAGCGCGCCCTCGAGCGCGACCGGGTACCCCACGTGCCGACCGAGGAAGAGCACGCAGCGTTCGCCGGCCAGCTCCCTGGCCACGGCGCGCACCGGCCCCATCCGCTCGAGCGTCTCCTCGACCGCGTTGGGCATCTCCCTGAACTGCTCGATCAAGGTCGCGATCTCGCTGGGGAACATGCTGCCCCTGATCTGGGCCAGGTACAGCGCCACCACGTAGCAGGAGATCAGCTGGGTCAGGAACGCCTTGGTCGAGGCGACCGCGATCTCCGGCCCGGCGTGGGTGTAGACGACCGCGTCAGACTCCCTGGGGATCGATGAGCCCCGGACGTTGCAGACCGCGAGCACGCGCGCGTGCTGCTCGGTCGCGTGCCTGACTGCCATCAGCGTGTCGAGCGTCTCGCCGGACTGCGAGATCGCGATGACCAGCGTGGACCTGGTCAAGATCGGGTCGGAGTACCGGAACTCGCTCGCGAGCTGAACCTCGCACGGGACTTTGGTCCAGTGCTCGATCGCGTACTTGGCGATCAGCCCGGCGTGATAAGCCGTGCCGCAGGCCAGCACCACGATCTTGTCAATGTTGCGCAGCTCGTCGTCGGACAGCCGGATCTCGTCGAGCATGAGCCGACCGCCAGAGTTCATCCGGCCGGCCAGGGCCTCGGCGACCGCGCGCGGCTGCTCGGCGATCTCCTTGGTCATGAACCACTTGAAGCCGGCCTTCTCGGCGGCGGCCGCGTCCCAGTCGACGGTGAAGTCCTTGACCTGCGCCGGCGAGCCATCCAGGTTCGTGACCTCGACGTGGCCGGCCCTGATCTCGGCGACCTGGTTCTGCCCGATCTCGGTCGCTTCCTTGGTGAAGGAGATGAACGCGGCGACGTCGCTGGCGAGGAAGTTCTCGCCGTCACCGCGACCGACCACCAGCGGGGAGTTCCGGCGGGCGCCGACCACCACGTCGGGATCGCGGACGTCGACGGCTACCAGCGTGAACGTGCCGTCGAGCCGCTTGCAGACCGAGCGCATGGCATCGGCGAGCGAGTGCGGCCCGCCATTCAGTCCGTCCTGCGAGGGGACGGCCGCCCGCACCCCCCGCTCCTCCGACCCGTTCATTTCGTCCTCAAGCAGGTGCGCCACCAGCTCGGTGTCGGTCTCCGAGGTCATGTAGTGGCCGCCCGCCTTGAGCTCCTCGCGCAGGTCGGCGAAGTTCTCGATGATGCCGTTGTGCACCACGGCCAGATGCCCGTCGCAGTCGGTATGCGGATGGGCGTTCGGATCGGTCGGCGCTCCGTGAGTGGCCCACCTGGTGTGCCCGAGTCCGACCGTGCCTGGCAGCAGCGGGCTCTGGGCCAGCGCCGAGGTGAGGTTGCCTAGCTTCCCGGCTCGTTTCTGGTAAGAGATCTTGCCGTCGGCGAGCACGGCCACCCCGGCCGAGTCGTAGCCGCGGTATTCGAGCTTGCTCAATCCCTCCAGAACGATGCCAAGCGCCTGCCGCTCACCCGCGTAACCCACGATTCCGCACATGGCTGCCAGGCTAACGCCTGCCTGAGGTCGGCTGTCCGGCGCCGACCGAAACTTGCCGATCTCGAGGCAAATCCTTAGCCAGAACCGCGCTAACCCGCGTCCCGCACGATGTCGGCCAGCCGATCGGCGACCATGCGGGCCTGACCGGCCTCGATGGCTTCGACCATTACGCGGACGGCGGGCTCGGTACCGCTCGGCCTGACCAGCACCCGACCGGACTCGCCCAGTTCGGCCTTGGCGGCGGCGATCGCGCTCGAGAGCTTGCCCGAGCCCGCGGCCTTGGCCTTGTCGACACCGTGCACGTTCACGAGCACCTGCGGATACCTGGTCATCACCCGGGCCAACTCGGCCAGTGAGCGGCCGCTGCTCGCGGCGGTGACCAGCAACTGGATGCTGGTGAGCATGCCGTCGCCGGTGCTGGCGTGATCGAGCATGATGATGTGGCCGGACTGTTCGCCGCCGAGGACGTACTTGCCGTCGAGCATGGCCGCGATCAGGTAGCGGTCGCCGACCGGAGTCTCCACGACCTCGATGCCGGCCTCGGTCATGGCCCGGCGGAAGCCGAGGTTGGCCATGACCGTCGCGACCACGGTCCGGCCGGCCAGGCGGCCTGAGTCGTTAAGTGCCAGCGCCAGGACCGCCAGGATCTGGTCCCCGTCGAGGACCTCGCCGGTCTCGTCCACGGCCAGGCAGCGGTCGGCGTCGCCGTCGTAGGCGATTCCGGCATTAGCCCCGTGCTCGAGTACGGCCGCGCGAAGCGCGCCCAGGCTGGTCGACCCGCAGCCGGCGTTGATGTTGATGCCGTCGGGCTCCACGCCGATCGAGATGACCTCGGCGCCGGCCTGGCTGAGCAGCCTGGGCGCGAGGTCGAAGGCGGCGCCGTGAGCGCAGTCGACGACGATCTTCCAGCCGGTCAGCGGGTGCTGGGCGTATTGACCGGCCCCGAGCCCGGCCGGCAATGCGGGTTCCTGACGGTCGTCAGGAACCCGCATTGCCGGTGTTTGCCAACCTTGGCCGGTGCCGGCGATCACCCCGGCGGTGCCGAGCACGTGAGCCAGGTAGAGCTCCTGCTCGTCGGTCGCGTCCTTGACCCGGCCGAAGCCGGCCGCCGGGATTCCCCAGCGGTCACCACCGGCCTGGTGGTCGGCGATCCTGGCTTCGATCTCGTTCTCGACGTGGTCGGGTAGCTTCAGGCCGCCGCGAGCGAAGAACTTGATCCCATTGTCCTGGGCCGGGTTATGGCTGGCGGACAGCATCACCCCGAAGTCGGCGGCGAGCACGTCGGTGAGGTAGGCCACGCCGGGGGTCGGAATTACCCCGAGTCGCAGGACGTCGACTCCGCTGCCGGCCAGGCCGGCGACGACGGCCGACTCGAGGAATTCGCCGGAAGCGCGGGGATCGCGGCCGACTACGGCCGTAGGCCGCCGCGCAAATTTTTCTCCCTGATCCTCATGGTCTTGCTTGTCGGTCTCGCCGGAGAAGCGAGCACCACCGAGAACCTGGGCGGCCGCAGCCGCGACACGCATTGCGAGGGTTGCGTCCAGTTCCCGGCCGGCTACTCCGCGTACTCCATCGGTTCCGAACAGCTGACCCATGAATCGCTCCCCCGCAGTATCAGTCCAGCACTTACTCAGCCGGGAATCCGTCACCAGCTAATCGGCCGGTACCCAATTGAGTACCGACCGACGCCAGAGACGACCGGGTTTAACGCGCAGGAGCGCGCGCCTTAGCGCGCAGGAGTGCGCGCTTAGCGCTTGGAGTACTGCGGAGCCTTGCGTGCCTTCTTCAGACCGGCCTTCTTGCGCTCCTTGATCCTGGCGTCCCTGGTCAGGAAGCCGAGCCGCTTGAGGGCCGGGCGACTGGACGGGTCGACGAGGATCAGTGCCCTGGCGATGCCGAGCCGCAGCGCTCCGGCTTGACCGGTAACGCCGCCGCCGGTGATCCGGGCGACCACGTCGAACTGGCCTTCAGCGCCGAGCGTGACGAACGGCTCGTTGATGAGCTGCTGGTGGACCTTGTTCGGGAAGTACACGTCGAGCGTGCGGCCGTTGATCAGCCACTGGCCCGTGCCCGGCATCACCCGTACCCTGGCGACCGCTTCCTTTCGACGGCCGGTGCCGAGTGCGTGACCGGTGACGACCGGCTTACGCGCGGCAGGCTTGGCCGCCGAGGCAGCTTCGGTGGTCTCGGTGGTGTACTGGGACGGGATTTCACCAGCCTCTTCGAGGTTCTCGTCGGTTACCTCGGCTGGCGCGGCAGTGGGCTCGGCCACAGTGTCTTCCTCTTGCTTCCTGATCGCTTCGGTCAGCGTTTACTTGGCCTGCTGGGAGTCGGCCTGCTGGGAGATCTGGATGATCTCGAACGGAACTGGCTTCTGGGCCTGGTGCGGGTGCTCAGGGCCTGCGTAGACCTTGAGCTTGCGCAGCATCTGGCGGCCCAGGGTGTTCTTCGGGAGCATGCCCTTAACCGCCTTGGTGACGGCTCGCTCCGGATTGGTCGCCATCAGGTCACCATAGGCGACGGACCGCAAGCCGCCTGGGTAGCCCGAGTGGCGGTAAGCCTTCTTGTCGGCGAGCTTGTTGCCGCTCAGCGCGACCTTTGACGCGTTCACGACGATGACGAAGTCCCCGGTGTCCACGTGCGGCGCGAAGATCGGCTTGTGCTTGCCTCGGAGCAGCGTGGCCGCCTGGCTGGCCAGCCGGCCGAGAACGACGTCAGATGCGTCGATGACATGCCACTGTCGCGTGACGTCGGCGGCCTTCGGGCTGAAAGTGCGCACAGTCATGAGCCTTCGCTGTGAGTCCTGATGGTTTGGGCCAAGTCCCACGCCTGATCTACGACCCGGTGTGGGATATCTGCGCGTCGGCGGAGTTACTCCGGGCCCGCTGTGCCTGACAGCAAAGTGTTTGCTGCACTGGTCTTTGCTGCACCGGCGCTTGCTGCACCGGTGTTTGCTGCACAGCGCGGGCACACGAGGCTGCCGGCGCACATGGACGCCCGGTAAGGATACCGGCTGCGGCATCGGCGGTCAAAAAGACCGGGCTATTGCTCGGCCCGCCCGCGGCTATCGCGGGACTATAGGGCATCGCGACCCGGCAATGGACAGTTCGGGAGGCTGGTCAGAACGGGCGCAATCAACCCTACCGGACTCCGCTGACACCGCCAGGACGGTACGCTCGCCGCATGCGGAATGCGGGTGACGGAATGCCTGGCGGATCATCAGGCCGACGACAGCGCGCGGCCGAGCCGTCGGCAGCTGCGCGGCCGGCCGGCGGTGCGTCGCTGTTCACGCCGGCTTACCGGGTACGCCACCCAGCGACCGTTCCTGGCGGCGGCCAGGTAACGACCCAGCGTGATGGCGGCTACGGGTATGACGCCGGCTCCGGCGCGCCGGGCTCTGGCTACGCCTGGCCGCAGGAGAGTCAGTCGGCCTCGTCCTATCAGGGGACCGGCTACAGCGACGGCGGCGGCTATAGCTGGATGACCGACGACGGCGATGGTTCTGGCTGGCCGGCGGCCGGCGTTTCGGGATTCGGATCATCCGGGCGCGGGGTTGCCAACGCGATCCGGGGCTTCGCGCCGGTGCCGGATGAGCCGCTGCCCAGCTATCCGCCCGGGCCGTTCGCGGCCTGGAACCGGGGCGCCGGGGGTTCAGGCGGGGACTCTGAGCGGGACTACGGCGATGGCACGCGCCAGGGCTCGTCGCGTTCGCTGGCGACCGCGACGATTACGCCGGACGAATTCGATACCGACTACTCGTTGCCGGCAATCAAGGACCCATCGCCTTCGGGAGCGAGTACTCGCGATGGGCGGTCGGCTGACAAGCGAGGGACTGCCGGTGGTCGGGCGGCCGGGAGCCAGGCGGCCGCGGGCCACGGGCCGACGGCCGATGACGGGAGCGACCGCGGCAGGTCGGCTGGACGGAGTTCTGGCAGACGGGGCGGGAGCAGGAGTTCCGGGAGCCGGAGTTCCAGGAGCCGGAGTTCCGGGGGCCGGAGGGCTGCTGGTTCCGGACGGGCTGGACGGGCGCAGTCGAAGTCGAAGTCGAAGCGTCAGCCGGTGGTGCTGGCGATCGGCACGGCCGTCGTCATCATCGCAGCCGTAGCGGCGGTCCTCGTGGTCACTTCCCTGGGCAAGCAGAACTCGCCCTCAAAGTCGCGCGCCATTAGCAAGCCGCACCCGAAGGCCGCGCCTACGCCGACCCCGCCGCCGGGCAAGTGGGGATTCATCGGCACCCGAGGCACCGATGACGCCCCGCTGACGCTGCACGAATTGTTCCCGGCGAGCTTCCTGACCAACGGCGTGTACTTCCACGCGACCAAGATTCAGCCGGGGCGCAACTGCCGCACGGCGCTGATCGGGGCGTCCCTGCAGGCAGCGGTGCACAAGGCCGACTGCACGCAGGACATGCGGGCCAGCTATGTCGCCAGGCTCGACAACGCGATGGCGACGATCGGCGTGTTCAACCTGGACAGCGCGGCGGCGGCGAGCAAGGCGGCACTGAAAACCGGACCGTCCGAGTTCGTCGCGCAGCTCCCCTCGAAGAACGGCGTGACCAGCAAGCTCGGGCAGGGCACCGGACTTGAGGAGGCCGTGGTCAAGGGCCACTACCTGGTGCTGGTCTGGGCTGAGAAGATCGACCTCACGTCGCCCAAGACGGCCTGGCAGCGCGGTCGGCTCACCCGCTTCATGAACACGCTGCTGCAGGACACCGTGAACGGCACGCTGAGCTTCCGAATGGTGGAAGGCAAGCCCCAAACGCCAACGCACACGCTTCCATCGTCTTCGCCCGGCGCCTGATCCGCGACCATGGCAACGCCTTAGCCCTGGTTGCGACGCCTTAGCCCTGGTTGCGACGCCTTAGCCCTGGTTAGCGATGAATTTTGTCGGATTCGTACCGTTTTCGAGGTCGCTAACCAGGGCTATGGGCCTGCCGTTTATTAACTCGTGGGCGTGTCGTTCGTGGTGGCGGGGCGGGATCGGGACCGCTCGGCGGGGCGGGTGGTGCTCATGTGGTCAGCGGGGCTGGCGGTAGGGCCGGCGGGAGGGCACGGAAGGCTGGCGCCTGATGAATGCGCATATCATCAGGAAAGTATTCATTCCAGAATAAATCGAGTTTGCGGCGTGTCGCGGGATTTCTCGCGCGATAGGGCCGGGACCCGTCCGTGACCTGGCTCAGGGGGCCGGCAGGGGGCGGCGGCGTCCGGTGCCCGGCTGGCCCGCAGCGGCAGGCTTCATGATCGGGGAGACTTTCCGCCTGGT
>DATNFM010000174.1:0-15856 GCA_035606435.1 Streptosporangiaceae bacterium | reverse complement strand
CCATTCCCAGGGAAATCTCAGGGTCCCCAACCGAATGTCACAGTGACGCGTGGCAGGGTCGAGGCCATGGACGACGCTAGGTCAGCCGGCGCGCGCACGCCGGTTCCTGGCCAGCGGGTGTTCGTTGCCGGCGACGTGGTGGGCGGAGCTGGCAAATGTCAGGCTGATCATCATCCGCGGCTAGCCGGAGCTGGAACTGCCTGACGAGGATCACCCGCAATGGACGCCGGCAGCTCGAATGAACCCGCGAGCTGCCGGCGTCGCCATATCGTGATGTCCGCATACTCGCTGCGTCGCTGAATCACTGCCGCACGTCACCACCTGTATCCCGTACGCTCCTTATTCAGGACAGCGCCCCGCTTTTCGACCCACCCGAACTGTGAGCTAAGCGACAGTGATGACCGACGCGGACCGAATCCCCCGGGTACTCGTAGTAGACGACGAGCCGAACATTCGCGAGCTTGTCCAGGTCGCGCTCAAATTCCACGGCTGCATGGTCAGCACCGCCGCGAACGGGAGCGAGGCGATGCGCCAGGCGGAGACCATAAAACCCGACCTGATCGTGCTCGACGTCATGCTGCCCGACATCGATGGCTTCGAGGTCTGCCGCAGGCTCAGGGCATCAGGCAACGAGGTGCCCGTGATCTTCCTGACCGCCCGCGACACCTCCTCCGACACCGTGACCGGCCTGGCCATCGGCGGCGACGACTACGTCACCAAGCCATTTTCCGTCGAAGCCCTGGTCGCCCGGGTGCGCGCGGTGCTGCGCCGGGCGGCCAGATCGGCTCAGCCCCAGCAGCCCGGTGTCGTGGACGGCACGCTGCGGGCGGGCGACCTCGAGCTCGACGAGGCGATGTGGACGGTCAAGCGGGCCGGCCACCCGGTAGAGCTGTCGCCGACCGAGTTCCGGCTGCTCGCCTATCTCATGCGGCACCAGGGCCGGGTACTTACCCGCGCTCAGCTGCTGGAGAACGTCTGGGGCTGGGATTACGCTGGCGAGTCACAGATCGTTGAGACATACGTGAGCTACCTGCGCCGCAAGCTCGACCCGCTCGGCCCGCCGCTCATCCACACCCAGCGTGGTGTCGGCTACAGCCTGCGGCTGCCCGAACAAGCGGCGGCGCACCAGGCACATCAGGCGGAGCAGCGATGGCAGGCGGAACCGGGCGGCGGCTGAGCAAGAGCTCCCGCGGCCTGTCGCTGCGCTCAAGGCTGCTCTTGCTCCAGATCGCCGTCACGGCGGTCTTTCTGCTTGTCCTGGGGATTGTCAGCACGGAGCTGTTCGGCCATAACCTCACCAATCAGTTCCAGGTCATCATCAGGGATGAGAGCGACCGGAGCCCCGACGACATCAACCAGCGGCCATCCCCTGAGATGTCGGCGGTGCTGGCGACGCTCAGCCCGTTCACGGTCAAGTCACTGCTGACCGGGCGCGCCCCCGTGAACCACGCGCTGGCGGCGGCGATCAGGAAGCTGGGGCAGAGCAAGGTATATCCGCTCGCGAAGAACGACACGTTGTTCACCGTCCCGGCCGGCAAGATCAACTATCACCTCACCGCCGTGGCCAGGCTAATCCCGTCGACCGAGAACGCGCAGCGGCAGACCCAGGTACTGATCGTGGCCGAGCAGTTCAACCAGGTCACCGGGAAGCTCCGCGGGCTGATCGTGGCCGAGATCATCACCGGTGGCGGCCTGATCGCGCTGCTGGCCCTCGGCGGGCGCTGGCTGATCGCCCGCGGGCTTGAGCCGCTCGACCGGATGGCCAAGACCGCCAACGACATCACGACCAGGGGCGACCTGACCGAGCGGATGTCCGGGCCCGACGACCAGACCGAGATCGGCAAGCTGCGGGTCGCGATCAACACCATGCTCGACCGGATCCAGCAGGCCTTCGGCGCCCGGCTGAACTCCGAGCGCAAGGTGCGCGAGTTCGCCGCCGACGCCTCGCACGAGCTGCGCACGCCGCTGACCACGATCCGCGGCTACGCCGAGCTCTACCGCCAGGGCGCGCTTGGCCCCGACCAGTTGCCCGGGGCGATGCGACGAATCGAGCAGGAGGCGCAGCGGATGTCCACGCTGGTCGCCGAGTTGCTCGAACTGGCCCGGCTGGACCGGACGTCCTCGCTCGACCTGACCGAGACCGACCTGGCGACCGTGGTCAGGGACGCCGTCGCCGACGCCACCGCGGTCGAACCCGACCGGCCGATCAGCGCCCAGGCACCGCCAAGGCTGATCGCCGTCGTCGACGAACGGCGGATCAGGCAGGTGCTGTCGAACCTCCTCGGCAACGTGCGCGCCCACACCAAGACCTCAGATCCGGTCGCCGTCCGGCTCGGCAAGGTGCAAGGCGGCGTGCTGATCGAAGTAGCGGACTCGGGGCCTGGCATGTCGGAAGATGACGCGGCTAAGGCGTTTGACCGGTTCCACCGCGCCTCAGACCGGATGGCCGAGAACGCCGAGTCCAACGGCGGCGCTCCGGTGCCGGACTTCTCCTCCGGCGGGGGCAGCGGGCTCGGGTTGTCGATCGTGCAGGCGATCGCGACCGCGCATGGTGGCCAGGCCACGCTGGAATCGTGGACCGGGCACGGCACCAGAGTCAGAATCTGGCTCCCCAGCCGCGCTAACACTGTTTCCGCTCAGTAAGCGCGGCGGCCGGCAACCGAGTAAAACCCGACGACCTTTAGCAGAAAATATTGCGGTAAGGGCCTACGGCCCCACGAAGCCAGAGGCTGGTCCACCAGCCAGAACCGCCGCGGTTAGGGCTCGGCGCCCGGGCCTTCGACGGCCGGATCCGACGTGACGGCCGGGGTTGAGCTTGCGGTCTGGCGCGGCGGGTGCTCGAACAGGTAGTAGACCGCCACCAGGCCGTAGATCGTGACCGCCGCGCCTGGGGAGAAGACCGCCACCACCGCGCCGAGCGCGTAGCCACCCAGGCCGACCATGAAGGCCGCGCTCTTCAGCCGCGTCGGCGGCCGGTCGGGATCCCGGGCGATCCTGGCGGCGTTCCGGCCGATGTAGAGCCACATCACCGCGTAGGTCAGCAACACGGCGAACAGCACGACGCCGTACAGGATGGCCGCGGCCCGGCCGCCGTCAGTCCCGGGGCCGTTCAGGTGATCGGCGACCAAGGTGGTCGGCCAGGGCACGGCCACCACGCCCAGCAGCAGAAGCAAGTTGATCACCAGCAGCGACCGGTCTACCTCCCGCAACGAGCCCATCAGCGCGTGATGGTTCAGCCACATGATGCCGATGGTCAGGAAGCTGACCACGTAGGCGAGGTACTGCGGCCAGGCGTGCAGCAGCTCGGGCCCGACGCTGGGCCCGGCGCCGACCGGCAGCAGCCCGAAGACCAGCACGGTGATCGCGACCGCGAATACTCCGTCGCTGAACGCCTCGGCGCGCCTGGTTTCCATTTGTCGTCTCGCCGCGAGCTGGGTGGGCCTAGTCCTGGGCCGGCGCGGCCGCCTGCGGAGGCTTGGCGACCGATCTGGCCAGGAGCTGGGCCACGTCGACGACCTCGAGCGTCTCCTTGGCCTCGCCTGAGCTCTTCTTCGCGGCGATCGCATCGCCGAGCATGACCATGCAGTACGGGCAACCGGTCGAGATCGTGTCCGGGTCGGTGGTGAGCGCTTCCTCGATCCGCTCGATGTTGATCCGCTTGCCGATCCGCTCTTCCATCCACATCCGGGCGCCGCCGGCGCCGCAGCAGAAGCCGCGCTCCTTGCACCGGTGCATCTCCTGCGCCTGCACGCCAGGCACCTGCTCCATGATCTCGCGCGGCGGGGTGAACACCCGGTTGTGCCGGCCGAGGAAACACGGGTCGTGGTAGGTGATCTTCTCCTCGATCGGGTTGACGGGCTTCAGCTTGCCCTCGGAGACCAGCCGGGCCAGCAGCTGGGTGTGGTGGATCACCTCGTAGTTGCCGCCCAGCTGCGGGTACTCGTTCGCGATCGTGTTGAAGCAGTGCGGGCAGCTGGCGATGACCTTCTTCGCCCCGGCCTCGTTCAGCGTCTCGATGTTCTGCTGGGCCAGCATCGAGAACACGAACTCGTTGCCCATCCGCCGGGCCGGGTCACCGGTGCAGGTTTCGGCCGGACCGAGCACGGCGAACGACACCCCGGCGGTGTGCAGCAGTTCGGCGATCGCCTTCGTGGTCTTCTTGGCCCGGTCCTCGAGCGCGCCCGCGCAGCCGACCCAGAACAGGTACTCCACGTCGTCGCCGATCTTGCCACGGGCGACAGGGACCTCGAAGTCGAGGTCGGTCATCCACTCGGCGCGCTTCGACTCGCCCATCCCCCACGGGTCGCCCTTGTTCTCCAGGTTCTTCAGCATGCCCGAGGCTTCCTGCGGGAAGGCAGACTCGATCAGCACCTGGTGCCTGCGCATGTCGGTGATGTGGTCGATGTGCTCGATGTCGACCGGGCACTCATGGACACAGGCCCCGCAGTTGGTGCATGACCACAGCACGTCCGGATCGATGACGCCGCCATCTTCGGAAGAAGCCACCAGCGGTCTTTCTGCCTCCTGCTTGACGGCATCAGGCAGCGCTTCACGGGCCTCATCGGAGCCGGCCAGCAGGTAAGGCGCCTTGGCGAACGCGTGGTCGCGCAGGTCGAGGATCAGCATCTTCGGCGACAACGGCTTACCGGTCGCCCACGCCGGGCACTGCGACTGGCAGCGGCCGCACTCGGTGCAGGTGCCGAGGTCGAGCATGCCCTTCCAGGTCAGGTCCTCGATCTTGCCGAGCCCGAAGACATCGGTGTCCGGGTCGGCTTCCTCGAAGTCGAGCACCTTGCCGTTCGAGCGCATCGGCTGCAGTTCGCGCAGGCCGTTGGGGCGCCGGGAGAACAGCACGTTCAGCGGCGCGATCGCGATGTGCAGGTGCTTGGAGTAGGTCACGAAGACCCCGAAGCCGAGGATCACGGCCAGCTGGGCGATCACGAACGCTGTCTCGATCGCCATGTTGGCGCCGCTGCTGAGCGGCGAGAGCCAATGGCCGACGATCTGGGAGGCAAACGCCCCGTGGGCGTAGGGGAAGTCACCGGTGTTGATCTGCGCGCCCCGGTAGATCAGCAGCGTCGCGACTACCAGGAAGATCCCCGCGAGGACCAGCCAGGCCGCGCCGGTGTGGGAACCGGAGAAGCGCGACGCCCGGCCTTCGCTCTTGGGATTGCTGCGCAGCCTGATCACCGAGAAGGCGCCGATCCCGACCAGCACGCCGACGGCGAAGAGATCCTCGATAAAGCCGATAAACGCCCAGTGCCCGATGCCCGGAATCGCGAATGTCTTGCTGAACAGGTCGCCGTAGGCCTCAATGATCGTCAGGAACAAGATGATGAAGCCCCAGAACGTGAGGAAGTGCGCGACCCCCGGCACCGTCCATTGCAGCAGCTTGCGCTGGCCGAAGACCTCGGTCGCCTGGGTCTCCGCGCCACGGCCGGGATGACTGCGTAGTTGTTCGATCCGCTCGGGGGCCGGCTGCCCGCTCGTCGCGAGCCGGTAGAGCCACCAAAGACGCCAGCCGGCGATCGCACCCGCGATCACGGTCAGGCCAAGTCCGATGATGATCCGCAGCGCCAAATCGACCTCCGGGGACGACGTTGGCTGCCAGCGTACGCCGGACGGATTCGCAGTCTGAAAAGAGCCACTAGTCTTCGATGACAGGCGCCGCCAACTCCAAGGCCCGGTCAGCAAGGAAATCGGACCCCATGACAGCCGTCGCAGACGTAACAGCCCACGACCGCACCACACCGGTCGCCTGGCTGAGCAGGCAGTACGGTCGCCTATCGCCGACTGACCGCAGCGCCTTGACCATCTGGCTGACCACCAGGCTCGCGGTGCTGGCGCTGACCTGGCCCGCGGCGTTCATCTTCCGCGGCGGGGCGAAGTCGCCCCAGGGCTGGTTCCAGCTCTGGCAGAACTGGGACGCGGTGCGGCTGGCCGACATCGCGCAGTTCGGTTACTTCAGCCCGGCCGAGAAGCTGTATCCGGACCAGATCGCGTTCTTCCCCGGGTTCCCGGCCGCGCTCGACATCGTGCACGCGCTGGCGCGCCAGTGGACGGTGTCCGGACTGATCGTCTCGTTCCTGGCCGGCGCCGTGGCCGTGGTCGCGCTCAGCCGGATCGCGGAGCGGGACTACCTGCCTGGCTCGGGCAGCAAGGCGGTGCTGTTCCTGGTCGTCTCGCCGGCCGCGATCTTCCTGGCCGCCGGCTATACCGAGGCGCTGTTCCTGGCGCTGGCCGCGACGAGCTGGCTGTGCGCGCGCAGTGCGGTCTCCGGACTGCCGTCCGGAGACCGCACTGCTGGTGTTTGCCAACCCCGTGACCGCTGGGTGGCCGCGGTGCTGCTGGCGGGCCTGGCCAGCGTGGTGCGGATCAACGGGCTGTTCCTGTGCGCGGCGGTGGCCTTCGAGATTCTGCGCCGGGCCGACGGGCAGCGGGTGCGGGCGCTGGTCACGTTCCTCCCGGCGCTGGTGCCGCTCGCCTGCTACGAGATCTACCTGAAGGTGAGCACGGGCAGCTGGCTGGCCTGGATGCACGCCGAGCAGCACGGCTGGCAGCGGCAGCTGACGAACCCGATCGACACGTTCAAGACCACCTGGGCAGCCGGTTTCGGGAGCGAGTTCAGCGCGCCGATCAATTTCGTGTTCCAGCTGGAGATCTTCGCCGTCGCGGCCGGGGTGATCGTCACCATCGCGCTGCTCGTGCACCGGCGCTGGCCCGAGGCGATTTACGTGGGGCTCACGATCTTCGCGCTGGCGACCTCGATCTGGTACGAGTCGGTGCCGCGGTCCTTGCTGCTGCTGTGGCCGCTGTGGTGCGGGCTCGCGGTGCTGGCGATGCGCCGGGCCTGGATCGGCTACGTCTACCTGGCGATCTCCATCCCGATCAGCGCCGCGATCGGCCTGCTCTTCATGTCCGGCAACTGGGCCGGCTAGCCCTCGCGTTTGCTTCGGTCCGCCTGATGCCGCAACGCCTGCGGGTCAGCGCTGCTGTACCGGCCCGGACAGCCACAACAGCGCTGACCCGAAGGTGTTCAGATAGCAGCGTCTGCGGGCCGACGCTGTTGCGGGTCCTGCTGGGGCACGACAGCGCTGACCCGTTGACGCTGTTGGGTTCGGGCTTTGGCCGGCTAGCGGGGGCGCCAGGCTAGGACGGTGGCCGTGCTGACCGCCGGCTTGCCGAAGAGGCCGGTGAGGTATCTGGCTAGGGGCGAGCCTGGGCGGGTGACCGCGACCACCGCCTGGGGCTGCCAGGCGGAGACGTCGGCGTGCACCTGGGCCGTCGACGGCGGCTCCAGTGGCGGAGGGCCGAGACCCGCGCCGGCGGCGGCGAGCGCCAAGGGCGTTCCCGGCCGGAGGCCGGACGCCCAGAGTTCGTTCAGGTAGACGGAGGTAGCCGATAGGCCGTTCCCGTCGATGTAGGCGTGGCCGTCCCACGCCGGGCCGATGAAGTAGCCGCCGATCAGGGAGTACTGCTGGCCGGAGTCGGCCTGCCAGCGCATCGCTTCGGTCAGGTGCACTTCGGGCACCGGGACGACCAGGACCCGGGCACCGTCGGGCAGGTGCAGGGCCGCGAAGGCCGCCGTCCAGCCGGCCGGGAGCTGCTCGGCCAGGGCGGGCGGCAGCGGCAGCGGCACGAGCGGCAGGCAGACCAGCACTGCCAGTCCGGTTGCCGCAGCCGCCCGGAGCCGGGGCCGCAACTGGAGCCGGGACTGGCCGCCGCCTAGGTCACGCAGCCGGGCCTCCGGCTCGACCGGGGACTGGAGCCGGGACTGGCCGCCGCCGGGGTCGCGTAGCCGCAGGCGCTGCCGGACCTGATCAAGCACCAGGGCCAGGAGCACGGCCGCGAGCCCGTCGAGCACGATAGAGAACCGGTCGGGCAGCACCGAGCCGGCCAGCGGCAGGTACTGCAGCCAGCGCCACGGCAGGTCCACACCGACGTGGTCGACGCCGGAGACCAGCGGGTGGCCGCCCAGCGAGAGCAGGGCCAGCACGATCGCGCTGGCCCCGAACGCGCGGATGACGGGCTGCATCCAGAACGCGGCCGCGGCCACGATGAGGACGATGACCAGCGGCCAGCCGAGGTAGGCCAGGTACTCGGGCGGCTGGCCCCGGTAGGCAGCGGCGGTGGCCGCGCTGGCCGAGGTGTGAAACAGCAGGGAGCCCGACGGCGTGATGAAGCCGCTGAGGTCGTTGACGTAGAAGTCGGGCAGGAACGGCGAGCTGTTCTGGGTCAGCGGGCCGAAGAACTGCACCCACAGCGCCCAGCCGGCCGTCGCGAGCGTGACGCCGACGGCCACCGCGGCACCGGCCAGCGTCGGCTCCAGCCTGGCTCTGACCTGCGGCCAGAACCCGGTGCCGAGGATGACTATCAGCAGGGCTCCGGTGAGCACCGTCGTCAGGGTCAGTTCCTCGCTGACGAAGAGCTCGGCGGTGACCAGCAGGCCGAGCCAGATTCCCGTCCTGACTTCCGGCCGCCACCGGGTCACCTGCTCGCCCTCGTCACCGAGCGACCCGACCGCCCCGACCGGCCCCACAGACCCGGCCGATCCGACCGACCCGGCCGTCCCGGACCCCTCCGACTCCTTCCGTCTGGCCCGCCTGATCCGCTCGGCTCGTTCGGCCAGCACGGCCCGCCGGTCAGGTCCGATCGCGATCCGCAGCATCGTGTCCACGATCAGCGGCGGCAGCACCGCGAACTGCAGGTCGTAGTGACCGAGCGCGGACTGCAGCAGCGCCGGGGAGAACCCGTACACCGCTCCCGCGATCGCGGCCGCCGACTCGCTCACCTGCCAGCGTCGCAGCACCCAGAACATGGCCGCCGCCGAGCCCGCGAAGCCGAGCGTGGTAAGCACGGTCAGGCTCACCTGGGCACCGAAGAGCAGCGTCACCGGCGCGAGCAGGATCGACGGCAGCAGCAGCGAGGAGTTCCACATCAAGTTGATGCCGCTCGGCGCGTTCAGGGCCGGGGTCACCAGGGCCGGCAGCTGCCAGTGCGCGATCGAGTTGGCCGCGTAGCGCATGTACCAGGCGAACAGGTCGGCGTCGTCAGGATTGCCGGCCACGGTGCGGGAGGCCGGATCGACCCACAGCCGCCAGGTCACGGCGAGCGCCGCCAGCAGGTACACCGCGAGCACCAGCCAGGTCGACCAACGGGCGCGGCGTACCGCCACGGCGACGGAGGCATGGTCAGCCCCGGTCTCGGCACCGCTGGGGGCCGAGATCTTCGCATGGTCGCCTGGCTCAGTCAGCACGGGGGTCTTAGGTTCTCAGGGTGACGAGATGGTCGCTCTCAGGATCCGGTCGTTACCGTATATAACCCGCTGAGGCTGGAGTCATTGCGAAATCGCTTTGTTACTCCAACATTCACCCCGAGCCAACCGGGAACGAGACCCCGTCCAGTGAAACCGATGTGACAGCGGCGTGTTGCCCGGTTACTTCGATCTGGCCGTCGGCACCGATCTTGATAGAGCCAGCGCCGGCGCTGACGATCGCGACCACGTTCAGCTGGCCGGCTGGCCGGGCCGAGGGCGGCAGCGTCGCCATAGGCCCGACCGACTGGCCGACGTGGCGATCCTGAGTCGCTTTTCCGGCCAGGTAGACCACCCCGTAGTTCACGGCGTAGGCCAGGTGACCGTGCCAGTGCGGCCCGAGCGGGAGCGCGCGGAAGACTAGCCGACCGGCGGACCGCTGACCCGGCGATGAACGGACTGCAGTGGGCTGGTGATGCGGTGCCCTGAGCACGACGGCCCCCGCGAATACCGCGACGACGATCACCACGGCCGTCACTGCCGCCGAGGCCAGCGCGCCAACCAGCTTGACCGGAACTAGCGGCCGCCGCCGGACGGAGGTCGGGAGCCGGGCATGATCGGTTTCAGCGACGGGATCGTCGTCGGCCAGCTCGGCGGTTTCCATGAGCTTGGCCGCCGTCGGCCAGTTGGTCCGCACCGCAGTGTCCGCGTCCAGCCGCGCGGGGCGAGCCCTGCCCAGCACCGCCAGCACGTGGGTCCGAGGTTTCCTCATCGCACGCGTTCCTGTCTCGCGGCAGTTGGCCCGGCTTCGGCGCCCGGTTCGGCACCGGCTGCCGCCAGCGCGGCTTCCAGGCGTCGACGGGCCCGGTGCAGGCGGACGAAGTACGCCGCGGTCGAGCAGCCGACCACCTGGGCGGCCGCCTTCGGCGACAGGTCGTGCCAGGCCACAAGCGTGAGCAGTTCCCGGTCCGGCTCGGCTAGCGTGGCGAGCGCGGTCAGCACGGCGACCCGTTCCGCTACGTCGTCGGCGATGTCGCCCACGGCCGCCTGCGCGTCTGCGACCCACGCATCCAACTCGGTCGCCAGCGACCGCTCCCTGGCCAGCGTCCGACGCTGGCTCATCGCTACGTTCCTGGTCACGGCGAGCAGCCAGGGCAGCGGCGGCTCGGGCATCTCGCCGAACCGCCGCCACGCGATCATGAAGACCTCGCTCAGGATCTCGTCCGCCAGTTGCCGACCCGCCTTGCTGACGGCGAGGGCGTAGACCCGGGAGCGGTTCTCAGCGTAAATGACCGCGAACCGCCTGGCATCGGCCTCGGTATCGAGCCTTTGCCGAGCTTAAGGTGGTGGAAGGCCAAGACCGGCACATGCGAGCCAGGAGCCCTCGCGGCCGTGGAGGCCGCGTAACCGGCGCCGGAGCCGAGCGCGAAGACGAGCGCGAGCATTGAGATCGCGAGCGACGGGGAATGGGCAAGCATCCCGCGCATGCGCTTCATGAACCCTCCTATGTCTGGGTCTTCGATGATTCGTTCCTTCGCTAGGGAATGCTTGCGGACACGGGGTTCTTACATCGATACGGCGACTAAATTGGTGTGGCCCAGGCCGAGACTGGCCTCTGGAGGCCAGGCAGCAAGCCCGCGCCCAGCGTTTCGCCATAAAAGCCTTAAAAGGCATGTATGTGAATCCGGAGCACGCCGGTCACGGCAGACACAGGCCGAGCACGTAATAAAGTTGAGCCGACTAGACTCAACTTTATTTGACTTGAGTCCGCTCAGATGGCAAACTTGCGTGCGAGAGACTCAAGCTTCGTACCAACCAACGACGATCAAGGACTGACAACATGGCACGAGCGGTAGGCATAGACCTGGGGACGACCAACTCGGTCGTCGCCGTTCTAGAGGGCGGCGAGCCCACGGTCATCGCGAACGCTGAGGGATCGCGGACCACCCCGTCCGTGGTGGCCTTCGCTAAGAACGGTGAGGTGCTGGTCGGCGAGGTCGCCAAGCGCCAGGCCGTGACCAACGTGGACCGGACGATCCGGTCGGTCAAGCGCCAGATGGGCACCGACTGGCAGATCTCGATCGACAGCAAGAAGTTCAACGCGCAGCAGATCTCCGCGTTCATCTTGCAGAAGCTCAAGCGGGACGCCGAGGCGTACCTGAGCGAGCCGGTGACCGACGCGGTGATCACCGTTCCCGCGTACTTCAACGACGCGCAGCGCCAGGCCACCAAGGAGGCGGGCCAGATCGCCGGCCTCAACGTCCTGCGCATCATCAACGAGCCGACGTCGGCCGCGCTGGCCTACCACCTCGACAAGTCGGGTGAGGCCACGATCCTGGTCTTCGACCTCGGCGGCGGCACCTTCGACGTCTCGCTGCTCGAAGTCGGTGAGGGCGTGGTCGAGGTCAAGGCGACCAGCGGCGATAACCACCTCGGCGGCGACGACTGGGACCAGCGGATCGTGGACTGGCTGGTGAAGAACTTCAAGAACAGCTACGGCATCGACCTGTCCTCGGACAAGATGGCGCTGCAGCGGCTGCGGGAAACCGCGGAGAAGACCAAGATCGAGCTGTCCAGCTCGACCGAGTCCCAGATCAACCTGCCCTACATCACCCACAGCGAGCAGGGCCCGCTGCACCTGGACACCAAGCTGTCCAGGGCCGAGTTCCAGAAGATGACCTCCGACCTGCTCGACCGGTGCAAGCACCCGTTCCAGCAGGTGATCAAGGACGCCGGAATCAAGTTGGCCGAACTCCAGCATGTGGTGCTGGTCGGCGGCTCGACCCGGATGCCGGCGGTCGTGGACCTGGTCAAGGACCTGACCGGCGGCAAGGAGCCGAACAAGGGCGTCAACCCGGACGAGGTCGTCGCAGTCGGCGCCGCCCTGCAGGCTGGCGTGCTCAAGGGCGAGGTCAAGGATGTCCTGCTGCTCGACGTGACCCCGCTGTCGCTGGGCATCGAGACCAAGGGCGGCATCTTCACCAAGCTGATCGAGCGGAACACCACGATCCCGACCAAGCGCTCGGAGATCTTCACCACCGCCGATGACAACCAGCCCTCGGTCCAGATCCAGGTCTTCCAGGGCGAGCGCGAGATCGCGGCCTACAACAAGAAGCTCGGCATGTTCGAGTTGGCCGGCATCGCCCCGGCGCCGCGCGGAATGCCGCAGATCGAGGTCACCTTCGACATCGACGCCAACGGCATCGTGAACGTCTCGGCCAAGGACCTGGGCACCGGCAAGCAGCAGTCGGTGACGATCTCCGGCGGCTCGGCGCTGAACAAGGACGACATCGAGAAGATGATGGCCGACGCCGAGAAGTACGCCGACGAGGACCGCAAGCGCCGCGAGGACGCCGAGGTCCGCAACCGCGGCGAGACGCTCACCTACACCACGGAGAAGTTCCTCTCCGAGAACGCCGACAAGGTTCCGGCCGACGTGACCGCCGAGGTCAACGAGGCCATCGCGGAGCTGAAGAAGGCGCTCGAGGGCACCGACACCGAGGTCATCCGTACCGCCACCGAGAAGGCCGCCCAGGTCAGCCAGAAGATGGGAAGCGCGATCTACGCCCAGGCTCAGGCCGAGCAGCAGAGCGGCGCCCAGGACGCGACCGGCCCGACCGACGAAGCCGCCGACGACGAAGTCGTCGAGGCCGAGATCGTCGAGGACGAGAAGCCCTCTGGGGGTGACTCCGCCTGATGTCGGCTTCTGAGCAGGACAGCCAGGGCCCGGTGATCAGGGATCGCAGGAAGATCGATCCCGTCACCGGCCAGCCGAGGCAGCCAGAGGGATCTGGCGACCAGGCTGCGTCCACTCGAGCCGCCGGTCAGCAAAGGCCAGGCAAGCACTCCGCGTCCAAGCCCGGCAGCCCCCGCAAGGAGGCTGCCGGGGCCGGGCCGGCGAGCGCACCCGACAAGGACGAGGCCCAGGCTGGGCCCAACACCACGAACAACACCACCAAAGACACTACGAGCGACACCAAGACAGGGACAGGGACAGAGGGAGCCGAGGTGGCAGCCAAGCTCGCCGAGCGGACTGCGGACTTGCAGCGCCTTCAGGCCGAGTACGCGAACTACCGCAAGCGGGTGGAGCGCGACCGGGTCGCCGTTCGTGAGCAGGCGCTGGCCAGCGTCGTCGCCGAACTGCTTCCGGTGCTCGACAACATCGGCCGGGCCCGCGAGCACGAAGAGCTGACCGGTGGCTTCAAGGCCATCGCCGAGGCGCTGGAGTCGACGGTCAGCAAGCTTGGCCTGACCACGTTCGGTGAGCAGGGCGAGCCGTTCGACCCGAACGTGCATGAGGCTCTCATGCACTCGTACTCGCCAGACGTCACCGAGCCCACCTGTGTCCAGATCCTGCAGCCGGGATACAAGGTCGGAGAGCGGATCCTGCGGCCCGCCAGGGTCGCGGTGGCCGAGCCCACCGACCCGTCGGGAGCCAGGACGGCGCCCGACGAGGGGGGCGAGGGCAGCGAGGCCGAGGCCGAGGTCGTCGAGGGCGAGATCGTCGACGACGAAACCGCTTCCGCGCCCGAAGATGCAGGCTGACCGCTTGGCCGGCGCAGCCGGATTGACGGCCGCGCCGGCCAGCACCAACGCCAGTCACCACTAGACCCAGCTAGAAGACCACAAATGAACTGCCGATCAGGAGAAGCCTGTTGAGTACGAAGGACTTCCTCGAGAAGGACTATTACAAGGCTCTCGGCGTCTCCAAGGGCGCGTCCGCTGAGGAGATCAAGAAGTCTTACCGCAAGCTCGCGCGCAAGTACCACCCCGATGCCAACAAGGGTGACTCGGCGTCGGAGGAGCGGTTCAAGGAGATATCAGAGGCGTACAACGTCCTGTCCGACGCCAAGCGCCGCCAGGAGTACGACGAGGCCAGGTCCCTGTTCGGGTCCGGCGGCGTCAGGATGCCAGGCGGCGGCCAGAGCGGTGGTTTCGGCGGCTTCGACCCACGCGACCTGTTCGGCTCGACCGGCTCGGCCGGGAGCCGGCTAGGCGACCTGCTCGGCATGTTCGGCAACAGCGGCGGCCGCACCACGACTACGCAGGCCCGGCCGCGCCGCGGCGCCGATGTCGAGACCGAGGCCTCGCTGTCGTTCAGCGACGCGATCGACGGCTCGACGGTGACGCTGCGGCTGACTGACGAGGGTCCTTGCAAGGTCTGCCGCGGCACCGGCGCTAAGGCCGGCACCATGCCGAAGGTGTGTCCTGACTGCCAGGGCACCGGCCAGTCGAGCCGGGACCAGGGCGCGTTCGCGTTCTCCGAGCCGTGCGCCACCTGCCGGGGCCGGGGAATGGTCGTCGAGGATCCGTGCGCCGCGTGCTCGGGCAGCGGGCGGGCGATGAGCTCGCGGACCATCCAGGCCAGGATCCCGGCCGGCGTGGCCGACGGGCAGCGGATCAAGCTCAAGGGCAAGGGCGCTCCCGGCGAGCGCGGCGGGCCGGCCGGCGACCTGTACGTGCGCGTGCACGTCGGCAGCCATCCGGTCTTCGGGCGCACCGGGCACAACCTGACGGTCGTCGTGCCGGTCACGTTCGCCGAGGCGGCGCTGGGCGCCGACATCAAGGTGCCCGCGCACAAGGGTCAGCCGGTCAGCATCAGAATTCCGGCCGGCACCGCGAACGGCGCGAAGTTCCGAGTCCGCGGCAAGGGCGTCAGGCGTACCGACGGCACGATGGGCGACCTGCTCGTCGAGGTCAACGTCCAGGTGCCGACCGAGCTGACCGACACCGCCAAGGACGCCCTGGAGAAGTTCAGGGAAGCCACCGCGGGTGAGGACCCGCGCGATGAGCTGCTGAGAAAAGGCCGGATGTGAGCTCACATGTCGAGTGACTTCGAGCTGACCGACGACACTCCCGTCTACGTCATCTCCGTAGCCGCCCAGCTGTCCGGCCTGCATCCGCAGACGCTGCGCACCTACGACCGGCTCGGCCTGGTCTCGCCAGGCCGGACGGCCGGCAAGGGGCGGCGGTACTCGCTGCGCGACATCCTGATCCTGCGCGAGGTGCAGCGGATGTCCCAGGAGGACAACATCAACCTGTCCGGCATCAAGCGCATCCTCGAGCTGGAGAGCGAGTGGCAGCGCAGCCGGCTGGTGATCGCGGAGATGCAGGCCGAGATCGCCCAGCTCCGCAACGAGCTCGAGTCGACCCGCGCGGTGGCCGCCCGGCTGGCTTCACTGGTCAGGGAAAAGGGCCACGGCGGCGCGCTGGTCCCGGTCCACAAGCAGGGCGCCTCGGAAGCCGGGTCGTGACCGGCCCGGCGGGCGACCGGCCTCTGGCCAAGGCGTAAAAAACGACCGCAAAATTTAATATATAAAGAATTATTTGCTTATATGCCCATACCATGATAGGAGACCGTGAGCGCGAGGTGGATGACAAGCTCACTCGCAAGAGCCAGGAGGCGCTCAGCAACGCGCTGCAGCGCGCCTCGGCCGCGGGAAACCCGAACGTCGACGGACTGCACCTGCTGGCCGCGCTGCTCGAACAGGAAGGTGGCATCGCCGTCCCGCTGCTGCGCGCGGCCGGGACCGATCCGCAGGTGGTAGCGACCCACACCGCTGAGCAGCTCGCTCGGCTGCCGCAGGCGTCGGGGTCGACGCT
>DATNFM010000173.1:0-47890 GCA_035606435.1 Streptosporangiaceae bacterium | reverse complement strand
AAGGCGTACCATTCGTCCGGTGTGAACCGGAGGAACGGGCCTCCAGTGTCCTTGCTGTCGCGGACCCCGATGCCGCCGCCGGGGAGGTTGGCAACCTCGACGCAGTTGCTGTTGGCGAAACTCAGGGAGCTCTTAACCCAGCCCGAGTCTGGTGCCTG
This sequence comes from Streptosporangiaceae bacterium, assembly GCA_035606435.1. Lineage (GTDB taxonomy): Bacteria > Actinomycetota > Actinomycetes > Streptosporangiales > Streptosporangiaceae > Chersky-822. The sequence goes on along the minus strand of DATNFM010000173.1, from coordinate 47,732 downwards.
GCGGCCGTCGAGCGTTGGATTGCTCACGTCCAATACCTCGCAGAATGTCGTATGAATAATTATCGGAGCATGCGAATACCCAAGGGGCATCCACGAATACGCGGGGTACTCTATCAGCTAGTTAGCGCGTTCGCTGAGCATCTGACCAATACGACTCTGCTGTCTCAAGTATCAGTTCTCTGGAGGCCGGAGCATCAAGCGCGGAGGCGCTGAGCATTTGAAATGCGATCCTATGCAAGTAGGTTTCCCTTTCCCCCTGCACGGAGAAGTCGGTCTTCAAATGTTCGGCGCTTACCACATCCTGCAAAATGGCGTCTGCGTCGTGTCCGAAACGAAATATTACGAACGACTCCGCGAAAACAGTATGCTGGGTGTCGAGCGGGAGAATTCGAAGTGTCACGCTCGGTTCATCACCGATCTCTATAAGCCGCTTGAGCTGCTCATACATGACTTCGTGATCACCAATACGGCGCCTGAGCACAGACTCGTCCAGAATAACGGACAGTTCCATCGGAGGCTCTCTGGTGAGAACCTGCTGCCGTTGCATTCGGACTTTGACCAAACGTTCGATCATTCCTGGGGCGATCGGCTCAACCTGGTTGTAACTGCGGATAATGTGCCGAGCGTACCCTTCGGTTTGCAGCAGGCCAGATACAACCTCAACGTGCCATATATCAATGGACGTGGCTTCATGTTCCAATCCGATGAACTGCTGGTAATCAGGTGATAGGAAGTCCGTGTATTCTTCCCACCATCCTTTTTGCGAGGCATCCCTTGCCAGGGTGAGCAACATCGAGCGTCTTGAGCCTGATACCTCGTAATAATCGAGCAGTTTTTCGACCTCGGCCAGCTTGAGTCCGGTCCTGGCCAGTTCGTAGCGGCTGATCTTGGACGGCGACCAACGGAGCGCGGCCGCGACCACGTCGCCGCTTTTGCCCTTGCTCTCCCTGATCGCCCTCAGTTCCGCGGCAAGGCGACGGCGCCGAACCGTCGGGCTTCCTGGCATAGTCATCCGGCGTCCCTCCTCGTGGCCCGGCGGCATGCGGGGGTTGGTAGGGGGTCGTCCCCCTTGGCCAGCACCGCGCGAAAGGCGTCAACTGGATGCTTCATGGAAATTTTCATTGCATCTCACCCTGAGACTAAGCGTAACTGAACAAGCCCGACTTTAGGGGTAGGCAATAGCACCTTCGACCCTGCCAATCCGTGCAACTCCGGCCACACGAGGGTCATTACTTCGCTGTGATAGTGCGCAGGGCCGCCTCGCGGGCGATGTCGATCCGTGAGTGAACGTCGAGCTTCTTCAGGATGTGCGAGACGTGGGTGGCGACTGTGCGTGGCGAAAGGAACAGTTTGGCGGCGATCTCGGGGTTCGACATTCCGCCGCCTACCAGCGCCGCGACTTTCATTTCCGTCGGCGTCAGGCTGTCCCAGCCGCTGCGGGCCTGGCGATGCTTGGAGTGCGGGCCGCGGCGAATCCCGTGGGCGCGGAACTTGGACTGGATCAGGGCGACATCGGCGGCCGCGCCGAGCGAGTCGTAGACGTCGACCGCCTGGGTGAAGGCCGACCGGCCTTCGTCGCGGTCACCGACGCGGAGGAACTCCGCGGCCGCCGCCTCCAGTGCCTTCGCCTGCAGCAGGGGCCGGCCGGCCTTCTCGTACCGCCCGGCCGCCGACACCACGACAGCCGGATCCTGTTCGAGCAGGCCGCGGCAGTACAGCGCGTTAGCCTGGCGGTGCGGGATCTCAGATCCCGACGCGAGTGCCTCGGTGTGGCCGACCAGGGTCTTCGCGGTGGCCAGGTCTCCGGTCTCGATAGCGAGCCGGACCGCGTCAGCGAGCAGATCCTCGATCTCGTCGAGTTCCTCCATGCTGTCGCCGAAGCCCTCGGTCAGCACCGCGAGTGCTTCTGGCAGCTGTTCTGAGTGCTCGCGATCCAGGCTCCGTGCCATCGAGAGCGTCGCGATGACCCGGTTCCCGATCCGTTCGGCGTGTTCGACGGCGATGGCGAGGTGACTGCGCGCCTCATCGAGCTCGCCCCGGTGGAAGCAGATCACCGCCGCGATGCCGTGATCGCAGCAGGTCGCGGCGGGCTCCTTCAGGTCCTCGTCGAGGCTCTCGACCTCGATCATCGCCTCGTCCCAGCGCCCGGTGTCGAACAGCAGCTGCCCGAGAGCGCCGTGGGCCTGGACCAGACGGACAACCGTGCCCACATGATCGGCAAGCGCTAGAGCCTGCCTGGCCGCTCCGAGCGCCTCGTCGTAGCGGTCCAGGTTCCCGAGCGTGATCGCCTTGTTGATCTGCAGCAGCAGCCGCAGGTCGGTCAGGGTCGGATCGGCCTGGGTTACGGCCAGTGCCCGGTCGAATAGCGGAAGGGCGTCGGTCATCTGCCCCTGCACGCCAGTCACGATCGTCAGGACGTGCAGCGCCCAGCCCATCGCCCAGTTGTCGCCGGTTTCCGACGCCTCATCGAGAGCATCGGCGGCAACCCGCCCGGCCCTTTCGATGTTGCCGAGGTTGCTGTATGTCCGCGCGGCCAGCACGAGCAAGCGGGCATGGTGCCGGACCGAGATGCCAGGGGCGGCGAGGGCCTCGTTGAGCGCGGCGATGGACTCCTCTGAGCGGCCGATGCCGATCCGGGACTGCGCCAGCGTCCAGTGCAGATCGACGATGAGATCGGGGTCGGTCGCATGCAGCAGCGCTCCGAGTGCGACCTGCTCGGCTTCGGCACTGTCGCCGAGCCGGAAGACCGCATCGGCCAGCCTCGCGGCCAGGCTGTCGCGCTGCGGCAAATCGACAGGACAGTTGGCGACGGCGTGGCGCAGCAACTCGGAGGCGACCTGCGGTGCCTGCCCGACTAGCAGCTCAGCCGCACCGGCGAGCCAGCTCAAGATCCACTCATCTAGCGGCTGGGCGTTGCGGCTCGACCCGCCCACGGCCCAGAGCAACTGCCGGGCGACCCGGTCCGCCGGCGCGTTGGCAGCGGCGAGCGCCCGCGCCGCGTCCCGGTGCCAGGCTGCTCGCACCGGCACGGCGATTCCGTCGTACAGGGCAGCACGGATCAGCGGGTGCCTGAACCCGAGATTGGTTCCGGCCTCGGTCAGTACCCCGGCGAGGCGGGCCTCCTCGATAGCCGGGACCAAGTCGGCCACGCCCTTGGCCAGAACGATGGCCAGATCCGGCACGGCGAAGTCCACGCCGAGCAAGGCCGCCGCGCGCAGGACTTCGCGAGCCGGCCCGGAGACGAAGCCAAGCCGGTCGGCGATTGCCGCCGACAACGAGTCAGGAGCCTTGTCGCTCGTCAGCTCGGCCGCCCCGGAGGACGTCACGGTGACGCCCGCGCTCCGGGCGAGCGCGCCGACCAGTTCGGTGACGTACAGCGGGTTGCCGCCGGCTCCCTCGGCGAGCTGCAGCAGGTTCCCGTCCGGCGTCCCGCCCGCGAGGGTGCCGATAAGTTCGGCCACGGCCTGATCGGCCAGGCCCGAGAGGTGCAGCCTGGAATCGTCATCAACCGCGCGCTTGAGCGCGAGCAGATCCTCGCGCTGCGGCACCGGGCGCATCGTCCCGATTACCAGCAGCGGAATCTGACGGGCCGATCTCGCCAGCCGACCCCACAGCGTCACGCTGGCCCGGTCAGCCCACTGCAGATCGTCGACGACCAGGACGGCCGGCCGGACCGCACACTGCTCGGCCACCAGGGCAAGCAACTGCTCAGCCACAGCGGCCGATACATCCATGCCTTTAGCGGTGACTTCGCCGCGCAATAGCCGAACTATGGAATTTCGTCGCGAATTGTTCGAAGGTTCGCGAACTCGGAGCCCTTCGAGAAGGGGCAACAGCGGTAAAGCCTGCCCCAGTTCATCACCCGCGCCCCAAAACACCTCACAGTTAACATCCGCAGCTGAAGCAGTCAGAGCGGCTCGAACAAGTGCGGACTTACCGATTCCTGGCTCACCCTCGATCAGAACCGAGCCGCCCAGTCCTCTGGATAGGTCCTTGATGCACCTAGCCAGCATCGCTAGCTCGTTGTCTCGGCCGATCAGCGCACCAGCCAGGGTCACTGTAGGCACCTAGCGAACTTTACTACTAGAACAATAGGTAAACAAGTGCCGTATCGGGCGCAATTCGGCCAGTTCATAACAACTGTCAAGAGTTGTGGCAATGCGAGCGCCGCTGCATCGCGCAATGAAATTTTCATCGGCCTTTTCAGGGCATGATTTCCTTCATATTCCATCGCATGTCCGCATGCACATTTCTCAGAATCCGCTAATGATGATTTTTTCGTGGGTTTCATTCATCAAAAATTAACAGATATTGGTTGTTCGGGTGCATAAAAATTCTACCATCTGGGCAATACTTTGGGCATGAGCGAAATGCGCCGCGCAGGCCGGCGGCACGGGTTGGCCGAGCCGCTGACCTCGGTGAACCCCCTTGGAGGAACCATGAGCATCGGGCGAGCCATCGTTATTCCAGCTATCGTTGCGTTCGGCGTCGCCGGATCAACTCTGGCTACCACCGCAATTACCGTAGCGGCCGCGCACCCGGCTAGCGTTCACGTGCAAGCTGCGACCTCGCCGGCGCAGCCGCTAATGTACTACCACGCTTGAGCGGACCAGCGGCTAGAGCAGCTTTAAACCCCACCGACAGGACCTCTGACTAGCAGTGGCATAGGGATTGATCGATCCCTGACAAGTACACAGTGCAGGCACCGGAGCGCGGTTAGTTGCACCACATGGCAACGATTAGCTGGCAGCTCCACCCGCTGGAGCGGGAGGCCGCCGCCTCTGCGTGCAGGCGCCTCGGCCCAGCAAAGCGGCAGCGCCGCCGCCCGGGTGTTAGGTGCAGGCCTGTGGTAGGGCCGGAGTCCCGGCGGGAAGTGACGCTCGCGCGGCGCTTGCCCGCCTGGCTCGTACCCGTCGTCGGCCCGCGGTGCTGGCCCGGGGGACGACCCCCCGGATCCCCCCGCGGTGCTGGCCCGGGGGAACGACCCCCCGGATCCCCCCGCGGTGCTGGCCCCGGGGCACACGACCCCCCGGATCCCCGGACTGTCCAGGGCGCGCGGCGGGGTGGGCCGCGCGCCCTGGGGGCCGCGGGGAGCGACCGTCCGGTGAAGTTCGACCCTGCGGAAGCCCGCCGCCTTGTTGGCGGTTTCCGGAGCGGCAGCGGCAGCTCCGGGGCCTGCGTACTTCCGCAGGGTGGCCTTGTTTTGGTTTATTCGACCCTGCGGGAGCCAGCGCCTCGCAGCCTCCCGCAGGGTAGCTTTTGTCCGCTACCTGGAGTGGTGACCGTAGCCCTGGGGGCGTCGATAGCAGGCGTCGGCTAGATCGGCCTGGAACGCGAGCGTGAAGTAGACCGCCTTGCCCGCGCTGGTCCGGTACCAGCCCCAGTCAGTCGACAGCGTGGTCACGAGCATGAGACCGCGTCCGGTCTCTTCATCCGTTGAGGCGTTCATCGGCACCGGCATAGAGGGCGACGTGTCGTGCACATCTATGCGCAACTGGTCCCAGGTGCAGCTGATGACGAGCATGACCGTCTCGCCAACCTCGTGCTTGATCGCGTTCGTCACGAGCTCGCTGGTAAGCAGCTCCGCGTCGAGCGGCTCGACTGGGACATCCCAGGTGTAGATGTACGCCCCGACTTGGCGGCGGGATTCAGCCGCAGCCGCGGGTCCAGCGGGTAGCGCGATGCGCCGGGGGCGCTGCAGGGCCGGGCGGATCGGGGCGAGAGTGTCCATCTGGTTTCCTTGCCGGGCTGTCGGGCCCGTCGTGGGAGAGCGCAAGTCAGCTTGCGCGGCCAGTCACTGGCAGATCCGATCAAATTCCTAGTACAAGGTGCTGATCGGCTTGCACTACAAATGCTGCTGAAACTTGCATACGGAGACATCGGTCGAGTGACGTATATTTACGGCGCGGCAAGCCAGGACGTAGTGCTACGTAAGGTGTGACAGTCCCGCGCGGGCTCGCCTGGACCCGTGTTGACCTGGGCTAATTCAGCCATTATGGCGGCCGGAGCAGTTCCGGCTAGCTGGCTGCGCCGATCTCCGAGGCGAACATCTCGCGGTAGGCAGCCGCATCGGCGGCTCTCGGGTTGGACGGCGTGCTGGTGTTGCGCTCGGCCTTTTCGGCGAGAATGTCCAGATCTTCGACCCTGATGAGCTCGCTCATCGTCGGTATGTCAAGGACCCGGTTGAGTTCGGCGATCGTGTCGATCGCCGCCTGGGCTAGGTCGTCTTCGGAGGCTCCGGGCTCGCCCACGTCGAGCGCGAAGGCCAGGCGCGCGTACTTCTCCGCGCTCACCGGCAGGTTGTACTTCATGATCGGCGGCAGGCTGACCGCGCAGCAGTAGCCATGCGGGTGCCCGTACACGGCGCCCATTGCCTCGGCCAGCGCGTGCGCTCCGGAGACGTCGGTCAGGCCCACGGCCAGGCCAGCGGTCAGGCTGCCTTGCGCCATCCCGCAGCGAGCCTCCACATCCGAAGGATCGACATAAGCGCGCCGCAGGTACTTGGCGACCAGACGGGCGCCTTCCAGCGCCAGAGCGTCGGAAGCCGGCGTCGCCAGCAGGCACTGCAGGGAGTCGATCGCGTGGGACATCGCATCCATGCCAGCCGCCGCGGTCACCGCGGGCGGGCAGGAGAACGTCAGGTCGGGGTCCACGAGCGCGATCCGCGGACAATTGCGCGGGTCAAAGAGGTTCATCTTCTTCTTGCGGTCGGTGTCGGTGATGACCGCCGACGGACTGACCTCGCTGCCGGTCCCGGCCGTGGTGGGGATCGCGATCACCGGGAGCGGGTCGTGCCGCAGAGCGCCGAAGTCCTCCCAGTCGCGCGGATGCCCGCCGTTGGTCAGCAGCAGACCGATGCACTTGGCGGTGTCGATCGATGAGCCGCCCCCGACGGCGACCAGCGCCTGCTGGGCGCCCGCGCGCATCAACCCGGCACCGGCCAGGCAGTCGGTGTCCTTCGGGTTCGGCTCTACCTGGTCGAAGATCGTGACGTCGATCCCGCTGGTGACAAGGGCGCGTTCCACCGGTGCGACGAGTCCGGCGCAACGCACCCCTGGGTCGGTGACGAGCAGGACGGAAGACGCGCCGAGCGCGGCGACGTGCTCAGCGGCCTGACCGGCGATCCCGCGCCCGAACAGCACGCGGGTCGGCATGTAAAACTCGCCGTCGGCGCTGATCCCGGTGCCCTTTCGGCGGAGGGCCGGGTGGACCGGCGCGGAGGGGGTGTGGGGTGCGGGCGCGTCTGGTGGGACTGGGCCGCCGGGCGAGTCGGCTGGGGGCGGGACCGGCTGGACTGGCCCGCCGGGCGAGTCGGCTGGGGGCGGGACCGGGCCGGTTGACGGATTGCTGTCAGCTGGCATCGATGGCCTTACCCTTCCCCTTGGCCATCAGCGTGATCAGGTCGTAGACCACGGTGGCGGCGGCGACGGTGGTCAGCTCGGCGTGGTCATAGGCGGGAGCGACCTCCACCACATCGGCCCCGACAAGGTGGAGTGCCCGCAGTCCGCGCAGCACCCGGAGCAGCTCCCGGCTGGTCAGGCCGCCTACCTCGGGCGTCCCGGTCCCGGGCGCGAACGATGGATCGAGCACGTCGATGTCGAGCGACAGGTACACCGGCAGATCACCGACCCGATCGACGATCGCCTCGATCGTGCCGGCGATGCCCAGGTCGTCGACGTCGCCGGCCCGGATCGTGCGGAAGCCGAAGCGGCGGTCATCAGCCAGGTCATCCTCTCCGTAGATCGGCCCCCGGATCCCGACGTGGATCGAATGGTCCTCGACCAGCAGTCCTTCCTCGAACGCCCGGCGGAAGATCGTGCCGTGCGTGACCGGCGCGTCGAAATAGGTGTCCCAGGTGTCCAGGTGAGCGTCGAAGTGGACCAGCGCGACCGGCCCGTGCCGCTGGGTCACGGCCCGCAGCATGGGCAACGCCACGGTGTGGTCGCCGCCGATCGCGACGACCCGGCGGTCACCGGCGATCAGGTCGGTGGCGTGGTCGCGGATCTGGGTCATCGCCGCGGCGATGTCGAACGGGGTCACGGCCACGTCGCCCGCGTCGACCACCTGGATCGTCTTGAACGGCGACAACCCCAGCTCGACGTGGTAGCCGGGCCGCAGGTGCCGGGAGGCCTGGCGCACCGCCATCGGCCCGAACCGGGCGCCGGGCCGGTAAGAGGTCCCGTTGTCGAACGGAACGCCCAGCACCGCTACGTCGTAGTCCGAGACCCGATCGACCTCAGGCAGCCGGGCGAACGTCGACGTGCCGGCGAACCGCGGGACCAGCCGTCCGTCGACTGGCCCGACCGGCCCGATCGACTCTGCACTGGACTCGGACAACGTTTCCTCCATTAAAGGGATCGGCTGGTTTCGGCTCTGCTCGGGGGAGGGTCGGGAATTGGGTGATTTACGCTCTGGTCCGGGTGACGCCGCCAGTGGGCTGCAGGATCTGGCCCACGAACCCGCTGCCGCCAGGACCGGCCAGGAAGGCGACCGCTCCGGCGATATCGGCGACCGTCGCCAGCTGACCGGTGGGCACGAGCTCGCGGTAGCGCTGCCGCATCTCCTCGAGCGTGATCCCGGCGTCGATCGCGTCGACGTTCAGCTGCTCGGTGTCGATATAAGAAGGTGCGATCGCGTTGGTCAGGATGCCCTGCGGGCCGAGCTCGCGGCCCAGGCCCTTGGTGAGCGCGATCAGGCCGGCCTTGGACGCGGCGTAGGCGGTCGCGTTCGGATGGCCGATCACGCCCCAGCCAGAAGCGATCAGCACGATCCGCCCGCCCCCGGCCGCGCGCATGTGCGGTACCACCGCCTGCACCAGCCGGAAATGGCCGGACAGGTTCACGTTGATCTGCCGCCACCAGATCGCCGGGTCCTGGGTCAGGAACGGGCCCATCTCCATTGCGGCCGCGTTGCCGACGAGAACGTCGACGCCACCGAGACGTTCGACCACGGTCGTCACCAGGTGCCGCACGGAGTCAGCGTCGGCGATATCGGCCGGAACGGCCAGCCCGCCAATATTTTCCGCCAAAGAAGACAGCCGCCCGTCGTCACGGATGTCGTTGACGGCCACGATGAAGCCGTCCGCCGCGAGCCGAAGGGCGGTCTCGTGCCCTAGCCCCTGAGCCGCCCCGGTCACGATGGCGACGGGCCTGCTCATGGTCAGATCACCGCCCCGGCGTTGGGTGACAGCACTTCGCCGCAGTAGGTGACGCCTTCGGTGGAGAGGTAATACACGGTCGAGGCGATCTCCTCGGGACGGACGAGTCGCCCGAGCGGCAGCGTTGCCAGGTAGTCCGGTTTGCGCCACAGCGAGTCCGGCGCGAGCAGCGGCGTGTCGGTCGGCCCCGGCGCGACCGCGTTGACCCTGATCCCGGTGCGCGCGAGCTCGGCGGCCAGCGACTTGATCAGGCCGAGCACCGCACCCTTCGCGGCGACGTAGTGCAGGTCGGTCGCGCTGCCGGCCAGCGCCAGCTCCGACGAGATCGCGATGATCGTGCCTGAATCCTTGCCCATCATGTGCGGCAGCACGGCGGCGCAGGTGTTGACCGTGCCGCCGAGGATGACCGCCAGCATCCGGTCCCACTGCGCCTGCGTGATCTCGCAGACGTCGATGCCCTCCTCGTAGTAGCCGGCCGCGCTGACCGCGGCATCGATGCCACCGAGCTTGTCGACCACCGAGCCGGCCACGGCGGCCATCGCCGAGGCGTCGGTCACGTCGCACTGCAGCGACAGGTCGGTGTCACTCGGGTTGAGGTCGACGCCGGCCGTCTGCCAGCCGTGTTCACGGAACAGCGCCGCCGTAGCCGCGCCGATTCCGCTGGCGGCGCCGGTGACGAAAGCGACGCTCATTCGGCATCAGCGTCCGCCGCGACCGGCGCGAAACCGCTCGCGAGCGCGTCGCCGCCCGGGCGGAACACATAGGCCGAGACCGCCACGCCGATCACGCCGAGCACCACGATCACGAGCACGATGCCCCAGTTCAGGTACCAGACTCCGCCGTAGGTGTTCCGAGGCCAGGCGATGTTGATGATCTCGACGATCATCCAGGCGGCCGCGAAGTAGGTGACGGTAGCGGACCATTTGCCCATCGAAACGACGCCGGGGGTCCAGTTGCCGCGCAGCCGGGTGACGGCCGCGCCGACGACCGGCAGCGCGTACGACACGAAGAACCCGGCGGTCGCGCCGCTGAGCAGCAAGGTGAACGCGTTCGCGTTGTGAATGAACGTCAGCGCGCCGGCCACGATCAGCGTGATCACGATGACGTGCCGAGGCAGCCGCTCCTTGCCGGTGAGCTTGCTGAGCGTCCGCCAGCCCGGCAGCTCCCGGGCCCGGGCGCTGGCCCAGATCGCCCTGGACACGGCGGCCTGGACCGCGATCATGCTGGCGGTGAAGCCGACGGTCAGCATGACCAGCAGCAGCCGGCCGGTGGCCGAGCCCAGCTGGGTCTCCAGCGTGGTCGCGATCGGGTTGGTGTCCTTGCCCGCCAGCACCGCGCCGAGGTCGGGCAACGCCAGGATCAGCCCCAAGGTGGCGAACATCACCAGCAGGCCGGCCGCCAGCAACGACAGGCTGATCGCCTTGGGCAGTACGTGCCGGGCGCCCTGAACCTCCTCGGCGATCGACCCGGCCGACTCGAACCCGACGAACGAGAACCCGATGAACGCCACGATCGTCAGGAACGGCCCGAACAGCCAGCCGGCGCCGTGCGCCGTTCCCGCGCCGCTGAACAGGAACGAGATCGAGTGGCTGTGCTTGAAGAACACCAGCGCGACGCCGATGCCGAGTGAAGAGATCAGCTCGGCGGTCATCGAGAAGTACAGCAGCCACTTCAGGAACTTGGCGCCGATGCAGTTCGCGATCGTGCCGAAGATCAGCACGCCGACCGCGAGCAGGCTGGTCTCGGTCGCGGTGAGCGAGTTGAGCCCGATCGCCGGGCCGAGGAACCCCGCACCCGCCAGCGCGACGGTCGCCAGCGCGATCGTCAGGCCCCAGCTGTAGGCCCAGTTAGCGAACCAGCCGAACCGGCCGCCGAACAGCGCCCGCGCCCACGCGTACACGCTGCCCTGGAACGGCCACTTCGAGACCAGGTCGCCGAACACGCCGGTGACCGCGAGCTGGCCGATCAGCACGACAGGGAAACCCCAGAAGAACGCCGGGCCGGCCGCGAGCAGGCCGATAAAGAACACCGAGTAGATGCCGACGATCGGTGAGACGTCGGAAAACGCCAGTGCGAACGCGGACCACAGGTTGAAGTCCCTGACCGGGGTCTGCGACAGGTCGGTGATGACCGCTGGCTCGGGGGGCGCTTCGGCCATGTCGTTTCCTTTCGGGGTTCCAGGGGGTCGTCCCTGGGCCGGCGCTGCTTCCTTAGTGGACGTGCTCAGCTGTGCGGGCGCGCGACCCAGTAAGCGGCGTCGGGCAGGACTGGTTGCGGGCAGGGGCGCGGGGTCAGGTCGAGGCTGGCGACGTGGCGGGCGACGTCGCCGAGAGTCGTCACCCAGAGCCCGGGAAGCTCGGCCATCCGCTCGATCAGCTGCTCGAGTGCCCGGGCCCGGCCGGGACGGCCGGACAGGAACGGGTGGCAGGTCAGCGTGTACGCGGCGCCGATCTGGTAATAGGCCTCGAGTTCGAGCAGCCACATCTCCAGGGCCTTGGCCGGGCTTTCGATGACCCCGGGCCCTATCAGGTCGGGCAGGAACGCGTACTGCTCCCAGTCATCGAGCCCCCACCAGACCGGTATCTCGATCAGGCTGTCCTGGTTGTCGGATCCAGAGACGGCCAGGCGATACGGGTGGTCGGAGTCCATCAGGCTGGAGTCGTAGAGAAAGCCGCGGTCGGCGAGCAGCCGCGGCGTGTTGTAGGTCAGCTCCCACATCGGCGCCCGGTACCCGACCGGGCGGACCCCGGCGACCTCGTGCAAGGCCTCCAGGCCAAGATCGATCATGTCGGCCTCGGTCTTGGCGTCCATGCCGATCGTGTTCTCGTGGAAGTAAGAGTGGTGCGCGATCTCGTGGCCGGCCTCGGCGATGGACCGGACTGTCGCCGGATACCGATGAGCTGAATATCCGGGTATAAAAAATGTGGCGCTCAGGCCGTGTTTCCCGAGCAACTCCAGGAGCCGGGGAACTCCCGCAAGCGGTCCGTAGGCCTGGTGACTCATCGGGCTCATACGGTGGATCGAGTTGATGTCGGCGGTGAGCACCGCGGCCTCGGCATCGAGGTCGAACGTCAGGCACGCAGCCGCCTTGTAGCCGGCCGGCCAGGCAATGGGTCCCGCTGGGCTGGCCGGCGTCGCTAGATCCTCCCCTGTCATGCGGGCAAGCATCGAACCTGGGACCGGCGATGACTATCCGACCACGGTGCAGACTTCCCGGGGCGGTTCATAACGTGGTATGACGGGAATCACGTCCGGTGCGGCTTGTCTCCCTCGCCCGGCGGAGGACCAGGCATGACGATGACCGTGCGCGGCTTGCTTCAGCGGCCGAGACTGCAGCTGACCCTGGTCGGGGGTGCCACGGGCCTCGACCGCGAGGTGACCTGGGCGCACGTGTCTGACCTGGCGGCACCCTGGGACTTCCTCGGCCCCAGCGAGCTGCTGCTGACGAACGGGACCGGCCTGGGGCTGGCCCCGGACGCTCAGGTCCAGTTCGTCGAACGGCTGGCCAGAATCGGAGCGAGCGGCCTGATCGTCGGGCTGGGCACCGGCGGGGCGCCGGTGACCGACGCGCTGGCCGACCGGTCCGGCGAGCTAGAGCTGCCCTTGCTGACCGTGCCTTACTCGATCAGGTTCAGCGACATCGTCAGGACCGTGGCCGAGAACAGCGGCCGGGACGCCTCGGTGCCGCTCGACGACGTCGCCCAGTTCTATGACCTGCTCCGGCTGTCTCTGGCCGCCGGTGACCTCGGCCCGGCGACCTTCGATGCGCTCGGCCGCCAGCTTGGACTGAGGCTGCACCTGGTCGACGCGGAGACTGGGGCGTCGGTGTTCGATGATGAGTCGTGTTGGCTGGGTGAGGTACTGGCCCGCAGCGTCGCCGAGCACGGGCACCACATTCCTGGACTGCTCCAGCTCAGCCGGGACGGCAGCGCCGACGGCGAAGTGTGCGCGCTGGCCGTGGCCGTGCCGGGGGAACCGCTGACCGCACTGGTCGCCGAGCCGCTGGGTGACCGGCTGCCCAGCGCGGCCGTGCTGCAGCACGTGGCCGTGGCGGGGGCGATGCAGCTCGCGCAGATCGTCTCCAGGCGTCAGCGGCACCGCCGGCAGGGCGGCGAACTGCTCGACCAGCTGCTGGATCCGCGCCGGGCCTGGCGGGTGGCCAGCGACGAACCCGGATTGAACGGGCTCGACTTCGGTAACTGCGTGCTCGCCGTGCTGCGGCCGGTTCGGGCCGCCGCCGAAGACGCGCTGCACCGAGCCTTGTCGCGAGCGCACTTGACCAGCCTTCTGGTGCAGCGGGGCGGGCAACTGTACGCGGTCCTGCCGCAGGACGCCGTGGTCAGCCAGCTGGAGCCGCAGCTGGCTGAGCTTGGGTGTTCGGCCGGGGTCAGTGACGCGCTGGTATCGGCTGACCGGATGCGGGACGCGGCCCAGGAGGCGGCCTGGGCGCTGAGCGTTGCCGAGGCCAACGGGGTGCTGATCTCTCGTTACGGGGATGGCGTTGGTTTGCTGATGCCGCGCACACCGGGTGAGGCGCAGGCTTTGGTGGATCACGTGCTGGGCGAGTTGCTTGCCTACGACAGCGCGCACGGGACGGCGTACGTCGAGACCGTGCGGGCGTTCGTGCGGGCGGACGGGTCGTGGCAGCAGGCGGCGGCTGTCGTCCACGTGCACAAGCAGACGCTGGGGTACCGGCTGCGCAAGGTCGAAGAGTTGACCGGGCGCGGGTTCGCCCGGACGGCGCATATGGCGGAGTGGTGGTTCGCCCTGCAGGCCTTCGACCTGCTAACCGCCTGCCGCAAGGCCTTAGCTGGGGCTTGGGAGTTGGCCGGTAACTTCAAAACCAAGATCATTTTCTAGGGAGAAAGCATGGCCCGGGTTTGCGGCCAGCCGTCCAGAGGCCAGTCAAACCCGGGCCAATGCCTAGGCCTGGCAGCGCGCGGGTGTGCTCTATCGTGGCGTCCGGCCGGGGCGCGTTCTCGCGATGACCGGTCGGATGTAGCCAGCTAGCTGGCCTAATCCGGTGGTCTGAAAATTCGTCGGAATAATCATTTGCATCCGAGTGTTTCCCCCGTACCATGGATTACATGAATCAGCGATGTGCAGATCTCCGAGGGAGGGGCTGGCTTATAGCCATGTCCTTCCTTGGGTCATACCTGCCGAGCAGGTGGGCGTCCGGATAGAGCCGTAGAGCAGCAGAAACGGACGCCGCCCCCAGGTCACAGGCCCTGGCGGGCGGCTTCTTTTTGCGGCACCGTGTTTTGGCCAGCACAGCTTTGGGTCAACGCAGTACCTCATATGGGTGAGCCAACGGATAGGCGGCTGGTCTCCAAAACCAGCGAAAACCAGGTTCGACTCCTGGCGCCCGTGCGAGGCACCGCCATTGTTGGCGTACGTGCATGCAAATTATTAATTCAATAGTGGAAAAGCGTTTCGTGCGGCAAGCCGAGCCGCACAGTCTTCCGGCGCCTCCGGTGCGCCTGGGATGGGGCCGCTGGTGTTCCGGGTCGCCGCTCGCCGTCCGCCGTTTGGCGTCTGGCGGCGGCGGCGGTCCGGAGCCGGCCACCTCTTGCCTAGGCGAACCGGGGCGCCGGCCCTGGGGATGACAGCTAAGGAAGCGGACACGCCTTGCAAGCGTCGTCGTAGTCGGTTCGATTCCGACCTTCTCCACGGGGCCGACCTCGCGTGCTTGATGACCTTTCGGTCATCTGCGCCGTCGGCGCCGTGCGGTGTTTGCCCGGGGGCCGAGCCCCCGGACCCCCACGATCGGTGGCGGGGGTTGATCGCTTGGCGGACGGCTCGGTTGGGCCGTCGGTCGGCTTACCGGGATGTGGTGTAAGGGTGAGCATGCCTGCCTTGGGAGCAGGTCGATGAGGTTCGAGTCCTCACTTCCCGACTTTGACGAGCGGTTTTATCGGTTGTGAGCGATGACTCTCTAGCTCAGTTGGCAGAGCGTCCGGTTGAAGCCCGGTGCGGGCAGGTTCGAGTCCTGCGGGAGTCACTTGGCCCCGGCTACGGTGGCGCCGGGGCCCGGCCTCGATTTCTGGGGCCAACTTGGCCTACAAGCATTGTGGCGATGTGCCAGCCTTCCAAGCTGGCGAGCAGGGTTCGATCCCCTGGTGGGCCTCGCAGTTGCTCAGCTTCTTGCGCGCCGCTAGCTCAATTGGCAGAGCGGCGGACTCTTAATCCGTTAGGTCGGGGTTCAAATCCCTGGCGGCGCACGCGGGCGTGGCGTAACCGGCAGCCGCGCCAGGCTCAAACCCTGGTGAGCGTTAGCTCGTGAGAGTTCAAATCTCTCCGCCCGTACTCGATGCCGGGTCGTCTAATCGGCAGGACGCGTGACTCTGGATCACGTAGGTGCAAGTTCGAATCTTGCTCCGGCAGCTGGTGGTGGGTTTGCAGCACTGCGCCCTTGTAGCTCATCTGGTAGAGCATCCGCCTCGTAAGCGGAAGGTAGCTGGTTCGAGGCCAGTCGAGGGCTCTGTTTCATGCTCATACGCTCGTGCCGCAATTGGGTAGACGGGCCTGGTCGAGAGCCAGGTAGCTGCGGGTTCGAGTCCCGCCGGGCGTACGTTGCCTCCTTGGCGCAATCGGCAGCGCAGTCGCTTAGTAAGCGAAAGGGTGCCGGGTCGGGACCGGCAGGAGGCTCCAGCTGACCGTAGTGTCAGCGGTTAGCACGTGACCTTGCCATGGTCATAGGGCCGGTTCGAATCCGGTCGGTCACTCCATTTCAAGAATCATGCCGTCCTAGCCCAATTGGCAGAGGCACCACGCTCAGACCGTGGAGGTCAGGGTTCGAGTCCCTGGGACGGTACTCAGCTCCACTAAGGAGCTCACGTCGAGGAGAGTGAACCGGACAGGCGCGCCGGGCTCCGTTGCTAGCGGATGCGTGTCGCAAGGCATGGCTTTCGAATAGTCCGCTCTCCGCTGCGCTTTCCGGGGCCCGCCCGGAAGGCGCTAAGTATTCCTGGATGGCTGCCCGAGAGGTAAGGGGCCTGCTTGGAAAGCAGCGGCCACGGCGACGAGCCGTGCGGGCGTTCGATCCGCTCGCCATCCGCTCAGGGACTGGCGATCCCGTATGGAAGGGCAAGCCGAGTGTCGGACGACGGCAGCGGTTTCGAAAACCGCCGAGCCCGCAAGGGCCTTGTGGGTCCGAGCCCCACTCCTTCCGCAACCGAGCCCCGCCGCCTGGGCCGACGGCCGACCCGGCGTCCCGCCTAAGCCGAAAACCCTCCGCGATCATGGAAGGCCGGCCGGCGCGGGCACAACGGGGAAAGTTCGTAGTGGCCGGCACCACAACGAACTTTCCCCGTGGTGGCCGGGCGGCGGGCTGGGAGACCGGCCCGGGCCTGACGGCGGCGACTGGGTTTGGATGCGCAATCCGATTGGCGACGGAACCGGCTTTGAAACCCGGCGAGCTTCACGGCCTTGCAGGTCCGACTCCTGCCGCATCCGCTCGCTGGGCTAGGGCGAGGGCAACTACCCAACCGGTGAAGGGAGCCGTCTGATACGCGGCTAGCTGCCAGGTTCGACTCCTGGGTTGCCTACGGGGCGGTGGCCAAGTCTGGTGACGGCGCCTGTCTTATAAGCAGGAGATTTCCCGGGTTCGAATCCCGGCCGCCCTACGCGTCGCCGCGATCAATGCCCCCGTAGCTCAAGGCGAGAGCGGGCGACTTTTAATCGTCAAGATGCGGGTTCAAGTCCCGCTGGGGGTACGCAGGCGCGATTAGCTCAGCGGCAGAGCGACTGCTCCACACGCAGTTGGTCCGGGGTTCGAGTCCCTGATTGCGCACTGAGGACGAACCGAAAGGCTGAGGAGCCTGGTTGTGAGCCAGGCCGTTGCGGGTTCGAATCCCGTCGTCCTCCCCGGGTCGGTGGCACAGCGGCGACTGCCCCTGGCTGTAAACCAGGTATCCCACACGCAGGTTCGAGTCCTGCCCGGCCCACCTTCGATCGGCTTACCTTGCACAGCCCTGTGTCCGAGTGGTCAGGTGCCGGACTGCAAATCTGGCTACACCGGTTCGAATCCGGTCGGGGCTTCTGATGGCTGGTAGCACAGCGGATAGTGCGGCGATCTCCTAAATCGACGATCGCGGGTTCGAGTCCCGCCCAGCCAACTAGCGGCGATTTCTGCCGCCGCCCTCGGCGCCAAAAGGGTTCGGGGGCGCTGCTGGGTACCGGCGTCGTTAGTGCAATGGATAGCGCGGCGGTCTTCTAAGCCGGCCGGTCTGGGTTCGAGTCCCAGGCGACGCACGATGGTCCGTTGGAGTAAGCGGCTAACTCACCTGGTCCTCACCCAGGAGACTGCGGGTTCGAGTCCCGCACGGACTGCGCACCGTGCCGTTCCGTCAGGAACACTCATCGGTCCCGAACGCGCCGGATGGCCCGCCTTCTTCGGATTAGATCTCGGACTTTCACTCCGGGTCGCACACGGCTCTCGGTGCAACATGATCGTGGGGTGCGTTGAAGGAGATGCGGACCTGCTTCAGCAAGCTCACGATTACTTGGCCCCATCGTCTACTGGTTAGGATCTCGGACTTTCAATCCGAGGAAGACGGGTCAGAACCGTCTGGGGCTACTGCGGGGTAGCCAAGTTAGGTAAGGCACTGGGCTCATAACCCAGCCATCGCGGGTTCGAATCCCGTCCCCGCCACCACTTTCGCGGTATCAATCCTCGGTAGCTCAATTTGGCGGAGCGTCCGGCTGTTAACCGGAAGGTTCCTGGTTCGAGGCCAGGTCGGGGAGCGACGGTCGGCCCGGGCGGGCTGGCCCATGGTCTTGTAGGGGAGTTGGAGTCCCCGCCATCCTGTCAAGGTGGAGATCGCGGGTTCAAATCCCGTCAGGACCGCCACGGTCGCTTAGCTCAGTCGGCAGAGCGGCAGCACGACAAGCTGTAGGCCGGAGGTTCGATCCCTCCAGCGACCACTCCGATGCCATAACCAAGTGCCTATGGTCCAAAGGACAGGACACCAGATTACGAATCTGGAAGTGGGGGTTCGAGTCCTCCTAGGCGCGCTCAGTGGTCGGCCCGGTCTTTGACCGGTCGACTTGGCTCGTTAACCGCGCGAAACGCAGCCACGCTCCCATGGTCTAGAGGAGAGGATGCCAGCTTCCGAAGCTGGCGGGGGAGGTTCGAGTCCTCCTGGGAGCACCCACCACTGTCCACCAACACCATGCAAAACCCCGGGTCCGGACATCGGAGCGGGGTTTTCTTGCGTCCTGCCCGATGTCGGGCCATGGCCCTCGGTGAGCTTTGGCAACGCCGGGCCGACGTAGCTGCCATAGCACAATGCCGTTTAGGCGATGTTGATCATGGTCGTGACCTGAGCGTTCAGGTCGCATTGCCGCCAATCCGGACCTCACGCCGGCCACGCCGGCGCCCGCTCGCCCCGCCCGCAGCGCCCGGCACCAGATGCGCGTCCTGGCGCCGCGTGGCGGCTCCCGGAAACGGCGCACTTCCCCTTGATTGGGGCTCACTTCCCTATGATTGGGGCTCACTTCCCTATGATTGCGCGCACTTCCCTATGATTGCGCTGTCACAAATTACCGCAAGGCCGACAAAAATCCGGCGCAACCATGGGGAAGTCGGCGCAACCATGGGGAAGTGGAGCGCAACCATGGGGAAGTGGAGCGCAATCATAGGGAAGTGGAGCGCAACCGCGGGAAGTGGAGCGCAACCACGGGAAGTCAGCCCAGCCAGCGGCACGTACCGGCGGGCGGACGGCACGCGGGGAACCCGCAATTCCGGTCCAGGTAGCGGCGCCCGGCCTCACGCCGGTGGCGGCCGACGTGAAACCGCAGGCAAGGACACGATCACCAGCAAGCTAAGCGGCACTGTGCGATAGCAGCTGCGGGCCGCAGACGTCGGCAATGCGCAGCGGAGATTTTAGCGACTGCGGGTCAGTGTCGCTGTTGCCCCTTTGGGAGGACGCCTTGGGATGCGCTGCTGGGCGGGCGCCTCGGGATGCGCTGCCGGATTCTTGAGGTTCACCGTGCCCTCTAACGGTGTGTCATGGCGCGAGTAGGACCGCAAATCGTATAGCAGTCGTGACATGACCGGTACGTGGCCACAAAGCGCTCATATCGACTTCTGTTACTTGTCAGCTACAGAGCGATACATTGCGCTATAGTCGATGAGCATCTCACAGTTCACGACGTTGGTAACCAATTCTGACTAGACAATTGTGTCCCGGCTGTGCTGGTCTGTGTAGACGCTAGCCACTGGACGCCTAGATTTAGCGGAGAAGTACGCCCATGGGCGACGAGAAGTGGACGCATCGTGAACCGGGCAGTATTAGCGGTTCGCTAGTGCCCCCGCCTGCGGCGCCAGGAGATCGAGCGCCTAGTCGGACGCCGTTGCCGCGCAGAAAGCCCAGGTCGGAACGGCGAGCGGCGCAAACCGCCGATGCCGAAAGCGACTCGCCCGCCGCGACTTCTCCTGGCCAGCCGTCAGCAGGTGGACGAGCCTCCAATGTCTTCGATCCCCAGGGCGGGCACTCAAGCAGGGCCGCGCAATCGGCGGGAGTCGGCCAGCGCAGGCTGCATCTAGCTGAAGAACAGGCGATCGCCTCAACCCCGCAGGTGCCGGACAACGTGAGGTACCTCTTCAAGCCGGTGCTGAACCAGCCCGGCGGCACAGCCGAGTCGCCGGGCGGCGGTCGGCGAAAGACGGCGGCGTTCCAGCAGACGGCAGCCGCCCCAGCCCCAGATCCGGCCCCAGCTCAAGCCCCAGATCCGGCTCCAGTCCAAGCCCCAGATCCGGCCCCGGCCCCAGCCGCGGATCCAGTCACAACACCAGCCTCAGGCCGCGGCGCGCTCGTCACCAAATCCCGGCTTCGCAGGCACCTCGGCTGGGCCGCGGCCGTGTTCCTCATCGTGGTGACTGCCGTGAGCACTGCCTTCGCCCTGGTGAGTCACGGAACCTCGACCAGCCAAGTGCAGCAGTCCAGCGCCGGGTCACGGCCGGGGCAGTCCGGTGGCCGCACGGCCGCGACGGGCGCCAAGGCGCTCGGCGGGCTTTCGAGCGCCGGGATCACCCGCGCTCGGGCCGCTCGCTGGATCGTCAGGGAGATCAGCCCGAGCGCGATCATTGCCTGCGACGACGTGATGTGCAATCAGCTGATCGACGAGGGGCTGCCGGCCTCGAACGTGCTGGTGCTCGGCCCTTCGGCGAGCGACCCGCTCGGCCCCGACATCGTGGTGGCCACACCGGCCCTGCGCAGTCAGTTCGGCAGTCGCCTCGCGCTGGTGTACGCGCCGTCGGTGCTTGCCTCGTTCGGCCGGGGACCAGCGAGAATCGACATCCGCTTCGTGGCGCCAGACGGCGCAGCCGCTTACAGGGCAGCTTTCTCCCAAGATCTTGAAGACCGCCAGCACTACGGTGACATCCTCCTGGGCAACAGCAAGATCACGGTGTCGCCAGAAGCCAAGCCAGATGTCGTTTCCGGCCTGGTAGACCCGCGGTTGCTGTCCATGCTGCCGGTGCTGGCCACTGCGCATCCGATCCAGATTCTGGGCTTCTTCGACCGCGCGCCCGGCGCTGGCACGGGCATCCCATTGAGCGGCGTCGAGCTGGCGGGTTCCGATAGTTCGTCCGGGATGAGCGCCGCGAGCTATGAGGGGTGGCTGCTGACGTTCCTGCGCGGGCAGCGTGCTCCTTATCTCGCCGCGAGCATCACCAAGGCGGTAATCCATGGGCGAGATGTGGTATTCGTCCGATTTTCATATCCAAGTCCGATAGGATTGCTTTCAGGGCAATAGGGGTAAGTGGGGGTTAGGGATATGGGTGGTAGGAACTGGCTCAGACGGTTCGGCGGTCTGGCGCTCGCGCTGGTCCCAGTCAGCGCAATTGTCGGGATGGCCGCCTATGCGGCTCCGGCTTCGGCAGCGGCCGGAACCGGCTGGCTCAGGCTCGCGCACCTCTCGCCGAACACGCCGCCGGTGGATGTGTACCTGTACTCGTTTAACGATCCCAAGGCCATGGTCGTGCTGCACCACGTGGCCTACGGCACGATCTCGGGCTTCGAGTCGGTGCCGAGCGGTGAATACACCGTCGCGATGCGCGGCGCTGGCGCCAAGCCGTCGTCGCCGGCAGTGCTGTCCACGACCGTCAACATTCATCCGGGGGGCGCCTACACGGTCGCCGGCATGGGTCCGGCGAAGGGGTTGCGGCTGCAGATCATCAAGGACCGGCTGACCACGCCGCCCGGAAAGGCGCTGGTGCGGATCATCCAGGCCTCCCTGGTCCAGCACCGGGTCACCATCACCGCCGGGAAGAAAGTGCTGGTCAGCAAGCTGCCGTTCGCGGCCGTGACCTCGTACGTGGCAGTGTCGGCTGGCACCTGGAACGTCCGGGCGGCCGGGCCGTCCGAGCACACCACCTCCACGATCACTCTGACCGCTGGCACGATCCACACGATCGTGGTGCTCGACCATCCAGGCCAGCTGGCGATCGATGACCTGGTCGACGCGGCCAGCAGCAAGATCATTCCGGCCGGTGCTCCCGCTACCGGCTTCGGCGGAACTGCTCCTGCCCCCAGTCCGTCTGACCTGCCGTGGCTCGCGGTGGCCGCGGGCGGCCTGCTGCTGTGTGCCGCCGGGATCCGCTGGGCGACCCGGTCGCACGGTCTGCACTCGATCGGAAACCGCCGGCCGCCAGCGGTGACGTGACCTATCCGGAAGCCGGATCGGCGGAAGTCTTCGCCGATCCGACGCCGACGGTCCCAGATCTGATCGCGCCGATTCCGCCCGGGCCCGGGCCGGCGGCGCGGCCGCCCCGGCCTGGGCCGGTGGCGAGGCCGCCTGAGCAGGCCGAGGCCAGCCAAGCCAGGGCCGACCGGCTCAGGCGGGCCCGCAGGCGGCGCCGGATCGCGAGGTCGGCCGGGATCACGCTGTTCGCGTGCGGCGTGCTGGCCACCTCGCTCGGCCTGGGCGGCTGGAGGCTGATCACCCACGCCGTGCAAGGCCATTCGGCCCGGCAGAGCGGACAGAGCGGTCAGGCGGGTACAGGAGCGAACGGCGGGTCCGCTGGTCACGGTAACCTCGCAGTTCAGGCGTCCGGGTCGGTCCGGCGAATCTCGTCGGCCCGGCCCGGGCACCATGCCGTCGCCAGGCCGGCCTGGCTAGTGATCCCGGCGATCGGCGTCAGCACGAACGTGATCAAGCTCGGCCTGACCGTCGACAACACCCTGGAAGTGCCGCCGACAGCCGCGATCGCCGGCTGGTACACCAAGAGCCCGCGTCCGGGTGGACTCGGTGCCTCGATCATCGCCGGCCATATCGACTCCAGGCTGGGGCCCGGGGTGTTCTACCGGCTCAGGGATCTGCGGCGCGGACAGTTCATCTACGTGATCCGGGCCAACCACACGGTGGCCGTCTTCGAGGTCACAGGGAAACGCACGTACTCCAAGTCCAGCTTCCCCGACAGCGTGATCTACGGGCCGGTGCCCGACGCCGAGCTGCGGCTGATCACCTGCGGCGGAACCTTTGACTATGCGACCGGTTCCTACCTCAGCAACGTGGTCGTCACCGCTGTCCTGATCAGATGACCCGGCATGTCCGGCCATCTTTGGCCACCTTGAGCCAGTCGGCTTGGGACCTTCGGCCCTACCTGTCCGCTCACCTTGACCTGTGTACTGACCTTCGTGTTTATCCGCGAGGAGTTCGGGTTAAATGCCGGTTTCCCGGCCGCCAGGCTGAGGCTGTCCCGGCTAGCTCACACCGACCACCTGACAGAAGTGTCCGGCTGCGCCTACAAGTTCGGGCTCACCGGCCTGTCGTGCACGGGCGCGGGCGCCGGCGTCGGCGCCGGCCAGGCCGACGCCGATCAGCGACGGCCCAAGTTAGTCCGGGTCTTCGTCAGGGATCTGGTCGCTCGCGATGAGAGCGCCGTCCTGACCTTGCGCTGGCAGGCCACGATGCCGGGAGGCGGCCTGTTCCCCGCCCTGGACGCGGACATCACCCTCACTCCAGCCGGGGAAAGCAAGTCGCTGCTCACGCTGGACGGCGCCTACCGGCCGCCGTCGGGCCGCCGCGGGACCGGCTACGACCCGGCAGTCCTGCACCGGGCGGCAACCACCACGATCCACTCGCTGCTCGGCCAGATCGCGGACCTCATGGCCCGGTAGACCCCTCAAGATCAAAACCCTCAAGATCAAAACCTTCAAGATCATTAAGCGAAACGCATTGGCGCGGGCTCGCTTCCTTGGCCGCCAGAGGCCAGTCCAGCCCGGACGACTCCCGGAGGCCGGTCCAGCTTTGAGCTAACTCCCGGCGTGGCTGGATCGCCTGCGCGTGATCAGCCTCCCCGGCGCCTCCTCGGCGCCTCCCCGATGCTTTAGCTGGCCTAACCGGACGACTCCCGGGCCTGGACGGGCTTGCCGGGCCTGGGCAAGAGGATCTAGGTTTCCGCTCATGCACGGCATCGACAGCGTCACCGAGAAGATGATCCGGGCCGTGCTCGGCTACGCCGAAGACCGGCTGCGGCTCGATCCGGTGCCGCTCGACAAGGGCTCACGAGATCCGGCCGAACTCCAGGCGGCCCTGGCCGGCCTGCTCGGCGAGGACGGCAACGACCCCGAACTCGTGCTGGCCGCCTACGCGGAAATCGTCGCCCCCGCCGTCATCTCGGCCGACAGCCCGCGCTTCCTCGGCTTTATCCCGGCCGCGCCGACGAAGGCGTCCCTGTTGTTCGACATGCTGGTCTCCTGCGCCTCGATCCAGGGCATCTCCTGGCTCGAAGCCGCCGGCGCGATCCATGCCGAGAACATGGTGCTCAGGCTCATCGCCGACAAGGCCGGCCTGCCAGCCTCGGCCGGAGGCTGCTTCGTCTCCGGCGGCTCGGCCGCGAACCTGTCTGCCCTGGCCGTCGCCCGCGAGATCGCCAAACGACGCCCCTCGGGCCGGTCTCAGCGAGCAGGCCAGTCCGAGCCGGGCGACTCAGGAGCCGGGCCCCGCCGCTGGCGCGCCCTCGTCAGCGTCGACTCGCACTCCTCGATCACCAACACCCTGCGCCTGCTCGAGATGGACTCTCTGGTCGTCAGGACCGCCGACCACCGGCTGACCGGAGCCGCCGCCCGCGCCGCGATCGAAGCCGACGGTGACCCCGGCTCGATAGCGGCCATCGTCGCGACAGCCGGAACCACCAACGCCGGAATCATCGATGACATAGCCGGCCTGGCCGACGTAGCCACCGAGATCGGCGCCTGGCTGCACGTGGACGGGGCTTACGGCGGCGCGGGTATCTTCGCGCCGAGCCTGCGCCCCAGGTACGCCGGCCTGGAACGCGCCGATTCGTTCGTGGTCGATCCGCACAAGTGGCTGTTCGCCCCGTTCGACTGCGCGGCGCTGCTCTACCGCGAACCGGGGCTGGCCCGGTCGGTGCACTCGCAGGATGCTTCCTACCTCGACGTGATCCACGAGTCGCCCGGTGAGTGGAATCCGGCTGACTACGCCTATCACCTGACTCGGCGGGCCAGGGGCCTGCCGCTGTGGTTCTCGCTCTGCGTGCACGGAGTGCGGGCCTACGCCGAGGCGATCGAATCGGCTGCCCAGCTGGCCGTCGAGGCCGCCGCTGAAGTCTCCAGGCGTCCCTACCTTGAGCTGGTCAGGCCGCCCGAGCTGTCGGTCGTGCTGTTTCGCAGGCTTGGGTGGACGGCGGCCGACTACTCGAGCTGGGCCGACGGTCTCCTCGATGATCAAATGGCGTTCATACCGCCATCGGCCTGGGAAGGAGAAACCGTGGCGAGGTTCGCCTTCTTGCATCCGCATACCTCGATCGACCTCGTCACCAGCATTCTCGACCGGATGGCGTAGGCGGGAGGCGCGCCGATGAGCGCACAGGGCCCTGATCAGCCCGGCGCGGCCCGCTCGCCCGCAGCCGGTCCGCCCGCTGACGCGGGTCCGCCCGCTGACGCGGGTCCGCCCGCTGACGCGGGTCCGCCCGCTGAGCGCAACAAGCGGCCCGCTCTGCTGCCGACCCGGGTGCCGGTCAAGGTGGCGCAGCAACACGAGGTCGGGCTCCGCTCACTCGGCCAGCCGAACGCCCTGGCCAGGCAATTCGACTTCACCGACGACGCGTTCGAGTGGCGCCGGCTGTTCTCCGAGCTGTTCGGTACCTTCCTGCTGGTCTTCATCGCCGCTGGCGGCCCGATCGTCAACGCGAGATTCGGCGGTCACGCGATCTCACCGGCCGCGCTGGTCGTGGCGCCTGGCCTGATGGTGATGGCGATCATCTTGTTCATGGGTACGGTCTCGGGCGCTCACCTCAACCCGGCCGTGACGATCGCGTTCACGCTCAGGAAGGACTTCCCGCTCCGCCGGGTGCCGATGTATCTCGCGGCCCAGTTCGCCGGTGCGGCGGCCGCAACGCTGCTGCTCGTCGGCCTAGTCGGCAAGCAGGGCACCGCGGGCCTGACCTTGCCCGGTCCCGGAATTTCGACCTGGGTCGCCATGGCCTGGGAAGCCGTGCTCACCCTGGGCCTGGTCAGCGTGATCCTCGGCACGGCATCGGGGGCGCAGCAGATCGGTGCGCTGGCCGCGATCGGCGTCGGCGGCTACATCGCGCTGGCCGGCCTGATTGGTGCGAAGATCAGCGGCGCGTCGATGAACCCGGCTCGCTCGCTCGGACCTGCCCTCGTGCTCGGCGACTGGACCTCCTGGTGGGCGTACCTCCTCGGCCCGTTGATCGGTGCGGCGGTCGCGGTCGGTTTCGCGGCGATCTTGCGCGGCCCGGGCGGCGGCGAGTTCGGCCGGAGCGCGGCCCAGGGAACGCTCGGCGCCGGCTGGATCCCAGGCCCGGTCGCCAAACGCTTCGACGGCGCCGGGTAACCCCCTGAGCAGCAACCCTGAGCACGAACAACACAAAGGTTAAATAGCCTCTCCAGTCACAGGAACCACTTCAGTGACGGCGCTCGATGTCATAGGCAGCCGGTAGATTTGCCAGCATGACTCAGCCGCTTTCACCACTAACCCTGATGGCAGTACACGCACACCCAGACGACGAAGCATCGAGCACCGGCGGAGTGCTCGCGAAGTACTCAGACGAAGGCGTCAGGACCATCGTGGTGACCTGTACCAACGGCGAGTTCGGCGACGGCCCGTCGGGAACCAAGCCGGGCGAGGAAGGTCACGACCCCGGCGACGTCGCGCAGATCAGGCTCGCCGAGCTGCGCGAGTCCTGCAAGCACCTGGGCGTCACCGAGCTTGAGACGCTCGGTTACCACGACTCCGGCATGCCGGAGTGGAACTACAAGGACAACCCTGAGGCATTCTGCAACGTGCCGCTCGAGGCGGTCGTCGACCGGATCGCCGGCCTCATCGAGAAGTACCAGCCCGCCATCGTGATCACCTATGACCCGGACGGCGCCTACCAGCACCCGGACCACGTGCACGCCGCGCGGGCCGCGATCGGCGCGGTCGAGAAGTCCGGCATCCCGGCCAAGCTCTACCTGACCGCGATGCGGCGCAGCGGCTGGCAGAAGATCGCCGAAGCGCTGCGAGCGGCCGGCGAGCACGTCGATGACTGGGAAATCACCGAAGAAGAAGCCCAGAACATGCGCGAATCCGAAGCGCTGATCACCACGACGATCGACATCAACTCCGTCCTTGACCGCAAGCGCGCCGCGCTGCTCACCCACGCCAGCCAGATCGCCGATTCCTGGTTCAGCAAGATCCCGCCGGATGTAGCAGCGGAAGTCTTCGGTCAAGAGACATTCATCCTCAAGGTCAACAAAGCGAACGCATCAGTGCCGGAGACAGACTTGCTCTCCGGTCTCAGCTAGTACTCAGGCAGGCGGCCTGGCCGGCGCGCAGCTTGTCCGCAGGCTGTCAGGCCTGGCCGGCGCGCAGCTTGTCCGCAGGCTGTCCGGCCAGGCCGGCGCGCAGCTTGTCCGCAGGCTGTCCGGCCTGGCCGGCCACTCGACGCCGCACGACACCGGCGGCGACCGCCGCCCCGGCCGCCTGTTTGCTTCGCGCCGCAGGCGGTGCTGGCGGTGGGTGTCGCTGCGGCGGGCTGTTTGCTTGGCGCGGCAGGCGGTGCTGGCGGTGGGTGTCGCTGCGGTCGGCTGTTTGCTTGGCGCGGTGCGTACGGTGGCTCTCGACCGGGCGAGCGTTCGCTTGGCGCCGCACGTGGTGCTGGCGGTGGCCGTCGGCCCGGCAGCAGCCGCGCTGGCACAAGTTCGGTGATGCTTGGCCGAATCGGCCTGACTCGGACCTTCTCTACAACATCAACGGGTCAACGCTGTCGTGCCCCTCTGGAAGCAAACGACAGCGTTGACCCGGAACCGTTGCTATTACAACGGATTGGGTTCAGCGCTGTTGTAGCTCGCTGGCGAGTAACGACAGCAGAAGGTCAACGATGTCGCTCCACGCGACACCAGCGGGCAACGGTGTGGTATGTCCGAGCGGAACTACGACAGCAGCGGGGCCACGATGTTGTGGGTCGGCGGCCTCAGGCGACCGAGATGCTCTCGACTAATCTGAGTCATTCCGTTGCCCGCGCGGCCGGGCCGGTCGCTCGACGACGCGTGATATCGGCGACGACTGCCGCCGCGGCCGGCGGCAACGTGACTAGCGCGGGCAGCTGATAGCGCCAAGAGAACTCAAACACGTCCGACATCAGCAACACCGCCGCCGCGCACCCGAAGAACAGCAAGCACTCAAGCGCCAACTCCCGCCATCCGGTCCCGGCATCGGTGCCGCCCGCCTCGTCGCCGCCCGAACTTCGGTCGGCCCGTCCGTTGTCGGCGGAGGTGGTCGGGGTTGTCTGGGGGTCGCGTGCCGCATCGGCGTCGGGACTGTGATTGGCGGGTGCGGCGTTGCGGTCGGAATGGGCGGAGGTGGCAGCGGTCGGGTGGGGCTGATCTGTGCTGGCTTCGATTGGCGCGGGAGTGTTCGTTCTGGTCTCGGTGGCGATGTCGGTCGCGCGACCGCCGCTGGAACTGTGACTGGCGGCTTGGCCGGTGCGGTCGGCACGGGCCGAGGTCGTCGAGGTCGGCCGGGAGTCACCCGTACTCGACTCGGTTGACGCGGCGGTGCTCGTGCCGGTCTCTGTTGGCCCGGGGTGGTCGATGGCGGGCGTCGGCGCGGCCAGGAATTCCGCGCCTGTGCTGGCATGGGTTGGTCTGGGGGTGGCTGGGGCGGGCTGGTTGTGGGCGGCGGGGGTGTGTCGGCGAGGACGGAGCTCGCGGTAGCGGGCTATGACGGCGGCGGTCGAGCCGGCCAGGCCCGCCAGGCCGCAGAGTGCTAGCAGCGGGCCGGGGGTGTAGCCGCCGCCGAGCTGGTAGTCGCGGAGCGCGGTCGCGCCTGGGTGCCAGACGGCCGGATTGCCGCCGCCGAACTTGGTGATCGCGGACTGGACCTGGGCCAGGGTCGCGTGCGGGGCCCGGAACGGGTAGTGGGTCTGGAACTGCCAGCGCCAGACCGGCGTATCGCCGGGGGTGGCTACCTTGCTCAGCGCGAACACCTTGCCGACGTCGGCCACGTAGCTGCCGAGCACCCGGGTGGGTTGCTGGGTGAGCACGGCATTGTTGAAGCGTGCGACCAGGTGGGAGGCCTGGGCGCTCAGCGGGCCGGTGTAGTAGGGCTTGATCGGGGAGTGCGGATCGTGTTCGAGCCAGTCAGGGCCCAGGGCCTGCTGGGCCCGGGTCGGGCAAAGGCCGCGTTCGATCGGCGGTAGCCGGAGCGTCGCACAGTCGGCGGCCGAAGCCATTCGCCCGTAGGTCGTGGTGACCCCGGAATGCGACAGGTAGAAGTGTCCGACCAGCAGGTACGACCCCGTCATGTAGGCGAGGATCGGCACGACGAACGCGACCAGCAGCGCGGCCGCGCGGGTCAGCAGCGTCCGCCACCCGCCGCTGACCATCAGCAGGTAAAACAGCGCGGGCAGGATCAGGATCTCGCCTACCTGGCGGAACGTGGCCGACAGGCCGAAGATCAGCCCGCCGGCTATCACGGCTTTGAGCGCTGGGGGTCGGGCTGATTGTGTTCCGGCCAGGAGGACCGCGATGCCGGCGACTATTAGTGCCTCGAACCAGACGTCGGGCAGTACCAGTTGCTCCATCTGGATTTGGTAGGCATCGAGCAGAACCGGGGCGATCGCGAGGGCGGCCAGCCAGCGTTGCACGGTGCTGGCCCGGGGGGACGACCCCCCGGAACCCCCCGCTGTCCGGCGCACCAGCACCAGGTAGATCGTGACCGCCATCGCGAGGCCGAGCAGGTGCTGGACGATCGCGAGCAGATCGAAGTTTCCGATCGCCAGGATCGCGCGCAGGGGCAGCCGGTAACCGACCGGGTCGTTGCCGCCGGAGTCATACAGGTACCTGACCGTATCGATGTAGAACAGCGCCGGCCGGTAGCTCACGACGGCCAGGACTCGCAGCACGATTCCGGCGGTGAAGAGGACGGCGGCGGGCCAGTTCTCGCGTAGCTTGACCAGCATCAGGCTGCTCACGTCGCCGAGCTGGTGGTTTGGGGCTTGTCGTCTGGCTGCGCTGGGCCGTCCGGCTGCTCCTTGTCGTCCGGCTGCTCGGTGCTGGCCTGCTGGGGTCGGCCGCGCAGGGCGACCGCGATCGCCGCGATGCCGAGCACCCCGGCGGGTGGCAGCGTGACGAGGGCGGGCAGCTGGTAGCGCCAGGAGAACTGGAACGCGTCCGACATGAGCAGGACAGCGGTGCCGCAGCCGAAGAACAGCAGGCAGGCCAGGCTGAGCGGACCGAGTTGCGGGCGGCTCGCCGCGGCCCGGCGGCGGAGCCTGGTAATGACGGCCAGGATCGACCCGAGCAGGCCCGCTAGGGTCAGCACGGCCAGGGCCGGCCCCGGGGTGTAGCCGCCGTCCAGCTGGTAACCGCGCAGGAACGTGGCGACCGGCCGGTTCACCGCCGCGCGTCCGCCGTCGCCTGGTTCGAGCGGATGCCTGACCAGCGGTCCGCCGGCCGGAGTCAGCCGGAGGCCGAACACGATCGTGCCGGTCTTGCTCAGCGTCACCCAGCTCGGATAGGTCGGGTAGGTGGTGTGGAACTGCCAGCGAGAGATCGGCGTGCCGGTCTGACTTGAGGTCCGGTTGATCGCGAACAGCTTGGCCGCATCGTCGGCGATGGCGGCGGCGACTCGGGCCGGCTGCTGTTCGGCCACTTGGTGATCAAAGCTCGCGATGACCGCGTACCGGTTCAGGCCGCGCGGGGCCACGTACGTCTTCAGCGGGGACGCGGCGTCGTGATCCAGCCAGTCGATGCCGTAGGCACGCTGACGTGCGTTCGGGCACAACGGCCGCTCGTAGGCGGGGATCCGCAGGGTCGCGCAGTCGGCGGCGGTCGCCATCCGGCCGTAGGTCGAGACGCTCACGGAGCCGCTGTCGAGCCAGAAGTGTCGGGAGATGTAGTACGAGCCGGTCATGTAACCCAGGATCGGAACCGCGAACGCGACGATGAATGCCGCCGACCGGATGAGGACGGCCCGCCAGCCGCCCCCGACGATCACCAGGTAGACCAGCACGGGAGCGCAAAGGACCTCGCCGACCTGCCGGAAGGTAGCGGTCAGCCCGAGCAGCAGGCCGGCGATCAGTACGTTGCGCAAGATCTTCCGGCCCGCGCCGCTGCGGGGGGTTCCGGGGGGTCGTCCCCCCGGGCTGGCGCTGCGAGGGGTTCCGGGGGGTCGTCCCGCCGGGCTGGCGCTGCGGGGGGTTCCGGGGGGTTGTCCCCCCGGGCTAACACTGCTCGAAGGCGTGAGCAGAAGGATCGCGATCGCGGCGACGATCAGCGCCTCGAACCAGACATCCGGCATGATCGTCTGCTCGATCTGAAGCTGGTAAGCATCCAGCAAGACCGGAGCCGCAGCGAGCGCGGCCAGCCAGCGCGGGGCTGACAGCCTGGTCAGCGTCAAGTAGATCGCGACCGCTATCGCGAGGCCGAGCAGGTGCTGGATCGCGGCGACGGTCTCAAGGTTCCCGACGGTCAGGATCAGCTTGAGCGGTGCCTTGTAGCCGATCGGGTCGGCACCCGGGTAGGCGTTGTACAGGTACTTCATCGTGTCGATGTAAATCAGCGCCGGGCGATAGGCGACGCTGGCGAGCACGCGAAGGACAACACCGGCCCCAAGCAAAATTGCGAAGAGCCAGTGCTGCCGACGTGCTTCAATCACTGGGCTGGGGCGGCCAACTCCGGTGCTCGCTCCGACACCGTCTCGCCGCCCGCCGCCTGGCGGCGGTTGCGGATGAACATGATGATGGCGGCGAGGCCAAGCGCGCCCGCTGGCGGCATGGTGACCAGTGCCGGCAGCTGGTAGCGCCAGCTGAACTCGAACGCGTCCGACATGCCGATCACGACGACCGCCGTAGCGAAGAAGCACAGCGCTCCTAGGCCAAGCACCAGAACCTGGTCGGTGATCCGTCGCCGGAGCACCAGCAGCAACGATCCGATCAGGCCGGTGATGAGGCTCAGCGCGAGCAGCGGGCCGGGCGTGTAGCCGCCGTTCGTCTGGTAGCTGCGCAGGAACCTGGCGACCGGAACGTCGACCGACGGCGGGCCGTCGACACCATAGCCCGAGCTGAGCCGCCTCGGGTCCGTTTGCGGCAGCGTGACGTACAGCGTGTTGTTCTGAATGAAGACGTACCGGCTGAAGGTCGGGAAGTAGCCGTGGAACTGCCACCGCCAGATCGGGGTGTCGCCCGGGCTCGTGTCCCTGGTCAGCGCGAACAGCTTGACCGCGTCCCTGAGCACCGCGCCGACGAGGCGCAGTGGCTGCTGCTTCTCCACCGCATGGTTGAACTCGGAGACGTAAATGGGCCGGTTGTTCACGAGGTTAGACGGAAGCTTGTCGGTGAAGGTGCGCAGCGGGCCGGTGCTCGAGTGCTCCAGCCAGTCAGGACCCTGGGCTTGCTGCCACTTCGTCGGGCAGAGCAGCTTGACGTGCGGGGACACGTTGAGCGCCGCGCAATCAACGACCTGCGCGGTCCGGCCGAAGGTGAGGCTGCTCGAGGAGTACGAGATGCGGAAATGCCCAGTGAGCTCGTCGGCCGCGCCCATGTAGAGCACGATCGCCAGTCCGAACGCGCAGGCGACCGCGGCGACGTTGATCGCCATCTTCTTCAGCCCGCCGCCGAGCACGATCGCGTAGGCAACCGCAGGAATGATCGTGACCTCGCCGATCTGCCGGACGCCGGTCGACGCCCCGAGCAGTCCCGCGCCACAGATCAGGAGCCACAGCGTCGGCTTGTTCTTCCAGAGCAGCACGGCAACGCCGGCGAGGATCACGGCCTCGAACCAGATGTCCGGCATTATCATCGCTTCGGCCTGCAGTTGGTAGGCGTCGAAGAGGATAGGCGCCATGGCGATCGCCGCGAGCCAGCGCGGAACGCCTCGCCTGACCAGCACCGCGTAGATAGTGATCGCCATCGCGATGCCGATCAGGTGCTGGATGAACTCGACCGTGCTGAGGTTGCCGCCCATCGAGAGGATCATCTTCAGCGGCACCTTGTAGCCTACCGGGTCAGAACCGGGCCAGGCGTCGTACAGGTACTTCAGCGTGTCGATGTAGATGATCGCGGGCTGATAGGCCGCCTGCGTCAGGAAACGCATGACCAGCCCGAGCGCCACCAGGATCGAGGCGATCCAGTGAGTACGGATCGAGATTTCGACCCTGGTGAGGATCGCAGTCAGCGCGTTCAGGCTTAGCTTGCTGGCCGGCGGCGTCGCGGCCGCCTGCTTCGCGTCGCCCGTTGCCTGGTTCTTCGGTTCATCGTTCGCGTCGTCGTCGCCGGTAGCCGTTGCCTGCTGGCTGACCTCGGTGTCCGGGCTAGCCGTCGTCACCGGGGCCGTTGCCGTGGCTTGCGTGGTGCCGTTCTGGCTGGCTGCACCGTTGTGGGACGCCGAGCCGTTCTTGGCGGCTGAACCGTTCTGTTCTGCGCTGCCCTGAGGATCTGCGCTGCCCTGAGGATCTGTGCTGTTCTGCTGAGGAACGGCGTGTTGGCCGCTACTTCCGTTCTGGCTAGCCTTACCGTTGCCCTGGCTGGAGGCGCCGTTATCGGAAGATGGATCGCGCACCGGCGGGACGGCGCCGTTGGCTGCGGCATCCTCCGCCTGGGTCTCAGATGCTGACGATGCGGCAGGTCCGCTCGCTCGCTGAGGCATTCGCATGTACGGTCGTCCCGATCCTGACTGGCTTGTGCTCGGAGGGCCGCAGCGCCCTTATCACTGTAGTTACGGCTGGAACAGCTAACCGATGCTCCGGTTGGATCCATCTGATAGCGGCGGTGCCCGTAGGACAGACGCCCAAACCAGGCCGTGGGGACCCCTGTACCGTCCCGCTGAGCCTACCGGATCGCTGAAGCTGTGCCGTCGCAGCCTATCGCCCGCTGAGGCCCCCTCGGGGCTCGGCGGTGAAATCCCGGCAAAATGTCGGAGGCTTTACCTAACGTGGCAGTCGTGGTTAACGAAGTCACAGGAAACCGGTTACCGGGACGACATCTAGGCGGCCGCCTGCCTGGCAACGGCTGGGGCGAAATGCAACGTTTGGTGCTCGCCCAGGCCGCGGAGCTTTGTTACCCGGTGCCCGGTATGCCGGGTTGGTGCGCCGTGTGCCGTGGTCCGGCCCGACGCGGCAGTGCCTACTGTTTCCAGTGTGACCTGCATGGCCAGTGTGCCGGAGGTGGCCTGGCCGACCTCGTGGTACCGGTCGCTCTCGCGCTCAAAGGCGGCCCGCACGCAAAGCGGCTCTGGCAATACAAATCCATTCCTGGCCCTCGGAATAGGGAATTAGACGGGACGGCCGCGAGCGGGGAGGGGCTCGCCCGGGACGGATACGCCGGCGGGCCGATCGCGGGAATGGCGGGCCCGAAGGGTTGGGCCGACGATGCGATGGGTCGGGCGGGGGTGGCGGGGCACCGGGATCGGGGTGACGAGGCGGCCAGCCGGGCTGTGGCGGCTGCTCACGCGGGCCGGTTGCTGTTGGCGCTGCTCCTTGTGTTCTTGCGTGATCACGGGCGGTGCGGGTGGCAACGGGCCGGGATTACCTGGCCGCCGACGCACCTTGCGGTCGTGCCTTCGGCTCGCGGACGTGCGGGCCCGCATCCGCTGCGGGCGCTGATCGGCCCTTACCTGAGCTGCAACTGGACCGACCTCGTGGCCAGGCCGGACTACCAGCAGGCGCGAGACCTGGATCCCGATCGGTTCGCGGCGGCTCCGGTACCTGGGGGCCGGATCGTGCTCCTCGACGACACCTGGACGACCGGGGCGAGCGCTCAGTCGGCCGCCATGGCACTGCGCCGGGCCGGGGCCCGCTCGGTCGCGACGGTCGTGCTCGGCCGGCACATCAACCCCGAGTTCGAATCGATCAGGACGCCTGGAACGGGACCACCGCATGCTTTCTACCTAAAAGGGATGCCGTACCTGCTGGAGAGTTGCGCGGTGCACGCAGATCAAGCTGTGCGCTGATGTCGGCGGCTGACCGTAGGCTTGTCTCGTGGTCACCAAGCTCAAGCCGCCAACCTCCCACACCGCTCTGGTCAGGCGCGCGCGACGGATGAACAGGGAACTGGCCGACCTTTACACGGACGCGCACTGCGAGCTCGACTTCACCAGCCCGCTCGAGCTGCTGGTCGCGACGATCCTGTCGGCCCAGTGCACCGACAAGCGGGTCAACATGGTGACGCCGGTGCTGTTCGCCCGTTACCGGTCGGCGGCGGACTATGCCTCCGCCGATCGTGAGGACGTCGAGAAGATCATCATGTCCACCGGCTTCTTCCGGGCCAAGACCAACAGCATCATCGGCCTTGGCCAGGCGCTGTGCGAGCGGCACGGCGGCGAGGTCCCGAATAAGCTCTCCGAACTGGTCAAGCTGCCTGGGGTGGGCAGGAAGACCGCGAACGTGGTGCTAGGGAACGCGTTCGGCGTCCCGGGGATCACCGTGGATACGCACTTCGGCCGGCTGGCGCACCGGTTTGGCTGGACCGAATCCGACGACCCGGTGAAGGTCGAGGCCGAGGTAGGCGCGCTGATCCCGCGCTCGGAGTGGACGATGGCATCGCACCGGCTGATCTGGCACGGTCGGCGGGTCTGCCATTCGCGGAGGCCGGCCTGCGGTGCCTGCGCGGTGGCAGCGATTTGCCCTTCGTACGGCGAAGGGCCAACTGACCCGGCGGTGGCCGCCAAGCTGGTCAAGTCCGGCCCGTTCTCGTGACGGGGCGCGAGGTACCTGACTGGCTTCTGGATCTGGCCGACGCGGCCGACCAGATGACGGTGCCTTCCGAACTGCGTCCACCGCCCGGGGGCGGACGGCGGTCGGCGATCCTGATCTTGTTTGGCCTGGGTGATGACCCGGAGCTGGGGCCGGATCTGCTGCTGGTGCAGCGCAGCAACTCGCTGCGGCGGCATGCGGGGCAGCCGGCGTTCCCGGGCGGGGTGATCGATCCTGACGATGACGGGCCGGCCAGCGCCGCGCTCCGCGAAGCGGCCGAGGAAGCGGGCGTCGAGCCCACGGGGGTCGAGATCGTCCGGGTGCTCGCCGACCTGTTCATACCGCGTACCGGGTACCAGGTTTCGCCGGTCATCGGATGGTGGCGCGTTCCGGTCGCGGTCGCGCCGGGTGATCCGGCCGAGGTCGCGTCGGTGGCCCGGGTGCCGGTCACGCAGCTGGCTGATCCAGAGCACCGGCTGATGATCCGGTATCCGAACGGTGGCAGCGGGCTCGCCTTCCGGGCCGGGCCGATGCTGGTCTGGGGGTTCACCGCGTTCGTGATCAGCCAGCTTCTGGCGCTCGGAGGCTGGGAGCGTCCCTGGGACACCGACCGGGTCGTCGAGTTGAGCCTTACCGGCATCGACAGCCCGGCTCAGGCCAGCTGACGCTACGGCGTCGCCGGGTCGGGCCTTGCTGGCATCGACGGCCCCAGTCCAAGCCGGCTGAAGATACCTTTGCCTTTGTGTCCGGTGACGTGCTCGACTTGGTGCTCATCGCGCTGGCTGCTGCCTTCGCGGTCGCCGGCTACCGGCAGGGCTTCATCATCGGCGTGCTCAGCTTCGCCGGATTCACCGGCGGCACCGCGCTCGGCATTCTTCTGGCTCCCAGCTTCGCGATGCTGGTGACCAAACGACAGGACCTGCAGGCCGTGCTCGCGATCGTCATCGTGTTCGCGGCGGCCGTGATCGGCATGCTGATCACCTCGGCGATCGGCGTCGCCCTGCGCGCGCGGGTGAGACGGCGTCCGTCGACGGTGCTCGACTCGCTCGGCGGCGCGGTCGTCAACGTCGTGGCGATCATGCTGCTGGCGTGGCTGATCGGCTCGCTCGTGGCCTACGCGCCGCCGTTCCCCGGCATCGCCTACCAGGTCAACAACTCGGTGCTGCTGAGGACGGTCGACCGGCTGATCCCGCAGAACGCCCGGCCGGAGTTCTCCGCGTTGCGACGGCTGCTGAGCACCCAGCCCTATGTCCAGGTGTTCGGCGCGCTTGGCGCCGAGACCGCGCTGAACGTGCCGAAGCCCGATGAGGCCGTGCTGCACTCGCCGGGGTTGATCCGCGATGCCAACAGCATCGTCAAGGTGGAGGGCCTGGCGCCTTCCTGTTCCCGGCGGATCGAGGGATCCGGGTTCGTCATCGGTGCCGACCGGGTTGTTACCAACGCTCACGTGGTGGCCGGAATCACCGACGGGCCTCAGGTTTTTACCCGGTCGGGTACTCCGTTCCCGGCTCGGGTGGTGCTGTTTGATCCGAAGCGCGATGTGGCCGTGCTGTACGTGCCCGGGCTCAACCTGCCCCGGCTCCACGTGGTGGGTACCGCGCCGTTTGGCGCTAAGGCGATCGTGGCCGGCTATCCGCTCGATCATCCGTTCACTGCGGTGCCGGCTCGGGTCGGGCGGGCTGAGCTGGCCAACGGGCCCGACATCTATGACCGGACTCGGGTGATCAGGGACATCTATCCGATCCGGGCCGTGGTGCTGCCCGGGAACTCGGGCGGGCCGCTGATCGGGACCAAGGGGCAGGTCTACGGGATGGTCTTCGCGGCGGCGGTCTCGGTGAAGGACACCGGGTACGCGCTGACCGGGACAGAGATCGCGGGCGATATCCGGGATGGGCTAACCCGGACGGCTGGAACGTCGACTGGCCAGTGCCAGTAGGCGCTGGCCGGTCGACCGTCGGTGTCGACCGTCGGTGTCGGCCGTCGGTGTCGGCCGTCGGTGTCGGCCGTCGGCGTTGGCCCGCCGGTAGCTTGAGGCGCCGGGATCGGGTTGGGCTCAGGGCGCGCGGCCGAGCCTATTGAGTCAGCAAATTCGCTAGCGAGGTCCGCGCTCGCCGCCAGAACCAGACATCCGACCGATATCGGGCACCAGTTGGCTGGCGGCTGAGCCACTTGCTACGGACCGCGACGTCTTCCCACGGATTTCTCACTCGCAAAAGCCGCATATTTGGACAAAATTTGTCAAGAATCCGTGGGAAGACGTCGCGAGCCGTGGTAAGTGGAGCTCACGGGATGGGAAGTGCGGGTCTGGCGAACGGGAATGGTTCGTCGGATGGGCGCCGACGTGCCTGCCGAGGCTGGGCTGGTGTCGTGCGCGCGGAGGCCGGGCGGGTGCTCGACTGGCCTCTGGGTGGCGGGGAAACGAACCCGCGCAAATCTTTCTGCCTAATAAATTTTATCTTTTATCAGGATATTAGGGCCAGGCGGAGGTCCTCGTCGGGGACTGAGGTCAGGCCGGTCAGGTCGATGCGGTCGGCGATTCCTCTCGCTGATGCGACGACGGCGGTCGCGTCTAGGCCCGCTGGCAGGGCACCGTTGTAGTCCGCGACTGCCTGGGCGCCGCGCCTGAGCAGGGCGGTCGCGCCTTGGGCGTTGCCGCGCCTTGTGTGGGTCAGGCCGACGGCGATCTGGGCCAGTCCCTTCCATACCTGGCGTTCGGCTGCTGGAACCGTCTTCCAGGCGGCTTCGAGTACCTCGTGGGCGTGAAAGGGACGGCCGTCGTCGATCAACTGCTGGGCCAGCGGCAGGATCTCGCCCGGATCCAGGTGCAGGTCGTCGCTGATGGTGGGCTCGCCCGCCGCGGTCCGGTCGAGCGGTCGGCCGAGGCCGTCCCTGGGCCGAGCGTTCTTAGGCCGGCCGGCTGCGTCGCGGTCACGGGTCGGCGGGGTGGTCATCGTTCCGGTTCTGGGTCGGCCAGCCAGGATCTCAGCTCGAGGTCGAACCGGTCAGGTGCCTCCTC
Organism: Streptosporangiaceae bacterium; assembly: GCA_035606435.1. Classification (GTDB taxonomy): domain Bacteria; phylum Actinomycetota; class Actinomycetes; order Streptosporangiales; family Streptosporangiaceae; genus Chersky-822. The sequence goes on along the minus strand of DATNFM010000173.1, from coordinate 9,393 downwards.
GTGCGGGAAGTGGCCGGCGCCATCGATGAGCCTCCACCGGTACGGCGCGTCCACGTGGTTGCCGGCTCCGCGGGCGGTGCGAGGCCGGATGCAGGGGTCGAGCGAGCCGTGAATCTGCAGCGTCGGCGCCTGGACCGGGCTGCGCATGGCCTTCGCATAGCGCATGCCGTCGGGGCGGAACCGCGACCTGAGCAGCCACCGGTGGTATTCAAGCGCCGAGTGGGCCACGGCCGGCAGGCATATCGCAGCCCGGTAGGTGTCCTCGGTTGCCGTATCCGGCCAGCCCGGTCCCGACCAGTCGGTGAGCAGCTCGCCCACGCGCTCGGCGTGATGGCGCAGCAACTGCCGCTCGGGCAGCATCGGCAGCTGGAAACCGAACGCGTAGCCAACGCTGCGGCCCTGGCCGAGCGGGTCGGACAGCACGGCGGCGCGGAGCCTCAGCGGATGGGCAGCGGCGACGATGCCGAGCCTTCTGATCACCTTGGGGAAATAAGCCGCCATGGTCCAGGCGATCATTCCGCCCCAGTCGTGGCCGACTACCACAGCGTTCGCTTCGCCCAAGGAGCGTATCAGCCCGGCCGCGTCTGAGGCCGCGGTGATCAGGTCATAGCCGCGCGGTGGCTTGTCGCTGCCGCCGTAGCCGCGCAGGTCGACCGCGACCGCGCGATAACCGGCCGCGGCTAGCGTGCTGAGCTGCCTTCGCCAGGTCCACCAGAACTGCGGGAACCCGTGCAGCAGCAAGACCAGCGGGCCGTCGCCATTTTCGGCGATGTGAAATCTGGTGCCGTTGGCGCTCACCGAGCGATGCGACCAAGGGCCGTCCAGGTAGATCGACGCCTCGCTTTGCGGGGTCGGCCGTGGGGTCGGCCGTGGGCTCGGCCGCATTGTTTACCCGATCTCCGCCGATCCGGTTGCATGGACGGCGTCGTCCCGCCGGATCAAGGCCAGATCATCGGAGACGGTACTGCGGGTCTTACGCAGCCCGCTCAGCCCGCGGAACTTCAGAATGCCGATCCCGACCGCGGCGACGGCAAGCAGAACGCAGGTCCCGGCCACGATCAGGAAGGCCGCCCAACCCCAGATGCCGGCCGCGATCAAGCCATAGGCGAAGGCGAAGCACAGCAGCATGAGGACCAGGCAGGCTACGAAGCCGGCGATGCCGAGCAGCACGCCACCGATTCCGAGTCGGCGAGCGTCCTGCTTCAGTTCGAGTTTCGCCAGATCCACCTCGAACTTGACCAGCGCAGTGATGTCGCTGACGGCGAGCGCGACGAGGTCGCCGAGAGAAGCCTGCGCGCCGTCGTTTTGGCTGCGCGCCGTAGGTTCGGCCATGTTCTTCCTCCCTTCTCGCTGTTGGGACCAGTCTCGCGCATGCGCACCCTCGCCATTGCGCTGGCTCCCATTACCCGCAAGCACGAATTTCGCGCCGATGCCGCTGGGCGGTCAGACTGCCCGGATTTTGCCAGTCGATATCGGCCTCGTCCCCTAAATATCGGCCAGGCATGGCTATATAGGTGCCGACCAGGCTAACGCCGCACGTTCGAGGTAGCAAAGTCGCCGGGCCAAAGGCGCCGGGCCCGGGGCGTGTGCCGGGTCCGGCGTGACGGGTCTCGGCGCGGGGCCTGCTTCGGGGGTTTGCCCTGGTCCAGGCACAAAGCGGGCGGCGCCCCTGCGGGACGCCGCCGCTGAGCCACGTCAGTCCGGGTTACCATGCGTGCACCTTCACTGCCGGCCAGGTCGCCCCGTCGTAGCGGACTACGACGTTCGCTTTACCTAGGCGTCCCTGTCTCGGCCGCCTCCCGCGGCTGGTCGCGCGTGGGTACCCAGTTGCCGTGTCGGGACCAGGTGGTCCTGCGTTCTTTTCTACGTCGGATCAGCCGGGTTGGGAAGCCCTAAGCGTAATCAATTCGTGATCTCTATTGCTCCTGCTGTTCACATGTCGCGACCTGCGGCAACGCAAGGCTGACGGCCGCCGCGGGCAGCGCTGCCGGCTCCTGCGTCTGCGCCGGCGTCAATTCGAAGGCCAGAACCGGCCAGCCTCGCTCGACGGCGATCTTGCGCAGGTGGCGGTCGGGATTGACCGCGTGCGGGTGACCGACCGCCTCGAGCATCGGCAGGTCGGTAACGGAGTCGCTGTACGCGAAGCAGTCCGCGAGCCGGTAGCCGCGCTCGGCCGACAGTTCCCTGATCCGGATGGCCTTGGCCTCGCCGTAGGCATAGAACTCAAGCTCGCCCGTGTAGATGCCGTCGGCGTGCCCCATCCGGGTGGCGATGATCCCGGTAGCCCCGAGCATGGTGCCGATCGGCCCGACCATCTCCTGCCCGGACGTTGAGACAATGATCACATCTCGCCCGGCGGCCCGGTGCGCATCCATCAGTCGCCGGGCCTCGGAGTAGATGATCGGCCCGATGATGTCGCCCAGATGGCTGGTGACGATCTCGGTCACCCGATCCACCGGCCAGCCGCAGCAGAGCTTGCTGACCTGATCCTTGATTTTTTCCATCCGCTTGTGGTCGGCTCCGCCGAGCCTGAACACGATCTGGGCCAGCGCGCCGCGCGCCGCCTGCACTCCGCTGATCAAGCCGTGCCGGTAGAACGGCGGCACAAAGGCCAGCGTGCTGGACCTAGAGATTAGGGTCTTATCCAGGTCAAAGAAGGCAGCGGTGCCGCCCGTTGCGGCATCGACCGTAGTGTCCATGACCGCCGAGCATAGGTCACCATGGTGAAATCCAATCTCGCATCGCATGACCGACTGGTAACTTTGACCCACTGCACGTAGGATTTCCTGAGTTACGGAACCGCTCTGTCCCCCCGGAGCCGGGCCGTACGGCGACCCCCGCTCTCCCCCCCGGCGGGGGTCGCCCCCTTTTCGGGGTCAGGCGCAGCGGCCAACAGGCGATCTAGCAGGGCAATCGCCCCCGACTTTGACAGCGGCTCGTTGCCATTGCCGCATTTGGGGGACTGAATACAGGACGGGCAGCCGGTACCGCACTCGCAGTCGGCGATAGCAAGTGACGTTGATCGCAGCCACTGTGCCGCCGCCGTGAAGCCCCGTTCGGCGAAGCCCGCCCCTCCGTCGTGCCCGTCGTAAACAAAAATGGTGAGCAGACCGGTCTGGGAGTGCGAGTCGGTGGACACCCCGCCGACATCCCACCGGTCGCACGACGCGACTAGCGGCAGCAGGCCGATCGCGGCGTGTTCCACGGCGTGCACCGCGCCGGGCAGGTCCACCCCGGCCGCCGCCAGTTCTTCTCGTTGCCCAGGCGCTATCGTCAGCCAGACCGCTCTGGTCCGCAGCGCCCGGCTGGGCAGGTCGAGCTTTTCATCGCCGATCGGCTGCCCGGTGTCCGGCTTACGCCGGGTGAAGGCCACCACCTGCCGCACGACCTCCACCTCACCGAAGTGCACCGATGCGCCACCCCAGTCGCTCCGGCGATGCTCGGCCGTGACCGTCAGCCCCGTTAGCTCCCGTGCTGAGGTGACGTAGCCGGGGTCGCCGGCCTCGACGAGCGCAACGCTGTCACCTAGATCCAGGCTCTTGACCAGGTAGATATCGCCCTGATGCGGATAGACGGCACCGGCGTGAGCGAGTACGTGCGCCGAGGGCTCATCCATCGTCCCGATCATCCGTCCCGTCGACTCCTCGACAATCCGGACCGGCGGGCCGCCCGAGCCGCGCAGGCTGGCCAGCGGCACGCGGCGCAGGCCGGTCAGGTGCCAGCGGCCGCCCCGGTTCCGCAGCATGCGCCGTTCGGCCAGCTCGGCCACAAGCCCTGGCGCCGCCGATCCGAACAGAGTCAGATCGTCGCCGGCCAGCGGCAGCTCGGCCGCCGCGGCGCACAGGTGCGGACGCAGGATGTAGGGATTGGCCGGGTCTAGGACCGTCGCTTCCACCGGCCGGTGCAGCAGCGCCTGCGGATGATGAACCAGATAGGTGTCGAGCGGGTCATCGCGAGCAATCAGGATGGCCGCGCAATCCCGGCCCGTGCGCCCCGCCCGGCCGGCCTGTTGCCACAGCGCCGCCCTCGTGCCCGGCCAGCCCGCGATGAGCACCGCGTCGAGACCTGTAATGTTCACGCCGAGTTCAAGTGCGGGCGTCGCGGCCAGCGCGGTGATCGCGCCGCTGCGCAGGCCGTCTTCTAGCTGCCTGCGCTCTTCCGGCAGGTAGCCGGACCGGTAAGCGGCCACTCGGTGCGTCAGCTCATTGTCCCCGGCCTCGGTCAGCCTGGCCTTCGCGGCGGCCGCCGCCGCTTCGGCTCCGCGTCTGGACCTGATGAAAGCCAGCGCGGGGGTGCCCTCGCGCACCAGGTCAGCGAGCAGCGTGGCGGCTTCGGCGATGGCCGACCGGCGTACCGGCGCCCCCGCCACGCCGCGCGTCCCGGTCAGCGGTGGCTCCCACAGGCCGAACGTCATCGGCCCGCGCGGCGCCCCGTTCCTGGTCACCGCCTTCGCGGACGCCCCGGTCAGCAACTCGGCGCAGCTAGCTGGCTCGCTGATCGTCGCCGAGGCCAGCATGAACTGCATGGCCGGCTCGTCCGGTCCGGCCGGGCCGTGGTGGTAAGCAGCCACCCGGCGGAGCCTGCGCAGCACCTGGGCGACGTGCGAGCCGAACACGCCAGAGTAGCCGTGGCATTCATCGACGATGACGAATCGCAGCCGCCGGAAGAAGCCGCTCCACCGCTGGTGCTGCGGCAGCAGGCCGTAATGCAGCATGTCCGGCGTGGTGAGCAGATAGGTAGCGTGCCTGCGAGCCGAGGCCCGCTCAGAGAACGAGGTGTCCGAGTCGACCACGGCGGGCCGGAGCGGAGGGCCGAGATTCGCCCCGAGCGACCTCACCAGGCCAAGCTGGTCGGCGGCCAGCGCCCTGGTCGGCGCCAGGTACAGCGCGGTCGCTCCGTCCATGATCGCCGTCAGCGCCGGCGCGAGGTATCCGACCGACTTCCCTGAGGCCGTGCCCGTCGCCATGATCACGTTCTCGCCGGCCCAGGCGAGTTCGGCCGCCTCGGCTTGATGGGCCCAGGGCGCCGGTATCCCCGCGTGGCCGAACGCCGTCACCAGGGCGGCCGACATCCAGCCGGGCCACTCGACTCGCCGGCCCGGGCGCGCGGGCAGCCGCTCGACGTGAGTGAGCCGGCCCGTGGAGGCTCCTAGCTCCAGGACCTTGCGCACGCCAAGTGGCCTGCTATCGTCAGCGGAATTCGCCGGGTCATCGGCGGCGAGCTGATCCGGATCAAGCATGGTGCAAGAAGTTTGTCATCGGCAGGCCGGGTACCTCGAACCGTGATCTGGTATAGACATGAGTCTGGGCATGGTTGAATGCGCGACGGAGCATCTAGCCCGGCGCGCCGGGCCAGAACTAGCTGGCCGACGGCTGGGATAATGGATGCATGGCGCTGGAGGAATCTGTGGATCTGAAGCTGGATCACTACAACAAGGACGGCATCGAGATCGTCGATGTTGAAGGCGAGATCGATGTCTACACCGCACCTCGGCTGCGTGAGCTCCTGATCGACCTGGTGGATAACGGTAACTACCAGATCGTCGTGAACATGGAAAAGGTGGAGTTCCTGGACTCCACTGGTCTCGGAGTTCTTGTTGGCGGGCTGAAGCGGGTGCGCGCGCACGACGGATCGCTCGACCTGGTCTGCACCCAGGAGCGGATCTTGAAGATCTTCCGCATCACCGGTCTCACCAAGGTCTTCGGAATTCATGACACCGTGGATGAGGCAATCGCCAACCGGAAGTCAGAGAAGTAGCCGGCCGGGCTGCCGGCTGGCTTGGTGGCACAAGATGGCAACTGTCGAGGTTACCTTCACGCCGCTTCCCGCGCATGTACGCACAGCCAGGCTGGTGGCTACGGCGGTGGCCAGGCGAAGCGGCGTGCCTGAGTCTTTGCTCGACGAGGTTCGCCTCGCCGTCGGCGAGGCCTGCTCTCGGGCGGTGGAAGCGCACCGGCTGCATTGTCCGGCCGAGCCCGTCAGGATCGCGCTGACCGGCCAGGACGACCGCTTTGAGATCGAAGTCATCAACGCCAGCGCGATCGGTGCGTCGGCGCAAGGCCAGTCGGCCAGCCACTCCATGACGGCACCGGCCGGCTTTTCCCTGGCGGTGATAGCCGGGCTAGCCGATGATGTGCAGATCGTGGAGACCCCGCTCGGCACGAGCGTGAAGATGAGCTGGCCGACTTCGGGGTCACTTGCGGCGGGATCGCCCGCCTGAGGCGTATGGACCGGATAATGCGCGGGTCCGAGATTCCCGGTTCGGTCACCGTTTCGTCACGAACGGGTTGCGGCACTCCCCAGTTTCGGACCCGCTTGCGTTTGGCCGACTGAGAATGCGTAGACTCCGGCCACGCCGTGGCGACCTTGCGACGTGCCGCGATGTGGCACGATGAGCCAACATATCTGGCGACATGAGTCGTTTAGTCGAGAAGTACGCGGTGTTGCAAACAGCAGTGCGTGAAGTATCTAGCTGCGGGCAGCGCCGCCGGAGCGGACCGCTGAGCTGACGCGGTGCTTACGCCCCTCAAGGAGGATTGATGACAAGGCTCGGTTCCGTTCTCGCGGATGGAGCGGCCACCGTAACTGGCTCCAACGTGTCGTGGGTCGCCGTCGTGGCGGTGATCGCGGTGCTGGCTCTTGCCGTGGCCGCATGGCTGGTCAGGCAAGTGCTGGCGGCCGGTCAGGGCACAGCCAAGATGCAGGAGATCGCGAAGGCGGTGCAAGAAGGTGCCGCGGCGTATCTGCAGAGGCAGTTCAAGACGCTGGGCATCTTCGTCGTCGTGATCTTCTTCGTGCTGCTCCTGCTGCCCGCGGACAGCGAGTCGGTGCGGATCGGCAGGTCGCTCTTCTTCCTCCTCGGGGCGCTGTTCTCGGCGACGACCGGGTTCACCGGCATGTGGCTCGCAGTGCGCGGCAATGTCAGGGTGGCGGCAGCCGCGCGGGAGTCCGGCGAGCGGCAGGCGACGCGGATCGCGTTCCGCACCGGTGGCGTCGCGGGCATGTTCACGGTGGGGCTAGGTCTTCTCGGCGCGGCCGTGGTGGTGCTGATTTACAAGGGCAACTCCGCCGAGGTGCTTGAAGGCTTCGGCTTCGGCGCGGCTCTGCTAGCCATGTTCATGAGGGTCGGCGGCGGTATCTTCACCAAGGCCGCCGATGTCGGCGCCGACCTGGTCGGCAAGGTGGAGCAGGGGATCCCCGAGGACGACCCGCGTAACGCCGCCACGATCGCCGACAACGTGGGTGACAACGTCGGCGACTGCGCAGGCATGGCCGCCGACCTGTTCGAGTCCTACTCGGTCACGCTCGTCGCCTGCCTGATCCTCGGCAAGGCCGCATTCGGCTCGCTCGGCCTGGTCTTCCCGCTGATCGTGCCGGCTGTGGGCGTGCTGACCGCGATCGCCGGAATCTTCTTCGTCGCCCCCCGTAAGGGCGACCGCAGCGGTATGACCGCGATCAACCGGGGCTTCTTCCTGTCGGCGGCCTTCTCGCTGATCCTGGTCATAGCCGCCTCCTTCGTCTACCTGCCTGACTCGTTCGCCAAGCTCGGCAAGAGCGGCATCACCAATGCGGGCATCTTGCACCACTCCGGCGACCCGAGGGTCTTCGCGATCATCGCGGTCGTGATCGGCCTGGTCCTGGCCAGCGCCATCCAGCTGCTGACCGGCTACTTCACCGAGACCAACCGCCGCCCGGTCAAGGAGATCACCGACTCGGCCCGCACCGGCCCGGCGACCGTCATCTTGTCCGGCATTTCGGTCGGCCTTGAGTCGGCGGTGTACTCGGCACTCCTGATCGGCGCGGCCGTGTACGGCGCGTTCCTGCTCGGCGGCGGCAACGCGACGCTGTCGCTGTTCGCCGTCGCGCTGGCCGGTACCGGCCTGCTGACCACCGTCGGCGTGATCGTGTCGATGGACACCTTCGGCCCGGTCTCGGACAACGCGCAGGGCATCGCCGAGATGAGCGGAGACGTCGAAGGCGAGGCCGCTCAGGTGCTGACCAGGCTCGACGCGGTCGGCAACACCACCAAGGCGATCACCAAGGGCATCGCCATCGCGACCGCCGTCCTGGCCGCGACCGCGCTATTCGGCGCCTTCCGCACCACGGTCGAGGCCGCGCTCGGACCCGCGGCCAATACGTTCAGCCTGTCGATCGACCGGCCGAACGCGCTGGTCGGGCTGATCGTCGGCGCCGCGGTCGTGTTCTACTTCTCCGGCCTGGCGATCATGGCGGTCGGACGTGCGGCCGGCCGGGTCGTGTTCGAGGTCCGCGAGCAGTTCAGGACCCACCCCGGGATCATGGACTTCTCCGAGAAGCCCGAGTACGGCCGGGTCGTCGACATCTGCACCAGGGACTCGCTCCGCGAACTGGCCACCCCAGGTCTGCTGGCCGTGCTGACCCCGATCGTGATCGGCTTCGGCTTCGGCTACGTGCCGCTCGGCAGCTTCCTGGCCGGCGCGATCGCGGCCGGAGTGCTGATGGCCGTGTTCCTGGCCAACGCCGGCGGCGCCTGGGACAACGCCAAGAAGCTGGTCGAGGACGGCATCCACGGCGGCAAGGGCTCTGATGCCCACGCCGCTACGGTCATCGGCGACACCGTCGGCGACCCGTTCAAGGACACCGCCGGACCGGCTATCAACCCGCTGATCAAGGTCATGAACCTGGTCTCGCTGCTGGTCGCCACCGCCGTCGTCCAGCAAGCACACAACACCGGCCTGCGGGCCGGCATCTCGATCGGCGCCTTCGCGATCATTGTCGGCTCGATCGTCGTCGCCAAGCGCCGCGCGACCGGCATCGCCCCGGCAGAGGCAGAGGCCCCGACCGACCCCGGGGCGCCGGCACCGTCGGACGACAGCGACAACGACGAGGAGACCACCAAGACCGCGGCGGCTTGAAATGCCGAAGGCGCGGGGGGTGCGGGGGGTGCGGGAGGTCGGCCTCCCGCACCCCCGGCAGGCCATTGAGCGAGTTACCGCGCGTCGGCCTTTCCTCAGCAGCGACCGTACGTGACGATGGGAGCCATGGCAGCGCAACGGCAGCTCATCGTCATGCGGCATGCCAAGGCCGGCGAGCTACCCGGCGGGCCCGACTTCGAACGCGCGCTGCGGCCACGAGGCCGTAAGAACGCCGAGTCGGCCGGCGAGTGGCTGACCGGTCAGGGCCTGCTGCCGGATCTGGTGCTTTGCTCGAAGGCCAGGCGGGCCAGGCAGACCTGGCAGTACGTGGCGGCGGGCCTGACCGGTGAACCCGAGGTGATCATCGACACACGGCTGTACGAGGCCGACGCCGGGGATCTTCTCGCCATCTTCGCCGAGACCGACCCGCAGGTACGCAGCCTGATGTACGTCGGGCACAATCCGGCGGCGGCCGAGGTCACCGAGATCTTGGTCGCCG
>DATNFM010000172.1:0-15455 GCA_035606435.1 Streptosporangiaceae bacterium | reverse complement strand
GCTAACCCCCTGCGAAGCTGCCCCCGCGCCGACGAGGCTGACGCCCGCCTCCGGCAGGCCGACTCCCGCACCGACGCGGTAGCCCCACTCGTGATCGCGAAGAGTTAGCCGTCAGAGGACCGAGAAGTCTTCGTGGTCACTATTGATTGATCTAAATGCCCGAATTTCGGCGAAGTCTTTACGGATCACGAAGAGTTAACCGCGCTTTTCCGCCAAAATCCGCGGCAAACTCTTCGCCAAAAGCTGAATGTCGGTCAAGCGGGCGTGGTCATTGGCTCGAATTGGCCTAAGACTGGCTGCCACGGGCCACTTTCCTGAAACTGAAGTGACCCGGGTGACTGGAGTATTCCAGCGACCGGCTGGACTCAGAAATCCCTCGCGACGAGACCCGGTGAATCCGCAGATTCACCCCCTGGAAACCCGGTGAATACGCAGATTCACCCGGCCGGGCGACAGAGGTTGAGCACATTAACCACTGTTTGTGATGACGCGTGAGTGCATTCGGTTTTCGCACCGCATGAATGCGCACATTCATCAGGATCCCAAAACGATCATGCTCGGCCGGGGTGGCGCCGGACTCTGACCTCGCGGCCGCCACCTCGGTGCTCGCCGCCTACGCGACCGAATCTCCCAGGGCCGAGCCGGACACCGGCATGGTCGAGGCCCCGGTGACCACCGCCGTCCGCCCGATGCCCGAGATCCAGCGCGACCTCGACGCGGCCGATGTGGTCGGTCGCCCGGACGGCGATCTTCGCCCCCACCGCCGTCCGCCCCGTCCGCCTGGTCCGCCCCGTCCGCCCCGTCCGCCGCCGCCTGCTGCGCCTAGCTACCCCGCTCGCCTCCGGCTGCGCCCTTTGGCTCGAGGGGCCCGGCAAGCGAACGGTACAGCCTGAGCGCGGCGGCGATGGCCTCCGATTCGTAGGGAAGCTGCGCCCCCCTGGACGCCGCCGCCGCGCCGAGGCGTCGCCCGAACTCGGCGTCGTCCAGCACGGCCAGCACGGCCTGGCTCAGCGCGGCCGGGTCGTCAGGCGGCACCAGGAGCGCCGCCTCATCCCCTGTCAGGTCGCGCACCCCGCCAACGTCGCAAGCCACGATGGGCCGGCCCGCTCGCAGCGCCTCCTGAAGGATCAGCGGCTGCCCTTCCCACCGGCTCGGCAGCACGAACACGTCAGCGGCGGCGAACAGCGCGGTCACATCATGCCGGGAACCGAGGAACCGCGCATCGACACTAAGCGTTCGTGCCTGCCTCTCCAGCTCCCCGTCCAGCGGCCCGTCACCGGCGATCACCACCAGCGGCCGGGGCGTCCGGTCCGACCAGGCCGACGCGGCGGCGATCAGCGTATCGAAGCCCTTCTGAGGTGCCAGCCGTCCGACCCCGAGCACGACCGGGCGGCCGGATGTTCCCAGGTCGGCGGGGGCATACGGACCGTCCAGGATCTGAGCCGACACCACCGCCCGCTCGACTCGCCGGACGCCCAGCCCGCGCATCCTGGCTTCCAGATCCGACGACACGCACAGCACCACGTCGGCCCGCCGCGCGACGATCCGCTCGAGCACCCCGTAGATCGCGGCCAGGCGCGCACCGGCCGGCGGCGCGTTATGCACGGTCACGATCAGGCCGGGCCGATCCCTCGCGGCCCCCGCGGCCCTCGCGGCCCCCGCGGCCCTCGCAGCCCCGGCGCCAAGCGCTAGCGCCGCCAGCGCCCCGGCCCGCAGCCCGTGCGCATGCACCACCTCGGCCCGCGCACCGGCCAGCAGCCGCCGAAGCCGCCGCACCGCCGCGAGATCGCTGGCCGGCCGCGGCCGATCGGCGATCGCCACCGGCTCGAACCCAACCTCGGCCGACTCCAGCAGCACCCGGCTCCCCTCCGGCCCGAACACTCCCGCCAGTTCCCCCGCCTCGCCGCAGGCTCGCGCCAGCATGGCCACATGCCGACCGGTACCGCCCGAGGTGGTCCCGAGCACGAAAGCGACTCGCGGCGCGGTCATGACGCCACCCTCCGCCGCCCGCGCGCTACCGCATTGCGCAGGTCACCGCCATCAATCAAAGCCACTATCAGGAGGAAAGCTACCCCGGAGCCGAGCCCAGCGGCGCAGGCGACGCCGGCATTGAGCCAGTGCCCGTCCACCCGAAGCGCGGCGGTGATGCCGAGGCCGGCGGCTGCCCCGGCAACCGCGCCGGCCAGTCCGGCCCCGAGCGCACGCCAGCATCCGGCCAGCGCCGCCGCTCCCCTGGTCTTGGCGACCGCGACCAGCAACGCGATCCCCGACACGGTCATGCCGACGGTGTTGGCCAGGCCCAGCACCCAGACGACGGTCCAGCCTGGCACGAGCGGGATGACCACCAGGTCAATGACGATAACCAGGAGCCAGCCCGCGACCAGCGGAACGGCCGCCATCCGGTTGCGGCCATCGGCCAGCAGCACCCGGGAGAGGCAGGCGGTCAGCCCGTAGCCGACCACGCCGGGCGCGAAGGTCAGCAACGCGAACGCGAGCTCCGTGGGCGCGAACGCGCCAAGACCGGGAAATGCCCTTGCGATCGGGAAAGCAGCACCGACCAGCAAGGCCGCCCCGAGCCAGGACGCGAGCGTGGTGACCCTGGTCGCCGAAGCGGCGGCCGCGTCGAACTCAGCCCCCTTGCGAGCCGAGAGCACAGGAAACGCGCTGATCGCGGTCGGGATCGCAAGCACCGCATAGACCGAGACGAAGATCAGCCAGCTGTAGTTGTACAGGGGCAATGCCGGGCCGGCGCTGCTATTGCCGTGCGCATTGGCTAGCCAGACCACCACGAGGACGCTCGCGTCCTGCGCGATCAGGGCGGCGATGCCGACTCCGGCCAGGCTCCGGGCTCTTCGAGCTATTCCGGGCGGGAACCGCAGCGCCGGGCGCAGCCGGAGCCGCAACCGCCAGACCGGGCCAATGGCGGTCAGAACGAGCGCGGCCACCCCGAGCGTGGTTCCGACCGAGAGCATGAGCTCAGCGGAGGTCGGCAAGCCGCGGACGATGGTGATGTAATGCTCGCCGAGCGGCACGAACAAGGCGTAGGCCGCGATCACCACGAGGCTCGACAGAATCGGTGCGAGCGCCGGGGCGGTGAACTTGCGGTGCGCTTGCAGGATTCCGTAGCTCACCACGGCCAGGCCGTAGAGCAGGATCTGCGGCGCGAAGACGGCCAGCATCCTGGCCGCGAGCGGCACCAAACTGGCCGTAGAGCAATGAGGACCTGGGTTAGCCGGTATCAGCGCCGACATCGCCGGGCCCGCCGCCAGGGCCAGTATCAGGCTGACCGGCGCCAGGATGACGATGGTCCAGGTCAGCAGCGCGGACGAGATCGAGTCGCGCTCGCGCCGCGCGACCTCATCGCTGGCGGCGCCTTCGGCCGGTCCGGCCAGGACCGGGACGACGATCGCGGTCAGCGCCCCACCAAGAACAATGTCGTAGATGACGTTGGGCACCTGGTTCGCGGTGAAGTACGCGACGCTCAGGCAGGAGCTGTGAACCGTGCCGGAAAAGACCAGCGTCCGGGCGAAGCCGAGAATCCTGGCCATCACGGTCAGCCCGCCGATCAGCGCTGCCGCCCGCCCGATCCCGGCGGCCCGGCTCACGGCCCCGGTCTCGACCGACTGGTCGCTGATCGCCTGGCCGGCCTCGGGTAGCACCGGTGGCACCGATGACCCCGAGGATCCGGGCGGCGCCGTCACCGCCGAAGCTGGTCGGCGTCGAACCGGTCGGCACCGCCCTCGTCGGCACCGCGCCCGTCGGCACCGCGTCCGCCAGCACCGCCGTCGACATCGTGCTGGCCGAGCGGGGCGCCGCCCTCGGGCCGGTCCGCCGGGTCGCCGGCCGGCGCCGGCGCCTGGACCGGCCTGCGCCCCAGCATGTCCAGCCAGTTCAGCGCCGACGTGCGGGCGATCACCTTGGTGAAGCTGACCTTCTCGCTGGCGACGGTGAGCCCGACGATGCCGGCGAGCACGCCCAGCCGGGCCGGGCGGGGCAGCGAGGAGGCGGCCGCGACGCCGAGCATGGCGCCGAGCGCGTTGGCGCCGCTGTCACCGAGCATCGCCCGCTCGCCGAGGTCCTCGGGCAGCAGTGCGAGCGCGGCTCCGGCCGGCGCGGCGACGCCGGCCCGGGCCTGGCGCCCGGTGGCCGCCAGCGCGGCACTGGCGAGCAGCGACACCTTGATCGCGCGGCCCGGTCGCAGGTCGAATAGGTTCACGAGGTTGGCGGCACCGGCCACCAGCCCCGCGTTGATCCCGACGTCGGCGATCCGCCCAGCCGCCGAACTGCCCGCCCGCGTACCACCCGAGCCGTCGCGGCCGTCGAGCAGGAAGGCCGCGACCAGCCCGGACGCCCCGACTCCAAGCAGCTTGACCGCGCCGGTCGTGACCTCGCCCGTGGCGAGCGCCCCGAGATGACCGCGGAACCCGCGCCGGTCGCCGGTCCCGGCCAGGTCGTCGTAGCAGCCAACGGCGGCGGCGCCGAGGCCGGCAACAGCCATCGCCGCCTGGCCCTTGCCGCCTTCAGGTCCGGCCACGGCCAGCGCCGAGGTGACGGCCGCTATCGATGCCGCTGGTCCTTCGAGCAGGGTCACCGGCTCGCCGCGGTGGTTGGTCCTGGTCCAGGTCTTCTGGCCGCCAGGGGGAACTCTGGTCAGCGCGGCGTAGGCCAGCCGCGCGCCGGAAGCCGCTGCCAGCAACCGGGTAAATGGCCGGCGGGTCATCGTTTCACCGTCTTCTTCTTAGCTGGTTTGCTCGGGGTTTCCGAGGGTGTGGGCGACGGGGTGGGAGCCGGGCTAGGCGCGGTGCCCGGGCCGACCCCGTAGGCCGTCGGCGCCGCGTGCGGGCCGGTCAGCCTGTGCAGCGCCTGGACGGTAATGATCTGGCCGGTGACCGTGTCGGCGTTGTCGACGGTCGTGACCGCGATTCCGGCTCCGCCGCTGGTCACCGCGTCGATCGCGCTGCCCTTGCCCGATCCGGCCAGCGAGCCCGCCAGCAGCGCGCCCTTGCCCGCGAGATCGAGGTCACGGGTGAGGTAGATCAGGGCCCGGTTCTCCGGGCTGAGGCTGCTCGCGTTGGCCGGCGTGTTGCCGGGCGCGACCACGACCGCCAGCGTGGCCTGGCCGAGCAGCGCGGTCCCGCCGTTCGCCGTGCTGGTCTGCAGGAAGCCCTGAGCGCCGAAGCCGGTAAGGATCGAGTTGGTCTGCCTGACGCTGAGCGTGGGCAGCCCGAGCTTGTTCATGACCCCGGCCGCGATCACCTGGGCCGCGGCCTGCTGGCCGGGGATCTGGGAGCCGGCCGTGTCCGAGATGGACAGGCCAGGCGGCGCGAACTGGCCCGCCGTTTCGGTCAGCGTGGCCTCGGTGGTGGCGTCCACGTCGAAGAACTTCGGTGACAAGCCGATCGTCCCGGTCACGACCGCGCCGGCCTTGGTCAGGGCGCTGGTGACCCCGCTCACCGTCCCGCCGTCCGCTCCGGGAGCGGTCACCAGCACGACGTGCTCGCCGGCCAGCAGATCCTTGACCAGGTAGCCCTCGGCCGCCTGGGCGAACGCGCCATCAGCGGCGATCTGGCCCTTGAGCTGATTGTTCTGGGCGTTCAGCACGGCGTTGTGCTTCTCCGCGATATGCGCCTCTTTGTTGAGGCTGTTCGCCACCTTGGGCGAGACCGCTTCGGCGCCGACCGCGATACCCACGGCGAGCGCAAGGAAGACCGCGACGATGGAAACGAGGTGATATCGGAAATCGATCAATGGAAAAGTCCTGTTAGCCAGTGCCAGAAAGGGCTAAGCCGCAGGCCGAGCAGCCCGATGGCGATGTGGCCAGCCGGCAGGAACCAGAGGGCAACCGCCATCGTGGCGACTGCCGCCAGCACCAGCATGACCAGCCAGGACGTCGAGACCCGGCTGTGGTACAGCCGGCTGACGCCCTTCGGCTCGACGAACTTGTCGCCGACCCGCATCCTGGTCAGGATCGCGCTGGCCATTCCCGGCCGACCTTTGTCGAGGAACTCTACCAGCGTGAATCGCATGCCGACCGCGACGATCAGCCGGGCGCCTGCCTCGTCGGCCAGCAGGAGCGCGACGTCTTCGCTGGTGCCCCTGGCCGGGCAGAGAACGGCCTCGAGCCCGAGCGTCTTGACCCGTTCGAGCCCCGGGGCCCTGCCGTCCGGGTAGGCGTGCACCACGATCTCGGCGCCGCAGGTCAGCGCCCGGTCCGAGACCGAGTCCATGTCACCGACGATCAGGTGCGGCAGGTACCCGGCCTCGAGCAGCGCGTCGGCGCCGCCGTCGACCGCGACCATCACCGGCTTGAACTCCCTGATGTAGGCGCGCAGGGTGTGCAGGTCCTCGCGATGCCGGTAGCCACGGGCGACCACCAGGGCGTGCTTGCCCTCGAGCCTGGTGTGCAGGTCGGGCATCCTGATGCCGTCGATCAGCTCTTCGAAGTCGCGGCCGATGTACTCGACCGTGTTGGCCATGAACGCCCTGATCTGGTCGGCGAGGCCGTCCTTGGCCCTGGCCATGGCGACGGCGATCGATTCGGTGGTCTGCACCGTGCCCTTGGCCACGATCGTCTCGCCGCTGTAGAGCGTGTCCCCGTCGAGCCTGCCCGACTTGCCCTCGCTGACCTTGTCGAACACGTCAGACCCGACGTCGTCGATCAGCGGGATCCCGGCGTCGACCAGCAACTGGGGGCCGAGGTTGGGATACCGGCCGGTAATGCTGGCGGATACGTTGATCACCGCTGCGACCTGGCAGTGCACCAGCGACTCGGCGCTGACCCGGTCGAGGTCCGCGTGATCAATCACCGCGATGTCACCCGGCTGGAGCCGCCTCGTCAGGTTCTTGGTCCGCCGGTCGAGGCGCACAGGCGCGGTCAACCCCGGCAGGTCCACCGATCCAGCCCGCCGCCTCGCCAAGAGCAGCCGCGAGTAACCCCTCATTGCGTCACCAATTGTTCCAGCCCTGTTACCGGCCGGGACGGCCGCGTGAGACCAGCCCCGGCCAGCATGATCACCGCGCCTCGCCGGTCCGTTCAGCCGCCGCTGCGGCCAGCAGTTCCGTCGCGTGCGCCCGGCCGAACTCGGAGTCCTCGAGCCCGGCCAGCATCCTGGACAGCTCGCGCACCCGCCCCGAGTCATCCAGCCTAGCCACGCCGCTGGATACAACTGACCCGTCGTTGGCTTTCTCGACCACCAGATGAGTGTCGGCGAAGGCCGCGACCTGCGGCAGGTGGGTGACCACGATCACCTGAGCGCGCCTGGCCAGGCGGGCGAGGCGACGGCCGATCTCGACCGCCGCCTTGCCGCCCACTCCGGCGTCGACCTCATCGAACACGAACGTCGGAACCGGGTTAGCGCCCGCGAACACGACCTCGATGGCGAGCATGACCCGGGACAACTCGCCGCCTGACGCGCCCTTGTGCAGCGCCAACGCCGGCGCGCCCGGGTGAGCGGCCAGCTTGATCTCCACGTCGTCACCGCCGTGCAAGCCGTACTCGCGCAGCGGGCTGACCACGGCCTTGAGCCGGGCGTGCGGCATCGCGAGCGCCCCCAGCTCGGCGGTTACGGCGTCGTCGAAAGTGGTCGCGGCCTCCTGCCTTAGCGAGGAAAGCTGGCCGCCGAGGTCCCTGACCGTCACGGCCAGCTCGGCTTCCAGCGTCTCAAGCTCGGCGATCTTCTCGTCGTCGCCGTCCAGCTCGGCCAGCCGTACGGCCGCTCCCTTGGCCCAGCTGAGCACGGCGGCGAGGTCCGGCACCGCGCTCCGGGCCTCCTCGGGGCGCGCCCCGTCGCCCTCCTCCGCCGGGGGGAGGTTCCCTGCTTCGTCTGCCTGGACGCTGCCGCCCTCCGCGTGGACGCGGCCAGCTCTCGCCTGGGCGCTGCCGCCCTCGGCCTGCACGCCGCGGCCCTGCGCCTGAACGCCGCCAATCGCCACCTGAACACTCGAATTCGGGCCAGTGGCGGCCGCGCGCTCGCCTTCGGCCACCCCGGACGCCTGCGGGACCGGCGCGGCGCCGTACTGCCTGATCAGCCTGGTCAGCTCGGCCCGGCGGTCCTGGACCACGGCCAGCCGGCCGGGGTCAGCCTCGATCGAGTCGGCGTAGGAGGCCAGGTCGGCGGCGACGTCGGAGATCAGGTAGGTGACTTCCGACACCCGGCTGGCGAGCGTCCCGAGCGCCGGGTCGTGCGGAGCGGCCGCTTCGAGCGCCGACCGGGCCGAACCAAGCAGGCTCAGCACGTCGGCGGAGTCGTAAGCGGCCGCCGACGGGTCTGAGATCAGGGCCTCGTGCGCGGTCGTGGCCGCGTTGTGCAGCGTGTCCGCGTTGGTCAGCCGCTCGGCCTCGGCCTGCAGGTCGAGATCCTCGCCGTCGAGCGGTTCGAGCCGCTCGATTTCCTCCAGGCCGTGCCGGAGATCCTCGGCTTCCCTGGCGCGCTCGCGGGCGCGGGTGACCAGTTCGTCGAGTTCGGCCCTGACCTTCAGATGCCGCTGATAGACCCGCTGGTAGTCGCTGAGCAGCCGGGCGAACTCGGGGCCCGCGAACCGGTCGAGCGCGGCCCGTTGCCGGCCTGGCTTCAGCAACTGCTGCTGGTCAGCCTGTCCGTGCACCGCGACCAGGTCGTCGGCCAGGTAGGTGAGCAGCGAAACGGGCACGGAACGCCCGCCCGCATAGGCGCGGGACCTGCCCTCCGCCGAGACCGAGCGCAGTAGCACCAGCGTCGCACCGTCGTCGTCGAGATCGCCGCCTGAGTTGTTGACCTGGTTGGCGACCTCGCCGTCCGGCTTGATCCGCAGGCGCCCTTCGACGCTAGCGCGATCGAACCCGGGCCTGACCCGGCTCGGATCGGCCTTGCCGCCGAACAGCAGCCCGAGCCCGGACACGACCATGGTCTTGCCCGCGCCGGTCTCTCCGGTGACGACATTAAAGCCGGGTGAGAGTTCAAGGACCGCGTCATCGATGACCCCGAGGCCGCTGATCCTGACTTCCTCAAGCATCGCCAGCAAGCTCCTCGTCTCGAGCCCGGCCGCGCCAGCCGGCGACCGGCAGGCCGAACTTGACTACCAGCCGATCGGTAAACGAAGCTCCGATGTTCACCCCAGCGCCGTTAGCCGGCCGGTCCCGCAGCCTGGCCAGCAGCACTGGTTGCGCGCCGCGTCTGACCTCGACCCGAGCACCCGGCGGCAAGTCGACGGAGCGTCGCCCGTCACACCAAAGGACGGCTCCGGACACCTCGCCCTGGGCTCCCGTGGCGCCGATGACCTCCGCCGCGAGCACTGATTCTGGTGATACCACCATAGGCCCTGCGAAAAGGGCATGGGCGCTAATCGGGACCAGCAGAAGGGCCTCGACGTCGGGCCAGACCACCGGCCCGCCGGCCGAGAAGGCGTAAGCGGTCGAACCGGTCGGGGTGGCGAACACCATGCCGTCGCAGCCCCAGCGCGCCAGCGGCCGGCCGTCAATCTCGGTGACGAGATCGACCATCCGCTCCCTGGCCGCCTTTTCCACCGTCGCCTCGTTGAGAGCCCAGGTGGTAGCCACGACCGTGCTGTTCTGCCTGATCGTGACATCGATCGTCATCCTGGGCTCGACCAGGTACCGCCGGCCCAGCACGTCATCGACGGCCTCGGTGAGGTCGTCGGGCTCGGTCTCGGCCAGGAAGCCGACGTGACCGAGGTTCACGCCGAACAGCGGCGTTCCGACCGGTCTGGCCAGTTCGGCCGCTCGGAGCAGGGTCCCGTCGCCGCCGATCACCAGCACCATCTCGGCGCCGTTCGCCGCTTCGGGCGAAGTCGGCAGTTCCGCGGCGCCCGGGCAGTTCAGGTCGCCGGCCTCGGATTCGAGCACCCGTACGCCGACTCCCGCCGCACCGAGCCGCTCAGCCACCAGGCGCGCGATCCGTACTCCAGCCGGCCGTCCGGTGTGCACGACCAGCAACATCGTCCTGGCCGGTCCCGCTTGACCCTGATCGGCGCTCATTGCGGACCATTCTCGATCGCCTGCCGCA
The DNA here is from genome assembly GCA_035606435.1 of Streptosporangiaceae bacterium. Lineage (GTDB taxonomy): Bacteria > Actinomycetota > Actinomycetes > Streptosporangiales > Streptosporangiaceae > Chersky-822. Next base: position 5,454 of record DATNFM010000172.1, on the reverse strand, counting down.
AATCGCCGGCCTTAAGCGGCGGCGCGTCGCGAGCGAGCCACAGAAAATACTCCACGTTCCCGGACGGGCCGGGCAACGGGCTGGCGGTCACGCCTCGAACCCCGAGACCGAGGCCGGCCGCCGCATCCGCCACGGCCTGCACCGCGCCGGCCCGAAGCCGCGGATCCCGCACCACGCCCCCGGAACCCACTTGGCCCTTGCCGACTTCGAACTGAGGCTTGACCAGCAGCACGAAGTCGGCATCGGGCCTCGCGCAGGCCGCCAGCGCGGGAAGCACCGTGATCAGCGAGATGAACGACAGATCGGCCGTCACTAGCTCCGGCGGCGGCGCTACCTGCTCGGGCTGCAGATTCCTGATATTCACCCGATCGACGGTCGTGACCCTGGGATCCGACCGCAAGCTCCAGGCGAGCTGGCCGTAACCAACGTCGACCGCCACGACGTGCCCGGCTCCGGCCCGCAACAGGACATCGGTGAACCCGCCCGTCGACGCTCCCGCATCGAGGCACCGCCGCCCGCGCACAGCCAGCCCGCGAACAGCCAGCCCGCGCTTCGGCTCACTGAATGCGGCGAGCGCGCCGGCCAGCTTGTATCCGCCCCTGGACACGTAGTCGGGCTCTTCGGTCGCGCGCCGGATGGTGATCGCCGCGTCCAGTCCTACCTGGGTGGCTGCCTTGGCGGCCGCCTGCCCGGCCACGACGACCTGGCCCGCGGCGATCAGGTCCGCCGCCTGAGCCCGGGACCTGGCCAGGCCGCGCCTGACCAGCTCCGCGTCGAGCCGCGCCCTCCTCGCCGTCATCTGCTGCGCCCAAACCCTCTGGTGTGCCCAAACCCGCTGGTGTGCCCAAACCCGCTGGTGTGCCCAAACCCTCTGCCGTCGCCCATGCTCACCTTTGTATTGCCAACCTCCCCCCGCGCCCAGCGCGAACTGGGTGTCTGTGGATGGCGGCGCGGTCGGCAACCCGGTCCGCGTCAAGGCTGTTGACCGCCCCGGGACGCACCCGCGTCGGTCCCTGAGCGCAATTCTCCAAGTACCTCGACAAGCTGGCTGTGGACACGCTCAAATACGCCCGGATGTTCGGTCACGGGCAGCTCGGCGAGCTCATCGAGCCTGCGCAGCGTCTCGTCTACCCTCGGCTCGCCGGTGACAGCCGTCGGCGCCGCTTCCGGAGCCACCGCAATCTCGGAGTCGGCTCGATCCTCCACGCCTACCAGCTCCATTCCTAGCTCGGGCGATCGGTGATCCGATCTGCCCGGTCATGCCCCATTGTGCGTCCGCGGCCGTTGTGCTCGGCGCAGGCAGCGCCGTTCTCCCGCACTGAACGCTACCGTTTGGCAGATCCGCGCTGGGCGTGCCGGACCAGCCAGTCCGCCAAGAGCGGCAACAATAGCCTTGAGAGTGAGGTGGGGATGGCAACGCAAGAACAATGCCGTAAGGCGCTGGAAAGCCTTACTGGCCGTCTGTCCGATCCGGACGTGCTGACGCGAGCGGCCAGACTCGGCGAAAAGACCATGAGCTGCCGCGTTACCGACCTTGGGGTGACGTTCATAACCAAGCTCGGCCCGCAGGGCTCCGAGCCCGTGACCGAGGCCACCGGCAGCACCCCGCCCGCACAGCTCAGGGTCTTCGCGAACAGCGATCAGATCGTCGCGATCGCCGACAACCCCGCGAACTTCGCCAAAGGCTGGCTAACCGGCCGCCTCAGGGTCGAAGGAAGCATCAAGGACCTGCTCCAGCTTCGCAAACTGCTCTAGCTGTCACAGGCTGAGCCGACCGCGTGTATCAGGCTTGCCACCGGCAGCAATGCAGGGCCATCGTCAGCTGGTCTTCGCCTACCTCTTCCGGCGTGGTGGTGTAGCCGCCCACTGCCCACAGGTTCGACGTGGCTGAGCCCGCGATGGCGGTCAGCTGGTTGAAGCCGGGACCGGGATTCGCGCTGCGGACGCGCTGCCACTTCGTGCCGTTCCAGTGCTCGATCAGCGTGTAGCTCGGCGGCCCCGGCCGGATTGGGCCGTTCACGGTGCCCGCGACCCAGACGTTGGACTGTGACAGCGCCGCCACGGACGTGAGGCCGGCTCCGTTGGCTGAGACCTGGGGTACCCGGACCAGGTGCCAGCCCTTTCCGTTCCAGTGCTCGGCCAGGGGGATGCCCACGAGCCGGTTGGTGGTCCAGGAGCCGACGGCCCAGATGTCGCGCGGCGTGACCACGTCGACGCCGGTCAGCCCGTACTGCGCGGCCCCGGCGGGCTTAGGGCTCGGCACGATCTGCCAGCCGTGACCGGTCCAGTGCTCGATCAGCGACCGGCTCCAGCTATTCACGTAGTAGGTCCCTACGGTCCAGACATTGGCTGACCCGGCCGCGGCGATGGCCGCGAGCCTGTAGCTTCCGGCGCCAGCGGGCCGGACCGGCGCGACCGTACCCCACCGGCGCCCGTTCCAGTGCTCGATGATTCCGATCTTGCTCCGCAGGGCCAGGCCGGCCGCCCAGGCATCGTCGGGCGAGATCGCGGCGACACCGTTCAGTGAGGTGTACCCGGGCCAGGTCCGGCTTCGCTGCGCCTGCCAAGTCTTCCCGTCCCAGTGGACGATCAGCGGCTCCTGGCTCCGGTTCTGGCCGACCGCCCAGCCGTTGGCCGCCGATGACATGGAGACCGCATTGAGCGCCAGCCCGGGCGTCGGTTGCACCGACCACGAACTGCCGTTCCACCGCTCGATCAGGGCGCCAGAGTCGCTACGGCTCGTGTAATACGAGCCGACCGCGAAGGCATCACAGGCCGACACCACCGCCAGCCCGGACAAGCTGCTCTCGATCGGGCTCGGGTTAACCGGCTGGTTCCCGTCAGCGCCGCACGATCGCGGAGCCGCGCCGGCTGGCTGGGCGGCCCCGAGCGCGGCCGCCATGACCAGTGCGACGGTCAGCCCTGCGGAGAAGAGAGCACGCCGAGTCGAACCATGCAGTCGCATATGACCTCATTCAGTATGACGTAATGTTCATTATCGCCAGCCTGCGGGAACCGTGCCTACCGGGGCGGACTGATCGGCGATCGAGTCATCGCCTAAATATTTGCAACTCGGCGCCAGCCAGGCGAAGGGCCTTGAATTCGACTCGGTGCACGGCGCGATTACTGTTGAGCGATGAACATGCTGTTCGGGCGGGTGAGGACGGAGATCGCACCGGGGGCGGTACATGTGCCAGCGTGGCTGTCCGATGACGAGCAGCGTGATCTGGTCGCGGCCTGCCGGGAGTGGGCCAGGCCGCCAGCCGGGATCCGCCATACGGTGATGCCGACCGGCGGCGTGATGTCGGTGCAGACCGTGTGCCTGGGCTGGCACTGGGTGCCTTACAAGTACCTGCCGACCGCCGACGACGGTGCGCCGGTGAAGCCGTTTCCCGAGTGGCTGGCCGACCTCGGCCGCCGTGCGGTCGCCGACGCCTACGGCGACGCCGAGATCCCGGCCAGCTACCGCCCGGACGTGGCGCTGGTCAACTTCTACGACGGCCAGGCCAAGATGGGCCTGCACGTCGACAAGGACGAGCGCAGTCCAGCGCCGGTGGTCTCGCTCAGCCTGGGCTCCAGCTGCGTGTTCAGGTTCGGCAACTCGGCTAACCGGAACCGGCCCTGGCAGGACGTGCAGCTTGAGTCTGGCGACTTGTTCGTCTTCGGCGGCGAGTCGCGTTTCGCTTACCACGGCGTGCTCAAGACGCTGCCAGACACCGACCGACCGCGGATCGGACTTCCCTCCGGCCGGCTCAATATCACGCTGCGGGAGTCCGGCCTAGATGCCTGAAGGCGACACCGTCTGGCTGTCGTGCCGCCAGCTGCACGCGGCGCTGGCGGGCCGTGTGCTCATCCGCAGCGACTTCCGGGTGCCGCGCTACGCCACGACCGATCTAGCCGGCCGGCCGGTACTCGAGGTGGCCTCGCGGGGCAAGCACCAGCTGATCAGGGTCGACGGGGATCTGACCGTCCATACCCATCTGAAGATGGAAGGGACCTGGCGGATCAAGCCGGTCGCGGGGGCGGAGGGCTACTCACCGCGCGACCATCGGGTCAGGCTGGTGCTCGCCAACGCCGAGTATCAGGCGACCGGCTTCCAGCTCGGCATCGTCGAGGTGCTGAAGACCAGCCGGGAACAGCAGGCGGTCGGCCATCTCGGGCCGGACCTGCTCGGGACGGACTGGGATCGGGACGAGGCCGTCCGCAGGCTGCTCGCCCAGCCGGACCGGCCGATCGGCGAGGCGCTGCTCGACCAGGCCAACCTGGCCGGCATCGGGAACCTGTACAAGGCGGAGGTGCTGTTCCTGCGCGGCGTCAGTCCCTGGCGCGCGACCGGCGCCGCCGGTGACCTGGGCCAGCTGGTCGAGCTGGCCAGGAAGCTGCTCGATGCCAACAAGGAACGGTTCTCCCAGGTCACCACCGGGAACCCGGCCCGGGGCCAGGAAACCTGGGTCTACGGCCGGTCCGGCCGGCCGTGCCGGCGCTGCCACACCCCCATCAGGTCAGAAGGCTACGCAGGCAGCACCAGCCCGGGGGGACGACCCTCCGGAACCTCCCGCGCTGGCACGACAACGAAGGAACGCGTCACCTTCTGGTGCCCGGCGTGCCAGCCTGCCTAGAAATGAGCGGCTCAGCGTTGGACCAACCCCTGACAGATCACGCCGCCTTCGTCAAAATCCACACCACGATCGGCACGGTGCCTGCCGTTCCCGAGATCCGGCTGCATCTGTCCGACGACGCCATTGGCCTGTGGGAGCAGACCGAAACCGAGGCGGGCGAGTCCGACCGGCAGCCGCCGTTCTGGGGCTTTGCCTGGGCCGGAGGCCAGGCGCTGGCCCGCTACGTGCTCGATCGGCCGGAGACCGTCGCGGGGCTTCGGGTGGTTGACCTCGGCTCGGGTTCCGGCCTCACCGCGATCGCCGCGGCCCTAGCCGCGGCGTCGGGCGTACTGGCCAGCGAACTCGACCCGTTCGCCTTCGCGGCGATCGGCCTCAATGCGGCCTTGAACGGGGTCAGCCTCGGCACCACCGGCGACCTTCTCGATCAGCAGGCCGACGACGTGGACGTGGTGCTGGCCGGTGACATCTGGTACGAGAAGGAACTCGCCGCCCGGGCGCTCGCCTATTGTCAGCGGGCTGCGAGCAACGGCGCGAGCGTGCTGGTCGGTGACATCGGCCGGAAGTTCCTTCCCCGCGAGCTGATGCGCGAACTCGCCGCCTACGAGGTCCCGGTGATCGCCGACCTTGAGAGCACGGCGATCAAGAAGGCGCTCGTACTCGGCCTAGCCTAGAAATTCTTGCCAGGAATGGGCGCCAGGGACTCAGGAGATCGGTCCCAGCCGCGTCATAGTCATGTGAAAGACAAACCCCGATCAGGAACGCCGGTGCTGGACTCCCCCGTCAGCCAGCCCGGCGACTTTGTGGCAGAGCTATACCGCACCCATGCCGTCGAGCT
>DATNFM010000171.1:0-11452 GCA_035606435.1 Streptosporangiaceae bacterium | reverse complement strand
CCGCCGCCCTCACACCCCATCCACCCCACGCAACCCTTGCACCACACTCTCCTCGCGGCCTTCAGCACGCCCACCCCGCGCGCCAACCATCCGCAGCGCCTCCATTCCCCGGAGTCGCTCCCCAGCGCCACTTAGCCCTGGTTACGACGACATAGCCCTGTTTAGCGACAAAATTTATCCGCTTTAAGACGATTTCTGAGTCGCTAATCAGGGCTAAGACGTCGCAACCAGGGCTAAGGGGGCCTCTTTGGTGGCCTGACGATCGGCGAGGCGCGGGGGGATCGCAACCAGAGGGGTCTGAGCGACTCATGGGATCCATGTGACCGACCGAGGAGGGAAGGCGGTGCCTTGGAGCACCCCGTCATGTCGGGGCCAGGCGGTCGCCCCTCGGGCCAGCACGCCGAGAGATCTCCTCCCGGCCGAAACCTCGAGAACCAGGGCAAACGCCCCCCCGGCCAGCGCCGCGCGAATCCCGGAAATCACCCCCACGAGGCCGACACTGCGGGAACCCCGGGAAATCGCCTCCCGGGGGGCAGCATTTCGGCTAGCCCGGGGGTCGTCGCTCGGGCTGGCACCGCTTATCTTGAGTACATGAACCGGTTGGGAGAGCTTGAGCGGGCCATCATGGAGGTTCTCTGGGAGTCGGTCGATCCGATGACCGTCAGGCAGGTTGGCAACTGCCTGGTCGACCGGGACTTGGCGCATACGACGGTCATGACCGTGCTCGACCGGCTGGCCAAGAAGGGTTTCGTGCGCCGTCAGCGAGTCGGCCGGGCCTGGCGTTACCGGCCCGCCGAGAGTCGCGAGGCGTACGTGGCCGAGCTGATGCTGACCGCCCTTGACCAGACCGGGGACAGGCAGGCTGCCCTGACCAGGTTCGCCCGGAGCGTGTCGGGCGACGAGGCGCGGGCGCTCCGCGCTGCCCTCGAGACCCTCAGCGGGGCTGACCGGGGCTGATCTTTGTGCCAACTGATGTTGTTCTGCTTGGAGCGTTCGCGATCGCGATCGTTCTAGCCGCGTCCGTGCTAGCCGGTGCGAGCTGGCCGCGCCGCTCTCCCGGCATTGCGATCGTGCTGTGGCAGGCTTTCGGCCTGGCCTGGGGCCTGGCGGCCGTCGGCGCCCTCGTCGGCTTCGGGATATCGGGCCTGACCGTCGCGCGCCGCGCCGCCACCGGACTGCAGGTGACCGAACTGGCGGCCCAGCGAGTCGACCGGCTGGTGTTCGACGGCTCACCGATGGGGCCTTTCGGCCTTTTCACCGCATTCAGGATGGCATCGCTGGCGGCTGGCCTGGCCCTGCTGGCCTTGCTGATCTGGATACTCGCGGCCGCCGCGACGGCCGTGTTCCGGGCCCGCCACCGGCAGCGCGCGCTGCTCGACCTGCTCGCCCACGACGACCCCAAGGTTCCCGGCGCCCTGGTCGTCGACCACCCGGCCGCGGCCGCCTACTGCGTGCCCGGATTGCGCTCGGCGATCGTGATCAGCGCGGGCGCGCTTGACCTGCTCGACGCCGACGAACTCGCGGCCGTGCTCGCTCACGAGCGGGCCCACCTGCGGGCCAGGCACGATCTGGTGCTGCTGCCGTTCACCGCGCTGCTGAAGGCGTTCCGCTGGTCGGCGATCGCGCGGGCGGCGAACGCGGAGGTGGCGCTGCTGGTCGAGATGCTCGCCGACGACCGGGCCAGGAAGCTGCGTCCGGCCAGGGAACTCGCGACGGCGCTGCTGCGGGTAGGGGCCTCTGGCGGTGGTGTCGCGCCCGCCGGGGCGCTCGCGGTTTCCGGCAGCGCGAGCGCTGGCAGCCTGGCCGATGGTGAGCTGGCAGCCCGGGTGACAAGGTTGCTCAGGCCGCCGCCCGCAATGCGTCTCTCCGCCAAGGTAGGAATCGGAACCCTGGCCGCGCTTATCGTGCTCGCGCCCGCCGCCGCATTGCTGATTCCGCTCTAAGGCCGGCTGGCGGCGGGCTGCACTAGTCGGCTATGCGGATCCGCAGGCGCCGGAATCCCTTGCCCTTGTTCTCGATCTTCACGACCTCGATCCGGCCGATCTGGGCCGTGGTCGCCACGTGCGTGCCGCCGTCGGCTTGCTGGTCCAGGCCGACGATGTCGACGATCCTGACCTCTTTGACCTCGGGCGGCACCAGGTTCGTGGCCGTGCGGATGATGTCGGGGATCGCGAACGCGTCGTCGCGGGGCAGGACGCGGACGTCGATGCGCCGGCCGGCCGCGATCTCGGTGTTGCAGGCGTTCGCGACCGCGTCCCTGAAGCCCTCGGGCAGTTCGGGCAGGTCGAAGTCCATGCGGGCCAGACCTGGTTCCATGTTGCCGCCCGTCACCAGCGAGCCGTAGTCGCGGAAGACGACGCCGCAAAGCACGTGCAGGCCAGAGTGGGTGCGCATCAGCGACGTCCGGCGCTCGTCCTCGATCGCGCCGCTGACCGAGGTCCCTGGCGGCGGCAGCGGGTCGCCATCGGCCGGGATCAGGTACAGGTCATCGCCCTTGCGCGCGCCGACGATGTGAGTCTGCACGCCGCCCCAGAGCAGCACGCCGTGGTCCGGGGGCTGGCCGCCGCCGCCGGGATAAAAGGCCGAGCGGTCAAGCACGATGCCGTCCTCGCCCGCCGCCAGCACGGTCGCGTCCCATTCGCGCAGGCTCTGATCATCGAGTTCGAGCCGATGCGTGCGCCAGGTCTCGTCAGACAAGCTGCCCTACCAATCCTTGAGGCTGTGCCCGGGTTACCCGGGGCCGGTTACCACGGGCCGGTTACCAGGGACCGTACGGGCCGTGGTGGGATCCTCCGCCGTCGCCGACCTCGCGGACCTTCGGGCGTACGTCGGTCATGTAGATCGCGGCGGCGACGAAGGCCGCGACCGGCAGGATGCTGATCACGCCGATCCCGCCCCGCGACCCGTAGGTCGCGCTGTACAGCCCGATCGCGGCGGCCACGCCCAGGATGATCATCCACAGATTCTTGGTTTGCTTGTTGACCGCCGGGAAGGCGCCCGGCGGCCGGCGCAGCACATCGACGAACGCCCAGATCTCGATGATCAGCGCGGCGACGGCGAGCGCCCAGAAGAAGTACTCAAGCGGTGCCAAAGCGTTCACGGTAGGAACCTATCTGGTGGGTCCAGCACCGGCGGCCGAGGGCTCGCTGGGCTCACTGGTTTCGCCCGGGTCTAGGTCGGACCAGGCACCGACCTCGGCCTCGGCGGCCGCTTCGGCCTCGGCCTCGAGCTCAGGATCGGCCTTGACGACCGGCTCCTCATCGGCGATCGCTTCCACTTTAGCGTGCGCGATCTCGTGCGCTTCGTCGTCGACCGGACCGTCCGCCGGCTGGCCCTCGGGTTCGCCCTCTTGCTCAGCCCCGGCCCCGGCCCCGGCCTCAGCCCCGGCCCCGGCCCCGGCCCCGACCTCTTTCCTGAACGACTCGTAGATATCGATCAACATCTGCTTCTGCCGCTCGGTCAGCTCAGCGTCGGCCATGATCGCGTCGGTCACGGTCGTCTCGACCGGTTTGTCGTCCAGAATCCCGGCCTGGACGTAGAGCGCCTCGGCCGAGATCCGCAGGCCCTTGGCGATCTGCTGCAGGATGTCCGCACTCGGCCGCCGCAGGCCGCGTTCGACCTGGCTCAGGTACGGGTTGGAAACGCCCGCCGCCTGAGCAAGCTGGCGGATCGAGATCTTGGCCTGTTCGCGTTGCTCTCGGATGTAGGAACCGATGCTGCTGACATTGACCGGGCTCATACGGCCAGTCTTAGTCAACGCTGCTTGCAATTGCAAATCCCCGAGCAGGCGGTCGGCAGGCCTTGGCTCTGTCTTTAGCCGCCCGTGGGAACCGTGGGAACCACGGGCACGGTAAGCACCGTGGGCACCGTGGGCAGCAGCGGCGTGATCTCGCCGACCGGCACTCCGCCGCCCTTGACCGGCGCGCTGGACATCTCCTTCAGGGCGGCCAAGTCGGCGCCGGCCCCAGGATCGCCGGCCAGCAGGTCGAGCAGCAGTTGCGCCATGATCGGCGGCAACGCCCGTTGCCCGCCATCGTCGATCTTGACCGCCGCCGCCCGCCCGTCCGCGAGCGAGAACGCACAGACGCCGTCGGCTCCCGGCTTCATGAGCATGCCAGGCACGGCGGTCATCAGGGCCGCCTCGTACCGGGTCGTGCCCGACATCCAGGTCGGGTTGGTGCTCATCGCCACGGCGACCTTGCGCTCGGCCGATCCGGCCGGAGCGGTGTTGACCGCCGCGAACGCCCGGGCCAGCCCGGTCAGCGTGAGCGCCATCAGCGGCGCACCGCACCCGTCGACCCCGATCGTCGTCACCGTCTCTCCGGCCAGTGACTGGATGACGCCCTTGATCGCCTCCTGCAGCGGGTGAGCCGGGTCGCGGTAGCTCTGCGTCGGCCAGCCGTTGACCACGCAGGTGGACAGCATCGCCGAGTGCTTGCCCGAGCAGTTCATGTGGATCCGGTCGGCCTCGCCGCCCGACCGCAGGAACGCCGCGCGCGCGGCGTCATCGAGCGGCAGATCGGGCGGGCACTGCAGGTCGGCCTCGGTCAGGCCGGCCCGGCGCAGGATCTCGCGGGCGCCGTCGACGTGGAAGTTCTCGCCCGAGTGACTCGCGCAGGCCAGCGCGAGCAGCTGCCCGTCCAGTTCCAGGCCGAGCTGGAGCATCGCCGTCCCCTGCATCGGCTTGTTCGACGATCTCGGGAACATCGGCGTGGTCACGCTGCCGGTCGCGAACAGCGTCGAGCCGTCGGCGGCGAGCACGACCGCCGAGCCTCGGTGCCACGACTCCACCATCCCGGATCGCACCACCTGGGCCAGCACGGGGTGCACGGCGGCGTCGGCGCCCATCACGCGCTCCCAGCCGGCCGCGCCGGGATGCCGAGCATCTCCCTGGCCGCGTCCGGGCTCATCGCCGGCCGCTGCGCCAGCCCGGCCAGCGTCGCCGCCCGCTCCACCAGCTCGGCGTTGCTCGCCACCGGCCGCCCGCGCGAGAACGTGACCGTATCCTCCAGGCCCACTCGCAGATCGCCCCCAGCCGCCAGTGCCGCGAACATCACGGGCACGGACGTGCGCCCGATGCCGGTCGCCGACCAGGTCGCCCCCTTCGGCAACGCGCTGACGGCGGCCACGAGCGTGGCGGCGTCTCCAGCCATGCCTCCGGGAACTCCCATCACCAGATCGCAGTGCACGTGCCCGCCGAACGGCGCCCCGTACTTGTCAAGCAGCCGGTGCAACGAGGCCACGTGCCCCAGGTCGAACAGCTCGAACTCGGGCACTACGCCGAGCTCCTGCGTCTTGACGTACAGCTCGCACATGAACGGCCAGGGATTCATAAAGACGTCCTCGCCGAAGTTCACCGTGCCGCAGGTCAGCGAGCAGCCATCCGGGGTCGCGTCCAGGACGGCCAGCCGCCGCTCGTACGGGTCGGTCACCGCGCCCCCGGTCGACAGCTGCACGATCAGGTCGGTCGCTTCCCGCAGCGCGTGCACGGTGTCCTTCAGACGGGCAAGGTCGAGCGTCGGCTTAGCCTCGCCATCCCTGATATGCACGTGGATCACGGCGGCGCCGGCCTCCCGGCACTCCTTGGCCGTCGTCACCAGCTCGTCAATGGTGACCGGCAGCGGCGGCACCGCCGACTTCTCGAGTTCCGCCCCCGTGGGCGCGACCGTGATCATCGTTGCGGTGCTGGCCATGGAACAATGCCTTCCCGTGCGAGCTGTCGTTCAACGCGTGAGTGAAGCGAAGGTAACGGTATCGGGCCAGGTCGTCGGCGAGCTGCCGGCCCCTGGCCTGGTGGTTCTCGTCGGGGTAACGCATGACGATACCCCTGCGATCGCCTCTGCCCTCGCGAGCAAGATTTACAACCTCCGGATTCTGGCCGAGGAGAAGTCGTGCGCCGACCTCGGGGCACCGCTGCTGGTCGTGAGCCAGTTCACCCTTTACGCGCAGACCGCCAAGGGCAGGCGGCCAACCTGGCAGGCGGCGGCACCCAGGGCGGTCGCCGAGCCGCTGGTGACCGCGTTCGCCGACGCGCTGCGCTCGCTCGGAGCCGGCGTGCAAACCGGCGTGTTCGGCGCGGACATGGCGGTAGCGCTGGTCAACGACGGGCCAGTGACGCTGATTCTTGAGGCATAAAAATTTGCGCGGGCTTGCTGCCTCCTGGCCAGAGCCCGGTCTTAGCGCGGGTCAGCCGCCGGCGCCGTCGGGATCGGCCCCCGGCATGGACCAGCCTCCGGAAGCTACGCAGGCACCGACCACGCCCACGCGACCAGCCCCCCGGAATAGACCAGCCTCCGGAAACTACGCAGGCACCGACCACGCCCACGCGACCAGCCCCCGCCTCGACCAGCCTCTGGAGGCAACGGCGGAACGCCGGCCGCGCAAATCTTTCTTCCTAAAAGTAACTTTATCTCGGATTTATCGGCTCACGGCGGGCGCGGGCAGGTAGGCCTTGGCGAACCGGAGTGCCTCGGCCAGGTCGTTGTAGCGCTCCTTGGCGTTCTGCGCTCTGCGGGTGCTGATCTCCAGCACCACGACGCCGCTGAATCCCAGCCCAGGCAGCAGTTCGAGCACCTCGCGACACGGCTGGCTGCCCCGGCCGGGAACCAGATGCTCATCCGGCAGTCCCGGCTTGGACCCGTCGGCCAGGTGAACGTGCGCCAGCCGCGAGCCAAGCCGCTTGGCCATCTCGACCGCGTCCGAGTCCGACACCGAGGTGTGCGACAAGTCCAGCGTGGTATTGGCCACGTCCAGCTCGACCGGGCTCCAGTGCGGCGCGAACCCCGCGACCTCGGTAGTGCCGGCCCGCAGCGGATACAGGTTCTCGACCGCGAACGTCAGGCCGGTCTTCGCCTCGAGCTTGCCGATTCCGTGCTCAAAGTCCCTGACGTACTCTCGCTGCCACCGGAACGGCGGATGCACCACGACCACCTTCGCGCCCAGCTTCTCGGCGAGTTCGGCCGACCGGGTCAGCTTGGCCCACGGCTCTCGGCCCCAGACCCGCTGGGTGATCAGCAGGCAAGGAGAGTGAACCGCCAGCACCGGGATGTTGTGGTATTCAGACAGCCGTTTGAGAACGTCCGGGTCCTGGCTGATCGGATCGGCGGTCACCATGACCTCGATGCCGTCGTAACCCAGCCGCGCCGCCAGCTCGAAGGCGTCCGCGGTTCGCTCGGGGAACACCGAAGCGGTCGACAGCGCCACCGGGATTTTGGGTTCGCTGCGTGTCATCTTTCGCTGGCTCCGCTCATCAGCGCAAAACCTCGCAGCGGCCTGGCGCATGTCCGTTTGCTCTCATGGGGCGCAACTCGTGGCGCCGCGCCTTGCCTACAGCCAGGATATGCGCGCTTCGAAGGTCTGACTGTCAGCACCCGCCGATACCGTTCGGCCATGGCTAAGAGTTCGCTTGGGGCGCTATATCAGTGTGGCGAATGCGGCTGGCAGACCGCCCGCTGGGCGGGACGATGCGGCGGCTGCTCGGAGTGGGGGACGCTCACCGAGAGCGCTGGCGCCGCCGCCGTGGCCAAGTCCGGGCGGGCGTTGCTGCGCGGGCTCCCGGCCGTACGGCCCGCGAACCCGGCGGTGCCAATCTCCCAGGTCGACGCCAGTGGTGCGGCGGCCCGGCCGACCGGCATGGACGAGCTGGATCGAGTGCTGGGCGGCGGCCTCGTCCCTGGCACCGTTGCCCTGCTGGCCGGAGAGCCCGGCGTCGGCAAGTCCACCATGCTCCTGGAGGCCGGAGCGCTGGCCGCCGAACGCGCCACGGTGCTGTACGTGACCGGCGAGGAGTCGGCCGCGCAGGTCCGCCAGCGGGCCGACCGGATCGGCGCGATCAGCGACAGCCTGTTCCTGGCCGCCGAGACCGACCTGGCCGCCGTGCTCGCCCAGGTCGATGCGGTCAACCCGTCGATGCTGATCGTCGACTCGGTCCAGACGATCTCGGTGGCGGGCGTCGAGGGCGTGCCCGGCGGGGTGACCCAGGTACGCGAGATCACCTCCGCGCTGGTGAGTCTGGCCAAGCAGCGGACGCTGACCACCGTGCTGGTCGGCCATGTGACCAAGGACGGCTCGATCGCGGGCCCTCGCTCGCTCGAGCACCTGGTCGACGTGGTGCTGCACTTCGAGGGCGACAGCCGGGGCCGGCTGCGGATGATCCGCGCCCTCAAGAACAGGTTCGGGCCGACCGACGAGATCGGGTGCTTCGAACTCGGCGAATTCGGCTTGATCGGCCTGCCGGACCCGAGCGGCCTGTTTCTGTCCAGGCAGCACGACCCGGTCCCCGGCACCTGCGTGACGGTCACGCTGGAGGGCCGGCGTCCGCTGGTAGCCGAGGTGCAGACGCTGGTCTGCCCGGTCGAAGGCAGCGAGCCGCCCCGCCGGATCACCTCGGGACTCGACTATGCGCGGGTAGGCATGGCGATAGCCGTGCTGCAGCGCCGGGCCAGGGTCAATCTCGGCCGCTGCGACATCTATGCGGCGACCGTCGGCGGGGTCAAGCTGACCGAGCCCGCCGTCGACCTGGCCGTGCTGCTAGCGCTCGCCGGAGCGCGAGCCGATCTCTGCCTGCCGCCCGACGTGGTGGCCTTCGGCGAGGTCGGCCTGGCTGGTGAGATTCGCAGCGTGGCCGGGATCGGCCGACGACTGACCGAGGCCAGCCGGATGGGTTTTCGCCGGGCCGTCGTTCCGGCCGGCACCGATGCGATCCCAAGCGACTCGCCGATGGAAGTGCGTCAGGTAACCGACGTAGCGGGCGCGATCGCCGCTGGGCTTAGCGCTGAGTAACTACCTCTGTCCCGCATAAGCCTCCGCACCCGCTCCAACCAACCGCCTAGCTCGGGCCGCGGCGCCCGGATGGAGCGGGCACCGATCAGACCGGGTCGAATTCCCCGTCCTTAACACCTGAGATGAACGCTTCCCATTCTGAGGTGGTAAAGGCAAGCTTCGGACCACTCGGATCCTTGGAATCACGCAGTAGGTACAGCATGGCTTCGTCGGCCTTGTGAGGCACGCTAACTGTGTCGTGGGTCGCTGTAACCTCGACGCAGTTGCCACCGTTGCCTCCGCTGAAACTGGCCTTCTGCCACACGCCGACCTCGACGCAGTTCCCGCCGTTTCCGCCGCTGTAGCTAGCCTTTCGCCACCTCACTTGTGTGAGGTCCATGACTTCGCTGACTCCTCCAATAGGGTGATAGAGGCCTTCCGTGGTAGGGCCTCGGTGCCCAACGTAGTCCATTTGGCGGCGAGCCGCGCGACATGCTCAGGGTCTTGCAATATCTGGCCCTGTACTGCGGACTCTTGATACGCAACGCTCGGCGCATCCTTGAAATCTGCTATGGCGAAGCCGCCGCAGGACAGGCCATCATGAGCACCCGCATCGGCCGGGATCACCTCAAAGACAACATTGGGCCGCTGGGCCGCCTCGATCAGCCGGGTGACCTGTTCGAGCATCACATGCGGGCCGCCGACCGGACGCCGCAGCACCCATTCGTCGAGAATGATCCACAATGTAGGCGGGTTTAGCTTGGTAAGAACTTCCTGCCGTTTAAGGCGCGCAGCAACGAGTTCGTGAATTTCGTCCTCGGTAGCGCCAATCTGGGTACTGAAGAGCGCCCGCGCATACATATCTGTCTGCAGCAGTCCGGGGATCAGCAGCGGTTCGAACCCGCGCAGCGTCGCCGCCACCGCTTCCTTCTCCGGCCAGTCCTGGAACCAGTCGGGAAAGGCCTGGTAGTTCATGCCCTCTTCGAACTGATCCCACAGCTCGGTGAGTGCGCCGTGCGTGTTGAGTTCACCCACCGAATCGATGTCACCGGTGGTCGGCCGGGTGGGCACGCGCCACCCGTTCTCGTAGGCGCTGATCAACTTGCCGGAGACATGAGCCAGCGAACCAACTTGGTCCTGAGTCATGCCCGCCCGCATTCGATAGTGGCGCAGCATTGCCCCGAATACCGCGCGCGGAGTCCCTTTCGGGGGATTCGACTCAAGTGCTGGCATCTGTTCTTCCTTCCCAGGCGGCTCTACAAATCGCTTACCGAAATCTACGGCCAGCGAGAAGGCGCTACATCGGGGCTGTACTTGGAAGTTGTATTACCAACCTAGCTCCCTTACGCGAGAGTGTTAAGCAAAATGGCGGATACACACAGCGATGAAAGGGATACGGCTGGTGATGTACCTGCAAGAGCGCCGGGGTCGCGGCCATACGGGATCTAATTACCGGCAGGTGGCCAATGCCTAGCGTCGGTCTGGATCAACTGACGGCCGGCGTAGCCCATAAGGCGGTCGCGCCCGAATTCCCCATACTTGTCCGCCGCAGTTTCCCCGGCCAAGCCGGACAAGTCCGCATAGTCCGATGGTGGCTGATCAACCAGCTCGGCGGCCCCGCTGCCTGCGACGACGTGGTCCTGGCCTGCTCTGAGCTGGCCGCGAACGCCATCATCCACAGCGACTCGAGCCTGCCCGGCGGAGTATTTACGGTCCGGCTCGCGATCGGCCACGGATTCGTCAGGATCGAGGTGATCGATCAAGGCGGCCAGTGGCCAGGCGAACGCCGTCCGTCCCACGCCTGCGCCACCGAGCTCGAGGACGCCAGCCAATGCGGCCGTGGCCTGCGCATAGTCGCCGCCCTCGCCAGCGCCTGGGGAATTGCCGGCGACCAAGAAGGCCGCACAGCCTGGTGCGAGATCAAAGTGGAGTGACGCAAGTCAACCAATGCGCACCATGAGACAATCACAATTGCCGGTGCAATCCTTTGCAGTCACGAGTAGTCTATCAAGAGCCGAGAGAACCGGAATATTCGGACTCCATTCCTCTCCGCCAGGGAAATAGCGAAAACACCGAGATAAATCCGCAGCCGCGCAGAATAGCAAGCGGGTCCAGCCGATTCCGCGAGCCAGACAGATAATGTAAATCCAACGGGGAGTTTCAGCACTCCGCCCCGCAACCCCAAATCTTCGGTTCATTCCGAACTCCAGCCAGACCCCGCTAAGCCAAGCCAGGCCCGCATCATGCGCCGCCCGCCCGTCCCGTACCGAGGCGCCAGCTCAGCGCCAGGCGGCGCCACGCAGCCCCACGCAGCCCCACGCAGCAACTGGGGGCCAACGTTGCGGAGGCCCCTCCAGGCTCAGTCGCGACATGGGGCCAACCTCGACGTGACAGCAGAAACGGGGCAGCCAGCGTCGTCAACGGACAAGACTCGGCAGCGGCAACTGGAGGCCAACGTTGCTGGGTAGGGTGCCTCGATCTTTCCGGACTGGCACGGGACCACCGGCTACTGCCACAGTCACACGCCGATAGCTGGCCCGCGCGACAGGCCGGCCAGCGAAGCTGGCCGACAGCGGGCAGATCCGGATTGCCGGCAAGTCGATCCTGCCCTCAGCGGAAAGAACCGACCGCGACTAACTGGGCACGGTCGCCAACTCCGCCGCCGCCAAGCGCCGAGCCGGAAGGACCCCCG
>DATNFM010000170.1:0-27306 GCA_035606435.1 Streptosporangiaceae bacterium | reverse complement strand
TCGCGCGACGACGTACTAACGATGGAGGGTAAGTCACGATGGCCACCGACTATGACAGCCCCAGGAAGACAGACGAGGAGCTCACTGAGGACAGCTTGCAGGAGCTTCAGGCTCGCCGGATGGACAAGTCGTCCACGGCGATCGACCTCGACCCGGACGACGTTGCCGAGTCACTTGAGCTTCCCGGGGCTGACCTGTCGAACGAGGAACTCTCGTTCAAGGTGATCCCGAGGCAAGCGGATGAGTTCACTTGCTCAAGCTGCTTCCTTGTGCACCACAGAAGCCAGCTCGCTGAAACTCGCGGCGGTGAGCTGATCTGCCGGGAGTGCGCGGCGTAGTCTCGCCATGAGCCGAGCAGACTACCCGGCTGGCCAGATCGCGCGCTCGTCCCCACGAGGGTCACGTTCGACCGAGCCACCACCGGCGTCGAAGATCCGCATTTGGCGGTCTTCGTCGTACGCTGGCCAGCCTGGATCCGCCGTGGTCGCGAACGCGACCCAGGCGGCTTGCATGTCGTCCGCTAGATCCTGCGGCGCGTCGGCTCCGATGATGTCGTCATCGGCAGCGGCCGCCAGATTGTTGAAGACGAAGGGAATCTCCAGGCTGTGGGCAGCGCCAAGCGGCGGCTTGCCCCAGGCGAACTCGTAAACATACGTGGCTGCAGGCCCGCCGCCACGGGCCTGCGCGACAGCCAGTGCCGGCAGCCGGAAGAACCGATCGGTCAGCATCGCAGCGAATACGTCGCCAGCGCTGGCCTCCGGGCGATTGGCCCGGTATTTCGCCACCACTTCATCGGTCGCGCCGAACGTAGCCGCCAGAACGCCTAGCAGCTCATCGGTGATCGTGTCGATGGTTCCTGGTGCGACCAGGAACAGCCGGAACTCCTCGGTGTTCGTGCCGATGAGCAGCGGCACCTGCGCGCTGGCCCCGGTGGCGATCGCCGCGAGCGGATGCGCGGGCAGCGAATCGCCGTCGATCACCGGGACGAACGCCATCGAGCCGGCCACGATCGTCTCGCCGAACCGGGCCGGATTCGGGTCGGTCGCGAGCGCGTCCCGCACCGTCGCCTGACCGGCGATCAGCCGGTCCAGTTCGACCCCGGCCAGGCCGGCAGCGGTGACCTCAGGGCTGAGCATGCCGTCCCCGAGCGCCTTGCCCAGTTCGGCGGTAACCAGTGCGGCGTCGGCCGGGTCGGCGGCCGCCTGGACCGCCCCGCTCTGCGCGATCGCCTTGGCGAACAGGCCGCCCGCCCGTGGCATGGCCAGCAGCGTGGTCACGCTCATCGCGCCGGCCGACTCACCGAAGATCGTGACGTTGACCGGGTCGCCGCCGAAGCCGGCGATGTTGTCGCGGACCCACTCCAGCGCCGCGATCTGATCGAGCAGCCCGCGGTTCGCTGGCGCCGACGCGTCCGGCAGCAGCGCGAACCCGTCGACCCCGAGCCTGTAGTTCACGGTGACCAGCACCACGCCGGCCTTGGCGAAGGCGTGCCCGTCGTACCACGGGACGGCCGAGTTGCCGTTGGCGAACGCGCCGCCGTGGATCCAGACCATCACCGGCCGCCTGCCGTTACCGGGCCCGAGCCCCTCCCTGGCCAGCGCTGCCTGCGGTGTCCAGACGTTCAGGTTCAGCCAGTCGTCGCCCGCGATGTTCTCCTCGGCCAGCAACGCGCGGAACGGCGCGGGATAGTCCGGCTTGGGCGGCGTCGGGCCGAATGCCGTGGCGTCGCGGGCCTCGGTCCAGGGCTCGGGTGGCATCGGCGCGGCGAACCTCAGCTTCCCGGTCGGGCTGGCCGCGTACGGGATTCCCAGGAACCGCGCTATCCCGTCGATGACTTCGCCGCGAACCGATCCATAGCTGGTCGATGAGACTGCGTCCATGTCCGAACTCTGTCATGGCGGACGGCCTGGCCACCAGTGCCTGCTTTAGCCCAACTTGACGATCAGCCATGATGGGGAGGTGGCAGGACGGGCAGGTGGGGCACCTGGCTACGAACCGGGAGGAAAGCTTGGCGAGCAAAGCGGATCTGATCTTCACAGGCGGCCAGGTCTATTCAGGCGAGGGGGGTCGGGGAGGCGGGCGGGGCATGCGAAGGCTGAGTCGGGCCGCTACTGCCAGCGGAGCTCCAGCTGACTGCGTCGCCGTGACCGGCGGGCGGATCACTGCGGTCGGAGCGGTCGATGATGCCCGGATCACCGAGCTCCGAGGGCCTCGCACCGAGGTCATCGACCTGGCCGGGCGAGCGCTGCTGCCCGGGTTCCAGGACGCGCACGTGCACCCGGCGTTCGCCGGGATCACGATGGTGAGCTGCAACCTGATCGGCTCGGCGACGCTGGAGGAGGCGCTGGACCGGATCAGGGCCTACGCCGACGCGCACCCCGAGCGCGAGTGGATCTCCGGCAGCGGCTGGCGGATGGAATGGTTCGAGCGAGGTACCCCGAGCAGGCAGCTGCTTGACCAGGTGACGGGCTCCCGCCCTGCGTTTCTCCTCAATAGAGATTTGCACGGCGGCTGGGCGAACAGCCGTGCCTTCGAGCTGGCCGGCTTCGACGAGCGAACTCCAGATCCGGCGGACGGCCGGTTCGAGCGGGAGGCCGACGGCTCGCTGCAGGGCACCGTCCACGAGGGCGCCTCCGATCTGATGGGCGCGTTCGTGCCTGAGCCGGATTTTGAGGACCGGGTGACCGGGCTGATGCTCGCCCAGCGGCACCTCCATGAACGGGGCATCACGGCCTGGCAGGACGCGATCGTCGGGTCGTACCTGGGGTCGCAGGACCCGCTGCCGGTGTATCTGGCCGCGGCCAGGTCGGGGCGGCTCACCGCGCGGGTGCGCGGGGCGCTTTGGTGGGAGCGCGGACGCGGGTCCGAGCAGATCGACGAGATCTGTGCCAAGCGCGACTCCGGCACCGCCGGCCGCTTCACGGCGGGAACCGTCAAGATCATGCAAGACGGCGTGGCCGAGAACTTCACTGCCGGGATGCTGGAGCCCTACCTGGACTCCTGCGGCTGCCAGACCAGCGGGCGCGGCCTGTCGCACGTGGATCCGGCCGAGCTGATCGCGAACGTGGTCGCGCTGGACGCGCTCGGGTTCCAGGTGCACTTCCACGCGATCGGGGACCGGGCCGTGCGCGAGTGCCTGGACGCGGTCGCCGCCGCCAGGACCGCGAACGGCGGCAACGACCACCGGCACCACATCGCGCACCTCCAGGTCACCCATCCCGACGACGTGCCTCGCTTCGCCGAACTCGGGGTGACCGGCAACATGCAGGCACTCTGGGCCGCGCACGAGCCGCAGATGGACGAGCTGACGATGCCGTTCCTCGGGCCGGAGCGATCGGCCCGGCAGTACGTATTCGGCGAGCTGCTGCGGTCCGGTGCCCGGCTGGCGGCGGGCAGCGACTGGGCCGTGAGCAGCGCGAATCCGCTGCGCGCCCTGCACGTGGCGGTGAACCGGTCGATGTACGGGGCGACCGGTTCCGAAGCGGAGGCGTTCCTGCCCGCGCAGAGCCTTGACCCGGCTTCGGCGTTCGCGGCGTACACGATCGGGTCGGCGTTCGTGAATCACCTCGATGAGACGGGCTCGGTCGAAGAGGGAAGGCTGGCTGATCTGGTCGTCCTGGACCGGGACCCGATCGCCGGGGATCGGCGGGAGATCGGCGCGACTTCGGTGCTGGCTACGTTCGTGGAGGGCGAGGCGGTCTACCGGTCGCCGGGCCTGAGCTGATCGTCGTTACCCGAACCCGGGCCCGCCCCGCCCGCACTGTACCTCTCGTGCTCAATCGAACAAGTGTTTGATTTATCGCCTATACTGGAGCCATGACTGTTGCGTTCCAGGCTTCGCTGCTCGACCTTGATCAGGAGTTCAAGCTCGCCGATCTGTGCGGGCTGAGGCGGACGACGCTGACTGAGGGTGCCTGGCTTGAGGTGCTGCCGGGCTGGATGACGGGCGCCGACGATGTGTTCGAGCGGTTGCTGGAGACGGTGCCGTGGCGGGCCGAGCGGCGGCCGATGTATGACCGGGTCGTCGCGGTGCCGAGGCTGCTGAGCTTCTACGGCGCGGGGGAGACCCTGCCCGATCCCGCGCTGGCCGATGCGATGGCCGCGCTCGACGAGAGGTACCGGCCAGTGCTGGGCGAGCCGCTGAGCACGGCCGGGCTCTGCCTGTACCGGGACGGCGCCGACAGCGTCGCCTGGCACGGCGACAATTCAGGCCGCCGGGTCGCGGAGACGATCGTGGCGATCTTGTCGCTCGGCAATCCCCGGATTATGGCCCTTCGGCCGGTAGGCGGCGGCGGCACACGGCGGTACCTGCTCGGCCACGGTGACCTGCTGGTGATGGGCGGCACCTGCCAGCGCACCTGGCAGCACGCGATCCCGAAGTCGGCGAACGTGTTCGGGCCCCGGATCAGCGTCCAGTTCCGGCCCGCGGGGGTGCGCTAGAAGTGCTGTGCCGCTAGAAGTACCGGGGATTGGCCACTGCGAGGCGGGCGGCGACCTGGTCGGCCAGGCTGGCGTCGGGAGGCGGGGGATCTAGGTCGAATTCCCTCGCGACGATCGAGAGGACGTTCGCGGCGACTCGTGCGTGGAAGGCGAGCTGGCCTCCGGTGGCGGGCATCACCTGATCGGTGAGGAAATCCCGGACCGCGTCGAGCAGCTCGCTGGCGGTCGGGCGGCCCTGCGGAGCGGGCGCTGGCTTCGGATCGGCGCTTGGCTGCGGCCGCCTGGCGGCGGCCCGGGCGGCCTCGTCCGGGCGCAGCAGGGTAAGCAGATCCCATTCCTGCTCGGCGACCCGGCGTCCGATCGCGGCCAGCTCAACCGAGCGGTGCAGGCCGGACAGGTGCGCCCAGGCCTGGTTCAGGCAGATCACGCCCCAGCGAAGCGTGCCGAGGATCTCCCACCAGCGCAGTTCCGCGCCGCTGATCTCGGCACCGCCGGCTTTTCGATAGCCAGCTAGCAGTTCCTCCCGGCTGCCGAGCCCGGCAGCCGGGCCTGCGGCACCGAATCGCCACGCCTTCACGCACAGCCAGCCGAGGTCCTCGGCCGGGTCGCCGGCGTGCACCAGCTCCCAGTCGATGACCGCGTTGAGTCCGTGCTCGCCGACGATGAGGTTGCCGAGCCGCAGGTCGCCGTGGACGGTGACGGGGTCGCGCGGCGGCGGCCGGTCCGCGCTGAGCGCCTCGATCGCCAGCTCGAACACGCCACCGTCGTAGTCGAACTCGCCCAGCTTGGCGACCAGATCGGCGAGCGGGTCGGGAGCAGGCAGATCGGCGGGCGGCTCGAGTGCGTGCAGGCCGGCCGCGAAGCTGGCGAGCTGACCGACCAGTACCTCGCGGGCGGGTGCGTAGCGGTCATCGCGCAGGATGCGCCGGGCGATCGTCTCGCCCGGTATCCGCCGCATCACAAGCCCGGCCGACCCGAGCAAGCCGGCCTCGTTGCTGCTGAGCAGCACCTCGGGCACGGTGAGTCCGGCTTCTTGCGCGGAGGCGATCGCCCGCGCCTCCCGGCCCATCGCGCCGGGCTCGCTTGGCCGGCTCGGCGGGTCCCGGCGCAGGACGAGTTCGGTGCGCGAACCGTCAGCGGCGACCGCGTCGAAGGCCCAGGTTTCCCTGGAAGCGCCGCCGGACAGCCGGGTGAGGTTGTCGATGGCCACGAGGCCGAGCCGCTCTCGCAGTGCCTGGGTGAGCGCGGATGCCAGCTGGCCCTGGTCGGTCGGTGCGACGGTCAACCTTCAGCGACCCCCTTGGGCGCGCGCTGGCGCATGAAGCCGAACATGTAGCCGGCCACCCGGCGCATCTGGATCTCTTCGGCTCCTTCGGTGATCCGGTACCGGCGATGATGCCGGTAGATGTGCTCAAACGGCTTGTGCCGGGAGTAGCCCAGTCCGCCGTGCACCTGCATCGCCCGGTCGGCCGCCTCGCAGCACAGGCGGTTGGCCCAGTAATTGCACATCGACACCTTGTCCGAGCAGGAAAACGCGCCGTAGGTGTCCATGAGCCAGGCGGTCTTGTGTATCAGCGCGCGGAGCATCTCGACCTGGGTCTGCAATTCGACCAGCGGGAACTGGATCGCCTGATTGGCCGCCAGCGGCTTGCCGAACGGCTTTCGCTCCTTGGCGTAGGCGACCGATTCGCTGATGCAGTACTGGGCCGCGCCGAGGCTCGAGGCGGCCTGCCTGATCCGGTTCTCATTGAAAAAGTGCTGCACTACCTGCAGGCCACGTCCCTCGCCGCCGAAGATCGCGCTATCGGGCACCCGGACGTCCCGGAGGCTGACCCTGGCGTGATCGGTCGGCATGTTGAACGTCCACAAGTACTCCTCGATCGTGAAGCCGGGCGAGGAGACCGGGACCAGGAACGCCGTGATCCCGTCGGCGTCGCCCGGCTGGCCGCTGGTCCTGGCGAAGATCAGGTCGTGGGAGGCGGCGTGCACGCCGGTGTTGAAGGTCTTTTCCCCGTTGATGACCCAGGTCTGGCCGTCCTTTGCGGCGGTCGTTTCCATGAAGGTGGCGTCGGAGCCATGGGCCGGCTCGGTGATGCCGAAGGCGAAGCCTTTACGGCCGGCCGCCAGGCCGTCTGCCCATTCGTCGCACTGCTCGGTCGTTCCGTAATGGATCATCAGCAGCAGGCCGACATTGTTGCCGACGATCATGTGCTCGTTCTGCAGGTCGCAGTGCAGGCCGAGGCCCTTGCTGGCCAGGTGCTCCCTGATGATCGCCATGCCGAGGTTGGTGCCGTTCTTGCCTCCGTATTCGGCCGGGAAGGCGTACCGGTAATGACCGGCCGCGTCGGCGCGCTGCCTCGCCTCGCGCAGCAGGTCCTCCCAGGCTCGGCTGGGCAGGCCGCCGCGATCCCAGTCGGTGCGCGCGTCCTCGCGCCGGTGGTCGAAGAACCTGACGTTGTCATCGCGCTGTTCGAGCGGCTTGATCTCGCGCTCGATGAAGTCGTCCAGTTCGCCGAGGTAGCTGGCTAGGTCGGCCGGGATATCGAAGTCCACGACGCGAACTTACGGAAAACTGATGCTGTGAGGCAACCTTCGCGGTGGTGCTGTGTCTCAGTGACATGGATCGCGATGCGGTGACCATTCACCTCGGAGTGTCAGGATCGGACGGCGTGGGCGTCGGGGCTGACCCGGCGGCAGCCGTCACCGCCCTGTACGCCGAGCACGCGCTGGGTCTGACGAGGCTGGCCCTGATCATGGTCGGCGACCGCCCGACGGCTGAGGACATCGTGCAAGACGCCTTCTGCGGATTGCACCGGCGCTGGGAGAAGCTGAGAGACCCGGCCAAGGCGCTGTCCTACGTCAGGTCAGCGGTGCTCAACGGCTGCCGGACCGAGTTCCGGCGGGCCAGGACAGCACTCGGGTCGGCGGCGGCCGGCGGCGCTGTGTATGAAGCGCACCTGCCGCCAGCCTGGTCGGCCGAGTCCGCGGCACTGGCTACCGAGGAGCGGCGCGAGGTGATGCGCGCGCTGCTCAAGCTGCCGCCGAGGCAGCGCGAAGCGTTGCTGCTCCGCTACTACCTCGAGCTGTCCGAGGCGGAGGCCGCCAGCGCGATGCGGATCAGCCGCGGTACCGCGAAATCGACGGTCGCGCGTGGGCTAGCCGCGCTGCGGAAGCTGCTTGGGGAGGAGTCATGATGAGCAGGACGGGCGACCGGCTGCGTGATGTCGCCACCGCCGTTGGCGCGGCGGTGACCGAGCAGGATCTGCCTGAGCTTCGGCTCGCTGAGCAACTGCCGGTCCGGCGGCGCTGGTCGGGAGGCCGGTGGCTGGTGCCGTTGGTCGCGGCGGTCTCGGTGATCGCGGCGGTCGGTGCGGCGGCGGTATTCGGCAAGCTCCTGGCCGTCTCGCGCGACCGTCCGCACTCGGCCCTCATCCCGGGCCCGGCTCTGATCAGGCCGGTGACCGGCACGCCCGGGTACCTGGTGACCTCACAGCTGGGGCGGGGATCCGTGATCTCCGTCGCGACGGGCCGTACCATCGCGAAGATACCGCCGCCGGTCAAGGGCTACGTGATCGAGGGGATCGCCGCCGCGCCGGGCAACCGGGTCTTCTACCTGGCCGGCGAGGTCTTCGGCGCCCGAGGCGGCAGGCTCGAATTCTTCGAGGTCAAGCTGCGTCCTGACGGCCAGCCGGAGCCGGCCAGGCGGCTGCCGGGTCGGGCGATTCAGGTCCCGTTGCCGGTCAGCAGCAATGGCCTGATGAACATCGCCGTCGCCGTCTCGCCCGATGGCAGGCAAATCGCGTATGCCCTGCAGAATCAGCTTCTCACCGACCCCGGCCTGCGTCCGGTCACGATCACCGTCCTCAGCGTGAGCACCGGGGCGACTAGGGCCTGGCGCGTCTGGTCAGGCCCGCAGACGCAGATCAGCCAGCTGTCCTGGGATGCACACGGTCGGCTCGCCTATCACGCCACGATCGGCAACGCGGCGGTGAGGAACGGCCACGTGATCAAGGCCAGGCGGCAGAACCTCAACCTGGTGGCGATACTCAGCACGCTGGGCGCGCCTGGGCCGCTACTGCCCGCCAGCCGGCTGCTCACCTACAGCTCGCGGCCGGACGCAGGCGTGCGGGCTTCCGTCATCACCGCCGATGGCCAGACCGTCGTCGCGCAGGTCGTGAACGGCTTTCAGGTCACCTCGCTAGTCGAGATCTCGGTGGCTACCGGCCAGATCACCCGGGTACTTCTTTCCGGCGAGCAGGCTTTCCAGGCCAATCCGGTAGCCATCGACGGTGACAACCTGCTGTTCACGCTGAGCCCGAAGCAGGAACATCCGAACGCCAGCTACATCTGCGGTCACCTGGCCCTGGCCAAGCTCAGTACAGGCCAGATCGCCCGGCTTCCGGTGCCGGTCTACTGCAGCACGGCCGCGCCGCCGCCGCCGTTCCCCGCTACCTGGTGAGCCTGCCTGGTGGCTCCCGGCCTGGGCCAGCTCGCTAGCCCAGGCCTGCGGCCATTTCGCGCAGTGCGGCGTGGGCGCCGCCCATCACCGCGCCGCCGGGCAGGTACCGCTTGGGCATCTTGGCGAGGCTCGTGTAGTTCACGTCGACCACGTTGGCCAGAGGTGCCTCGACCGCCTGCGTCACGAGTTGGTAGGCGTCCATCGTGTCGAAGCCGTACTGGCCGGCCATCCAGAGCACCAGTTCCGTCTGGGCGATCCTGAACGCGTCCTCGAGCGGCCGGGCCGACCCGGCGACCATGATGTACTCGTCGTTCTCCAGACGCGGCCAGGGGCACGGCGTGCCCTTGATCAGGTCGACGATCATGACCGTGTTCATCGCGGTCTCGACCGCCACTCCGCAGGTCTCGCCCTCGCCCTGGCGGGCGTGCCCGTCGCCGAGTGACAGCAGCGCGCCTTCCACGTTGACGCCCAGGTAGCACGTCGTCCCGGCGCGCATCTCCGGGGTGTCCATGTTGCCGCCGAAGGCATCGGGAACCAGGGCGCTGCGCGCCTCCAGGTTCGCCGGGGCCACCCCGACCGTGCCGTGCATGGGGTTCATCGGCAGGTCGACCGTGAAGCCGCCCTTCCTGGCGGTGAACCGGCACGTATTGGCCGCGGAGTCGAACTGCCACATCCACACGAGTTCGGGCAGCGGCTCGTTGAGCAGCGCCGTGAGATGGGTACTGGTCAGCGCTCCGAACAACGGGATCGTCGTGGAGGCGCCCCAGTCCTTGGCCGGGATGATCGAGACGAAATGCACCGCGACCGTGTCGCCCGGCTCGGCGCCTTCGATGTAGAACGGCCCGGTCTGCGGGTTGACGAACGGGAACTCGCACACCTGCGACACGAGGTCGTTCTCGCTGCGGACCCGGCCGAAGAACGCGTCCTCGGTGAAAACCTCGAGCACGGCCGGCGTCTTGATCCGCTTGACGGGCGGCACGCCGCCGAACGTCCAGGCGTACTGGTCGCGCTCTGGCCGGAAGGTCACAACCTCTAGGTCGCTCATGGCGCCACCCTAACTAGTCGATGTGCACCAAGCCGACAGCGAGCACCCGTTGCGGATCGCGCAAGTAGAGATAGATCAGGTAGACCACGCCGAGCACCATCCAGACCGCGGCGGCGATCCCCATGTAGGAGAACGGCGTGCCCAGCGGCGTGATGAAGCTCAGGCCGGGGAACTTGATCCCGGCGCCCGCGCACCAGGCCGGGACGAAAGCGGCGATGCCGAGGATCGGCACGATCAGATGCGACAGCAGGTTGAAGCCGCGATCGCGATTGCGGGTGAAGTACCCGATGCAGGCGGCGTTCATCACGATGTACACGCCGACGATCAGGATCACCAGGCCGTCCCCGACCATCGCGAAGGCGGTGTTGGGGTCGTAGCCGAAGCCCAGGCCGAGCATGACCGCCAGGGAGATCGCGCCACCGAGCACGATCGCGTTGAGCGGCGACTGGTGCTTGGCGTTGAGCCGGGCGAGCACGTTCGGGAAGGCGTGGATCCGGCCCATGGCGAACGTGGTCCGGCTGGACACGTTGACGCCCGCGTTGGAGTTCGCCAGCGTGGAGTTGACGATGGCTAGGAAGACCAGGATCCAGAACAGGCCGTAGAGCGAGTGGGCCAGGCCCTCCCACGAAGCGCTTGTGGTGCTGACCTTGGTGGTGAAGGACGAGAACCTGGCCGGCCCGAACGCCACGTCCACCGCGTAGGTGGTGAACACGTACAGCACGCCGATCGACAGCGTTGCCAGCAGCATCGCCAGCTGGATCGTCCGGCGCGGATTGCGGGCCTCCTCGGCCAGCGGCGCGGCGCCTTCGAAGCCGCCGAAGGCCAGGACGCTGAACACCGACCCGGCGATCACTCCGCTAAAGCCCTTGAATGTCGGCGTCGTGTACTTCGTGGTGAACACCGCCAGCGTGTTGTGGCTGCCGGCGTGGAAGATCAGCAGGAAGCCCATGATCACGAATACGGCGATCTCGAAGATGCCGAGGATCGTGCCCAACCTGGCCGAGGTCCGGACGCCGAAGTAGCCGGCCGCGCAGATGATCAGCAGGCCCAGGATCGCCCACGGCCACCACAGGCTCGCGGGGTATCCGTGGATCTCCGAGTGCAGCGTGCCGGCCACGGTGAAGCCGAGCTGGAGCAGCACCAGCGGCGGGATCAGCCACCCGACCATCGCGTAAGCCCAGGCCGACAGGAATCCGAGCGAGGGGTGCAGACCGCGGGCGGCGTAGGTCGCCATCGAGCCGGCCGAGGGCAGTTCCTTGGCCAGTTGTCCCATGCTCCACGCGGTGAACAAGCAGGCGATGAGCCCGAAGACAACCGAGAGCGGCAGCGCGCCGCCGGCGAGTCCCGCCCCGGCCGGGATCGACGCGGCGATCGCCGCACCCGGTGCCATGTCGGTGATGCTCTGGAACAGGACCTCGCGAAGACCGATTGCGTTGGCGCGCAGACCGGTATTGGCGTTGGCCAAAGTATCGGCCACCGTTGCCTCCGTGACTGGTGTGACGTTGGGCAGATCATGTCACACGCATGTGGGTCGACAACAGGTCAAAAACCCGGTTTCCCGGCACATACGGCTTAGGTGGGTCACGTCCTACCTGGGTCGGGAGTGAAAACGGATCGCCGGCCGCCCGGGTCGAACCCGGGCGGCCGACGGCTATCGCCGTGATCAGCCGATCAGGCCGGTCACGTGTCCCCCCAGGTGTCGAAGTGCAGGGCGACGTTGCCTCGGCAGCCAGCTGCCGGCGCGGGCGTCAGCGTCGTGTGCGGACACGGGATCAGCACCAGCGGCGGCCTCGGCTTCTGGT
This sequence comes from Streptosporangiaceae bacterium, assembly GCA_035606435.1. Lineage (GTDB taxonomy): Bacteria > Actinomycetota > Actinomycetes > Streptosporangiales > Streptosporangiaceae > Chersky-822. The sequence continues at coordinate 15,560 of DATNFM010000170.1, read as the reverse complement.
TGAAGTTGAAGTCGCCCAGGATGCTGTTTGCCACGTTCTCCCTGACCCCTGGCCTGGAGTCCGGCCGGCCGTCGGTCACGGGGTTGATCCGCGAGCTCGCCAGGAAGTCATCTTCGATGAACCTCAGGTAGGAGTCCGACGACAGCGGGGTGTTGTCGATGAAGCCGCGCTTGGCGTACGGGCTGATCACCATCGCAGGATTGCGGATCCCGTAGCCGAGGTCGTCCTTGACCGGCGGCACCACGTCGTCGTAGAAGCCGCCCCAGTCATCCCAGGCCAGGAAGATCGCGCTGGACTTCCAGTCCGGGCTCTTCATGACCGCGTTGATGATCCTGGTCACGTAGGCCTGGCCGCGGCTGACCAGGGCCGGCGGGTGCTCGCTGTCGGCCGGGTTCGGCACCATCCAGGAGATCGCCGGCAGGTTGCCGGACCTGGCCTGGGAGATGAACGCACCGAGGTTCTGCACGTTGCCCTCCTGACCATCGGCCCGCACGTCGGTGAAGCCGGGCAGCGGGTTCCAGATGGACGGCACGCCACCGGGGTTGGACGGGGACTGTGCTCCGCCGTCGAGGTAATAGCCCCAGCTCACGTGATCCATGTGCAGCAGCCAGGTCAGGTCGGTCCAGGCGAACGGCCGCGGCCGCTTGCCCGTCCGGTTGGCGGGCTGCGGGGTGCCCTTGCAGCTCATGGGGTCCGCGGTCGGGCAGTTCGCTGACCAGGCCGACACCATCATCAGGTGAGCGGGCAGGCTCCACGAGTCATCGGTCTCGTAGTAGTGATCGTCGAGCGCGTAGTTCTCGGCGTACGCCCAGTAGTTCGGGATGTCGGACGCCGTGTGGTGCCCCATCACGTCGGTCCCGCAGGGCAGCTTGCCCTTGCACTTCAGCTCGGCCTGGCCGACGAACCCGTCCATCTTCCCGCCGTCAACATCGGCGATGCTGTTCGGGTTCTGGTGCGGGCCGCCGGCGTTCTTGTCCTGGTGATCGACGAACGGTTTCACGCAGCCGCGGTGCAGTGGATCGGGCACGCAGACGCCCTTCGGTATCCCGTGCGCTCCAGGGAACGTGCCGAAGTACGAGTCGAACGACCTGTTCTCCTGCATGATCACGATGACGTGCTTGATCTTGTGAATGCCAGCCAGTGCGTGGGCGGAACTATTGGTTGTGGCTGGCTGCTTACCGCTCGCCGGCAGGCCCATGCTTATCGCCACGCCGCCAGCGGCGAGGACTAGGGCCGAGGTAATGCCGAGGAGAATGCGATACCTCATAGACAAACTCCAGTATCTCCAGTAACTGGATCACCTTGTGGTCGCAGATGCCGTGGATCGGCACGGACTGAGCCCAACAGCGGCGACTGGGCTCGCAGTGTGAAACGGCTGGGCAAAACGTGAGTTCCGGCTGAGTCTGATCCACAGATTTGCCGCATTCCAGGTCACAGCGATTCGGCTCCGCGGCACAATCGGGTGCCATGAGTTCAATGGACTCCCCGCACCGGCAACGGCCATTAGCGGGCGTCGACCAAGCCTTAGGCGAAGGCCACGCCCGCCAGCCAACTGAACTGCTAGACCAGCTTCGCGAGCGCCTATCCCGCCTCGACGCCAATCATCCATCGGCGCCCCCGTGGCAAGCCGATCGTACGGTCACGGACCCGGACCTCAACGACGAGCCGAATGCCGACGACAAGGCCGAGCCGGCCGCTTCACCCGACGAATCACCGGGCCAGGACGTCCTCCAGGACGTCGCCGCCGATGCGCACCGTCAGCGGCGACCAGAGGCTGACCGCCACGCCGGCCGCGAGGACTCAGGCGGTTCAACCGCCGACACCGCCAAAAACTCCGGTTCTCTTGCCGAAGAAACCAGTCGCGGCTGGTCAGATGACAACTCTGAATCGTCGAACGCACCAGACCAGGCCCGATTCGAGGCGCACCCAGGCTGGGAGAGAAGGCCGGTTTACGGCGACCCCTACCGTCCCTGGTTCGCCGCCGACGAGCCAATCACTCCCTGGTTCGCCGAATAAACGTCCCTCGCTGCCCTCACTCTTCCCGGGTTGCGCGCTCTTTTCCCGGGTTAGGCAACGGAGAACTACCGCAAACGGGACAAATTGCCCCTAATCCGCCGGGCTAGCGGTAGTTGGCGGGGTCGGCTTCGCTGCTCAGCAGGCTGACGCGGCCGGTCACGTCGGCGGCCAACCGTACCGTGTCGCCATCGACCAGCCGGACGTCTACGCCAGGCAGCAGCCGGTCGCCGTTGACGAACGTGCCGTTGGTCGAGCCCTCGTCCCTGATCGTGGCGTGCCCGGCGTCGTCGACAAGGATCATCGCGTGCCGTCTCGACACGTTCTCGCAGCCGTCGAAGGCGGCCGCGACCAGCGACTCGGCCGGATCGCGGCCCAGCAGGATCGAGGTGCCCGCAGGTACCTCGACGTTGCCCGCCGGGAAGCTGATCTGCAGCACGACCGAAGAGATCCCGCGCCTGTGGGCGTCGGGCGGGATGGTCTTCTGCGCGACCGTTACCGGCAGCGAGTCATCGAATTCCGGTGCGAGCCGGACCTTGGGCAGGTTGGCGCCGCAGGTGAAACAGATCAGGTCGGTCGGGCCAACCTGGGCCGCGCATGCCGGGCAGGTCGGGGTAGCCATGCTAGGCACCCTCCCTTCGATCCGCGCTCCGTAGTCCATAGTGCAAGTCCTTTGTGCAAGTCCTGCGGGCCGGGCTGGGCGGCCCCAGGCGCGGTCGTCCGCCGCACAGTATCTTTGCGCGGCCGCCGGTGAACGCAACCCTCCGTGACCCTACTTTACGGCCCAACGGAGTCTTGCTGGAGCGGACACTTCGCTGGGCAATCTGCGGACTGCCGTCCGCTGATCGCACCGCTGGTGTTTGCCGACACTGGCTTCTGCGCCGGACACCGCGCCGAATATCGGGATAACGTCCTAGCCGCCGCCGTAGTTTCAGCCTATCGCTGGCCGGGGCGGCGGCCGGTAACATCGCTAGGGTGATCAGCTTCAGTCTCAACGACGAGCATGAGGCGCTTCGCCAGACGGTCCAGGAGTTCGCCAGGGACGTAGTCGCCCCGGTGATCGGCGGCTTCTATGAGCGGGGCGAGTTCCCGTACGAAATCATCGCGAAAATGGGCAAGCTCGGTCTTTTCGGGCTCCCGTTCCCTGAAGACGTCGGCGGCATGGGCGGCGACTTCTTCGCGTTCTGCCTGGCCCTGCACGAGCTGGCCAGGGTCGATTCGTCGGTCGCCATCACACTAGAGGCCGGGGTCGCGCTCGGCGCGATGCCGATCTACCTGTTCGGCACCGACGCCCAGCGCGAACGCTGGCTGCCACCGCTGTGTGCGGGCGATCGGCTGGCCGCGTTCGGCCTGACTGAGCCTGGCGGCGGGTCCGACATCCCGGGAGGCATGCGCACCACCGCTCAGCTTGACGGGGACTTGTGGGTGATCAACGGGAGCAAAGCTTTCATCACGAACTCAGGAACAGCGATCACGTCGGCGATTACCGTGCTCGCGATCACCGGCCGGTCGGACGGCCGTCCGCAGATCTCCTCGATCATCGTCCCGGCCGACGCGTTGGGCTTCACGGTCGGTCCCGAGTACTCCAAGGTCGGCTGGTGCGCGTCCGACACCAGGGAACTTGCGTTCAATGACTGCCGGGTGCCCGCGGAGAACCTGCTGGGGGAGCGCGGCCGCGGCTACGCCCAGTTCCTGCAGATCCTGGACGAGGGCAGGATCGCGATCGCCGCGCTGTCGGCGGGGCTGGCGCAGGGCTGCGTGGATGAGTGCCTGCGGTATGTCGGCCAGCGGTCGGCGTTCGGGCATCAGCTCGGCCACTACCAGTCAATCCAGTTCAAGATCGCCGACATGGAGGCGCGGGCCGCTACGGCCCGGCTGGCCTGGTACGACGCGGCGGCGAGGCTGGCGGCGGGAGAGCCGATCAAGAAGGCGGCCGCGATCGCCAAGCTCACCGCGTCCGACGCCGCGATGGACAACGCCCGTGACGCGACTCAGATCTTCGGCGGCTACGGGTACATGAACGAGTTCCCGGTGGCGCGGTTCTACCGCGATGCCAAGATCCTGGAAATCGGCGAGGGCACCTCTGAGGTCCAGCGGATGATCATCGCGCGGGAACTGGGAATGAATTCTTTTTCGTAACAAGCATTGCGCCCGCTGAGTGTTCGCCGCCTCACCAGCGTCGGCCCGCATTGACCGGCTGGCCCGGGCGAACCCGGCCAGCCGGTCGCGCCTTAGCGGACGACCATCGTGCTTACGTCGATGTCGCGCGGAGTCATGCCCTCCAGGGCGACCAGGCCGGCCGTCCGCTGCAGGTTCGCCACGATCGTGGACAACGGGTAGGTACCGGTCGTCACCAGGTCGGCCTCCTGCTCGCCGATGCCCTTCAGCCAGAGGGGGAGCACCGACTGGATCGGTCCCGTCATGGCGGCGGACGCGTCGGCGGCGTAGATCCCCTGCTGGAACGCGGCGGGAGCGTTGCTGTGGTTCTTCGCCTCTTCTTTTAGCCAGGACGTGGTGGTGAAGAAGCCGTCGAGCGGGATATTCGAGGTCGGGCCGCTGCACGCGTCCACGAGCTCGACCGCACCGTCGTGCTCGGCCGCGTAGACGCCGGTGCCGGTCAGCAAGACGGCCGGGACCTTCTTCGAGATCAGCTGGTCGATCTCCTGAAGCTGCGTCATCGGCTCCCAGGTGACGGCCGCCAGGTTGACGCCGTCGCTCTGAAGCACCGAGGTGGCCGAGGCGAGCGCGAGCGTGTTGGGCACGCCGGCAGCCGCGTCCACCTGATCGACGTTAGGAACTGGAATGGTCTGGCCGGCGAGCTGCGTAGGTGACTTGACCGGCGAGTCCGGGAGCGTGAGGATCTCGACGACGCCGGGAGCGGCGTCGTAGCCGTCGGCCAGTATCTGATAAATCGGCTTGCCGTTGGCCTGCTGGTACAGCATCTCGCCGTAGTCGGCGGAGATGACGTCGACCTGACCCTGGTCCAGGGCGGTGAGCTCCTTGGTGAAACTCGTGAACCGCTCGATCTTGACTGTCACGCCTGCCCTGGAGAAGTAGCCGTTGTGCACGGCGAGGAACAGGTTGGCGTTATTTACCCCCGGCACCGCGGCCACCGTGATGGTCGAACTGGACGAGTTCGATGACAGGCCGCTAAACGGGTTGCACCCAGCGAGGGCCAGCACGACGGCCAGGCCGCCGGACAGGGTGGCGATCGGGCGTATCCGCCTGGCCAACGGCCCTGGCCAGGGCGCTTGGACGCGGGTCGCGCGAAGCCTCATGATTCTCCTATATATGGCACTGGGGAACGTGTGGCGCCTGACCAACCTTGATGCGGCAGATCGCTCATGATCCGGACAGTTTTCAGAACAAGGACGATGCGGCAGAGAGTACCCTAGCCATGTCGGGTGGCAGGGCGAACTCCGAACTACCGGGTGTTTACCGGGTAGAGCCTGTTATAGCCGCATGTCGGACAGGTCAGGGATAGAGTCGCCTTTGGTTACGCAACGATGCGTTTCGCCGCAGGTTCGTCTCCCAGGAGGGTTGGTTATGCCAGTTCCGGCGGTCAGGGCCGGTTACGCCTGCCCTCTGCTGACCAGGTGAGAGGTACGCCCACTGTGCCTTCCCGAAACAAGAAGAGCCGTGATGCCTCATCAGGCTCGGCTGATCAGCTTCCGGCCATCAGCTCGGCCGGGAACTTCGGGTCCCCTTCAAGCGACGCCGAGAGCCTCGCTGTCCTTGGATCGGCGCCGGCTCCGGTGCCGCCCGGCGAGCTAGCTGCCGGGCAGGAGCCTCCGCTCGATCACCCGCTGCTCAAGCAGACCCCTGGGCGCTGGCTCAGGAACTGGCGCGTGCGATCCAGGCTGGTGCTGCTGATCGCTATTCCGACCGCTACCGCCGTCGCTCTCGGCGGCGTGAGCATCGTCGGATCGTGGCGCAGCGCCGTGGCCAACCAGCGCACCGAGACTCTGGCCGGCCTGAGCACCAAGGTCACCCGGCTCGCCTTCGAAATCGAAGCCCAGCGGGATGCGATCGTGACCTACATCGCGGCCGGCAAGGGCGGGCGTGCTGGCGTGAGCGGCAAGCACCAGACCAAGGCCTCGAAGAACCAGCTGCAGGTCGTCAACCAGCAGATCGCCTTCACCGCCCCCTGGGTTCAAGTGGTGAAACATGGCGTCGCGCAGATCGGCTCCGGTTACCCGGTGGCCGTGCAGGCAGCCGCCGGCGCCGTGCTCGCGAGCCTGAACACTCTGCCCAACCTGCGGAATCTGGCCTTGGAGTCGCAGGTCGCCGCGGGCGATGTCATCACCGACTACGGCAATCTCATCGAGACACTGCTCTCATTCGACGACCAGGTCGCGCTGAGCAGCGGTGACGCGGAGCTGAGCTCGACGGCTCGAGCGCTGGACGCGATCTCGCGGGCCGAAAACGAAGACTCGGTCCAGCGCGCGATCGTGATGTACGCGCTGACCAACGGCGCTTTCACCTCGGGTCTGCTGGGCCAGCTGAACAGCTCGCTCGCCGACCTGAAGGCGGACCTCGCCGACTTCAGCAACTTCGCCACCACCGCGCAGCAATCCGATTACGGCAAGGCACTCGCGCAGTCGCTCCAGGACCGAGTCCAAGGCGACGAGAGCGCCATCATCGAGCACTCGGACAAGGTCTCACTGGCGGCGATCGTCCCGACCGACTGGTACGGCGCGATGACGGACCAGATCCTTAACGTGCACACCTTCGAGGAGTTGCTGGCCAACGAGGCCGTGGCCCGGAGCAAGCAGCTACGCCAGCAGGCCATCTTCTCGGCGATCGCGGTCGGCGCGCTGATCTTGCTGGTGCTCGTGCTGTCCTTGCTGTTCACGGTTTTCGTCGGCCGGTCCATGGTCCGGCCGCTGCGGCGGTTGCGAGCCGGTGCGCTCGAGGTGGCGGGCATCAAGCTGCCAGAGACCGTGCGCCGGATGAACGAATCCGACGGCGAGACGGTGCCGGTCGAGGTCGAGCCGATCGATGTGGAATCCTCCGACGAGATCGGTGAAGTCGCGAGGGCGTTCGATCAGGTCCACCGCGAGGCGCTGCGACTGGCGGCCACCGAGGCCGCGCTGCGTGGCAACGTCAACGCGATGTTCGTGAACCTGTCCCGGCGCAGCCAGTCGCTGGTCGAACGCCAGATCAGGCTGATCGACGAGCTCGAACAGGGCGAGCAGGACTCCGAGCGGCTGTCCAGCCTGTTCCAGATGGACCACCTCGCCACCCGCATGCGCCGCAACTCAGAGAACCTGCTGGTCCTCGCCGGCCACGAGTCATCCCGGCGGTGGAACCAGCCGGTGCCGCTGGTCGACGTGCTGCGGGCCGCTATCTCGGAGATCGAGCAGTACGAGCGGGTCATCTTGAACGTCCAGCCGGGCATCGCGGTCCGCGGCCCGGCCGTGAACGACGTGGTGCACCTGATCGCTGAGCTGGCCGAGAACGCGACGTCGTTCTCCTCGGCCGACACCCCGGTAGGCGTGTCCGGGCACCTGCTCGGCAGCGGTGGCGTGCTGCTGGACATCACCGACGAGGGCGTCGGCATGGCCGGCGAGGAGATGGCGCACGCGAACTGGCGGCTCGACAACCCGCCGGTCGTGGACGTCGCGGTCTCCCGGCGAATGGGCCTGTTCGTGGTCGCGCGACTGGCGGCCAGGCACGGCATCAGGGTGCGGCTGCGTCCGGCCAGCGGTAACGGCCTGACCGCGCTGGTCTGGCTGCCCGATGAGGTCATCGTCCACGACGCCGCGGGCGGATCGGGTGATTCCGGCCGGTTCGGTGAGCGCTCGGCTCGGGCGGCGATCGAGCAGACCGGCGGATTTGCCGCGGTCGGCCCCGGCGGCGACTGGGGTGCGTCGCGCCAGCCGTCGGCTCAGGACGAGGTCGCGGCCGCGCGGGCCAGGTTCGCGCCGCCCGGCCCGGACAGCAATGGCTTCGGCGGGCCGGGCTACGGCCAGCCGGACGGCAGCGTGCCTGGTGTGGGACGCGACCGGGAATTCGCCGCTGGTCGGGCCAATGGCGGCCAGCCCGGAGACTCCTCCCCGGGCAGGTCTGGACCTGTCCCGGACGGGATCGCGGCGGCTGCCGCGGGACCGCCGGCCGGACCGGACCGGTCCATCACCGACAGCGGCCCGATTGAGCTTGGGCCACAGCGAATCCCTGGCGCGGGACCGCATCCCGGACGCTTCGTCGCTACTTCAACCGGTCCGATGCCAGCTCTCGATTCTCAGCGGTCGGCGGTGGAGCAGCCGGAGTGGTTCGCGGGCGGACGGCCGGACGGTGAGGACGCCGGGCCTGTGACTCAGGCCGTGGACGACACAATCGTGGATGGCTCCGTACCCGGCTGGCAGTCGCCGTCACCAAGTTGGTCTGCCGGACCCTCGACGGGCCCGGCGACGGAGGAGCGCCAGTCGTGGAGCGCTGACCAGACCGACCAGTACGCTCAGCCGGTATTCGGCGCGCCGGTCGCGCGATCTGCGCCATTCAGCGGTACATTCCGGACTCAAGATTCTCAGTTCGGAACTGCCGCTGGTGGAGTGATTGTTCCTCCTCCAGCTTCGCTCGGAGAGGAGAATAGGCTGCCTATCTTCGAGGCTGTCGAGTCGGACTGGTTCCGCCGGGGTCGTCCCACGGTGGAATGGCCGAGCGGAGGCACCAGCGGAGGTAGCAGCCAGGAAGAGCGGGTCACGGCTCCGGCAAGGGGCTGGTCCTCACCGGCCGACGATGGCTGGCGCGCGGCGGAGATCGCCGTCGCACCGGCGTCGGGCGGCACCACGGTGGCAGGCCTGCCGCGTCGCGTCCCACAGGCGAACCTGATCCCGGGTACCGCCGCTGCGGCTGCCGCCACGACCACCGAGGCGCCGCCAGCACCGGTTCCGGCGCGATCGGCGGCTGCCACAAGAGAGCGTTTTGCCAGTCTCCAGCGAGGAATAAGAGAAGGTCGTGCTGCCACAGGAATTGACAGGTCCGCGGGAACAGGCGAAGTTCCAGGTGATGGGTGACATGAGGGCGCCGAGGAAGTCATGCTAGTCCTGCGCATTGCCGGAATATCGCCCCAAGCCCGGCCGCACACGCTAAAGCGGAATCGCTGTGCGAAGCCGAGTACCCGTCACGACAGGAAGGAACGCCGATGAGTCCGCTGACCCGTCCGGCACAAGATCTAAACTGGCTGGTCACGAACTTTGTCGAACGCGTGCCCTCAGTGGCCCATGCCATCGTTGTGTCGTCCGATGGCTTGCCGATGGCGTTCTCCGCGGGTTTTCCCTCAGACCGGGTGGACCAGCTCGCGGCCGTGACTTCCGGGCTCACGAGCCTTACGCAAGGAGCGTCCCGCGTATTCGAGGGCGGGGCGGTCTCGCAGACGGTTGTGGAAATGCAGCGAGGCCTGCTGATCGTGATGGCGATCAGCGACGGTTCAAGTCTGGCCGTCCTAGCGGCTGCGGACTGTGACATGGGTTTGGTTGCATATGAGATGGCCTTGATGGTGGAGCGGGTTGGCAGCGCCCTGACACCTGAGATGCGCGGTTCGATTCCACCTAGCTGGCCTGGCGCCGGCGCCTAAAGGCAGGAGCGAGCGGTGTCTGTTCCCCGCCATGATGAGTGGCTGGCGGAAGGCGGCCTATCCGAATCAGATTCGGATGGCCGACCGCCAGCACCAGGCGACAGACGCGAGGGGAGTCTGTTCGCGCCGAATGACTTTGGCGCGTCCGACACGGCTGCGCCGTTCAACGTGCCTGAGAAGGCGAGTTCGTTGGTGCGCCCCTACGCGGTAACCGGAGGGCGAACCAAGCCCAGTTATCATTTGCAGATCGAGGCCATGGTGTCCGCGTCGCACTATGAGGCCCGCGACCTGTCGTCATTGAGCCCGGAATGCCAGTCGATTCTCGGCTATTGCCGCGACTGGCGTTCGGTCGCCGAGATCTCCGCGGTGCTGAGAATGCCACTTGGCGTGGCACGCGTCCTTATCGGGGATATGGCAATGGAGGGTCTGGTCCGCGTTCACCAGGCGGATCACAACCAGGGCCGACCGGACCTCAACCTTCTTGAAAGGGTGCTTAGTGGACTTCGCAAGCTCTAAGGCCGTTCCTGGCTCCGATACAGACGCAGCAATCACGTCTGTGAAGATCGTGGTGGCTGGCGGTTTCGGCGCGGGCAAGACCACGTTCGTCGGGTCAGTCTCCGAAATCACTCCGCTGACCACCGAAGCGGTGATGACCGCGGTCAGCGATGGCGTCGATGACCTGTCACACACGCCGGACAAGACCACGACCACCGTCGCGATGGACTTCGGCCGGGTCACGCTCGATGCCGGGCTGGTGCTGTATCTGTTCGGTACGCCGGGCCAGCACCGGTTCTGGTTCATGTGGGATGACCTGATCCAGGGCGCGATCGGCGCCGTGGTGCTCGTCGACACCAGGCGACTGGCTGACTCGTTCCCCGCCGTCGACTACTTCGAGGCCGCCAACCTGCCGTTCATCGTGGCGATCAATGGCTTCTACGGAGACTTCCCGCACGCCATGGAAGATGTCCGGGAAGCCATGTCGCTTGGTCGCAACGTTCCGATCGTCCAGTGCGACGCCCGTGGCCGCAGCTCGACCAAGGAAGTGCTGATCGCCTTGGTGGAGCATGCTATGGCGATGCAACTGAGCATCCGGTAGCGTTTGCCCTCATTATGGCCGTGACTGGTCGAGAGGGCGGGAAATGCGCGTTGCTTCACGAATCGGTGTCGTTGCAGTACTCGGTCTAGGTGCGCTGGCCGTGCCGTTGTCTGCGGGCGCGGCTAGGTCGGCAGCCAAACCGGTGACTCGCGTCTTCCAGATTAACTTCGACGGCAATGGCAAGTTCAGCTACAACGCGCGGGGCGCCAACGGCGATGCCGGCTGCTACATGAACGTGTCCGAGACGGCCAGCTACTCCTTCGACCAACTGTGGACGGTGACGGTCCAATTCACCAGCCTGGGCAAGGGGAAGTACAAGACCAAGGTGAAGTCGATCAAGCACGTCGCTGGGCCGCAGGACTTCGGCCCGCACGGCACCTCCCACCTGGAAGGCAAGCAGACTCACCTGCCCGACAACGAATGCCAGGACATAACCATCGTTGATGACACGGGCACCTTCGACTGCAGCAGCAGCACGGTGACGCTGACCGCATACCCCAACCCGCAGATGGATATCGCCGCCAGCGCCACGGAACTGTCGTTCAAGGGGCGGGCGTTCCTGGATGGTCACTGGAAGTACAAGGGCAAGGACACCATCCCGAGCGACAAGAAGAAGGGCTGCACGACCTACGAAGACGACATGACGTACGGGTCGACGCTGATTCCGGGCATCTATGACACGTCAAAGGTCGGCATGACGATCAAGCAGTTGCTCAACCTCAAGAAGGGCAAGACGATCACCGCCCAGGTGTCGCTCGGCAAGAACACGGAATACCCGCGGCAGACCACCTGCGACTCGGTTTTCGGTGCCCCGAGGGTGTGCGTGGTCCACAGCCAGTCCATGTCGGCCAGGTTCGGCGTTGCCAGGGTGAAGTAGCGGCGCTTGGCGCGGCCCTTGGGGCGTGTAAGTCGGCGCCGGCGACTTCGTATCTGACATCGCCTTCCCGCTCGGTTAGCCCCCCGCTCCGACTAGCACGGCCCAGGCTGGGGCATGCGGGGGAGATGCATCGGGATTGACGATGGATAGCAGGTTGGGCAGCCTGTCCTGGTGAGCGGTGACACCGAATCAGCCGGGGAGTTCGAGCAGCTCTTCCGGGCTGTGTACCTGACCTTCCACCGGCGGGACGCGCCGCGCAGCCAGTTGCCGAACGCCTCGCTGGCTGTGCTCGAGCACCTGGCACTGGCGGGACCGCTCACGATCGGCGAGGCGGCGGCGCACCTGCGCCGGGCGCAGTCGGTGGTGAGCGAGATCGTCAGTCATCTGGAGCGACAGGGGCTGCTGGAGCGGGAGAGCGACCCGGCCGATCGGCGCCGGACCCTGATCTGGCTAACTTCGGACGGTCAGGCCATCCTCCACCGCCAGCGCGAAGTGCTCAGCCAGGGACAGCTCACCGCTGCGCTGGGACGGATGCCACCGGTCCAGGTAGGCGCGCTGCTGGCCGCGCTCCGCACGCTCATTCAATCCGCGACTCCATCCCCGGCAGCCGCCGGGCCTCACGAGGGGAACTCGTCATGACCACTACCCACACCTGCGAAAGCTGCGGCATGCCGATCGAAACCGGCCGGTACTGCGACCACTGCACCGACGAGAACGGCCAACTGCAGTCCTTCGACCAGCGATTCGAGCGGATGACCGCCTGGCAGGAGCGCCGCCACCCGGGCACGCCGCGCGATGAGATCGAGCGCCAGACGCTCGATTACATGGCCACGATGCCGGCCTGGCGGGAACACCCGCGCATCACCGCACGAACGAGCTGAAGGCGGCTGCCGTGGTGTCATCGGATCGTGGTCCTCTGCACGGGTGCGCGTGCTTGAGCTCGGCAGCTTTATCGCCGGGCCTTTCGCGGGCCAGTTGCTCGGCGACTACGGCGCCGATGTCATCAAGATCGAGTCGCCTGGTGAGGGCGACCCGATGCGGCGCTGGGGGATAAACCGGGACGGGCAGAGCCTGTGGTGGCCGGCGATCGCGCGCAACAAGCGCTCGGTCGCGATCGACCTGCGCTCGGCCGAGGGCAGGTCGCTGGTGCGCCGGATCGCGAGCCGGTGCTACATCGTGCTGGAGAACTTCCGTCCCGGCCGGCTCGATGAATGGGACCTCGGCTACGCCCAGCTCTCGGCCGACAACCCCTCGATCATCGTCGTCCGCATGTCTGGCTTCGGGCAGACCGGACCGAGGTCCGATGAAGCCGGCTTCGGCAGCATCGGCGAGGCGATGGGCGGGATCAGGTTCACCACCGGCAGCCCGGACCGGCCCCCGTCCAGGTCTGGGATCAGCCTGGGCGATTCGCTCGCGGCCATGTTCGCGGTCATCGGATCGCTCGCGGCGCTCGCCGAGCGCAATCGCACCGGGCACGGCCAGGAGGTCGACGTCGCGATCTACGAGGCGGTCGCGGCGCTGATGGAATCCGTGCTGGCCGACTACGAAATCGGCGGGATGCTGCGCACGAGGACGGGCAGCGTGCTGACCGGCGTGGCGCCGTCGAACGTCTATACCAGCGCCGACGGGGTCGACATCGTTATGGCCGCCAACGCCGGCACGGTCTACCGACGGTTGTGCGCGGCGATGGGCCAGCCCGGGCTGGCCGATGATCCCCGCTACCGGGAGCACGGCGCTCGCGGCGCGAACATGGCCTGAGTTGGACGAGGCGATCGGAGCCTGGACGGCCACCCTGAACGCCGAGGAACTGCTGGCCACCCTGGCGGCGCACGGGGTTCCGGCCGGGAAGATCTTCACCGCCGCCGACATGCTGACCGACGCTCAGTTCGCGGCCAGGGACATGATCCTGCGGAAGGACGGGCCGATGATCGGGGTCGTGCCGAAGTTCAGCCGGACTCCCGGCGGCGTGGCCGCCACCGGCCCGAGCCTCGGCGAGCACACGAGGGAGGTCCTGCCTGGTCCGTCATTCGAGGGTGGTGCTGGCGTCTCCACCGACACTGGCGACGCCAGCACCACCAAGCGACTTTACTCCAGGCCGAGCGACGCTGAGCTAATCGCGCAAATCTTTGACAAAACTGATCTGAAGGAGCAAAGCCATGCCACGCCGCAGCTGCGCGAACTGGGCCAGACCAGGGCGGGCTGGACGATCGGCAGCCAGTTCGTGTTCTCCCAGCACTTGCCGCCGGGGACATCTCAGGGACATCGCCGTCGACCTCGCGCTTACGTCCGGATAGAGCGCGTCGAACATGGCCGACATGTTCCGGCCAGCGAGGTGTACTCGTCCGCGGTGTCCGGCTGCCAATCACAAGCCGGCTTCGTGCCGGCGCTGACCGCCAGCGCTACATGGCTGTCTTGGGCACCAATGGTCGGGCTGCTGTCAGCCGCCGACCGGCGCTTTGTCCGCGGAAGCGGTGAAGATCTGCCCGATCGAGGAGTCCACTTGGGCGTGGAACTGCTCGTCGCTCTGCTGGTCGGACAATCCCTCGAGCAGCGCGCGGGAGAAGCTCGCGATCATGCTCGGGTCCTTGGCTAGACGCGCACAGGCCTCGTCACGGCTGTAGCCGCCGGACAAGGCCAGCACCCGGACTACTCGCGGATCGGCGGCGAGGCTGGCGTAGAGGCCCGGCCGGGTCGGGATGGTCAGCTTCAGCATGATGGCGGCATCAGCGGGCAGCGCGTCGATGCGGCTCTGGAGCGCGTCGAGGAGCAATGCCTCCGCCTCATCTTTGTGCGGGCTGTCGATGCTCACCTCGGGCTCCAGGATGGGGACCAGGCCGGCGGCCGAGATCCTCGCGCCGTACTCGAACTGCTGATCAGCGATCGCGGTCACCCCGTCCTGGTCGGCGTCGTGGATCACCGACCGCATCTTGGTACCGAAGATCTGGTGCCGGTTGGCGCGCTCCAGCAGTTCATCCAGCGCGTCGATCGGCTTCATCACCTGCACGCCGTTCTGCACGGATGCGAGTCCCTTGTCCACCTTGAGAAACGGAACGACCTGCTTGTCGGCCCACAAGTACTGCGCCGTCGGCACGCCCTGCATGTCGCGCTCCATGGTCTGCTCGAACAAGATCGCCCCGAGGATCCGCGAGCCGCCGAACGCCCGGTCGGTGATGACCCGAGTTCGCATCGCGTGGACGATGTCGAACATCTCCTTCTCGGAGTTGTACCGACTGTCGTCGATGCCGTACTCAGCCAGCGCTTTCGGGGTGCTGCCGCCGCTCTGGTCGAGGGCCGCGAAGAACCCGCGACCCGAGCGGACCTTCTCCAGTTGCCTAGCGTCCATGCTGCTATCTTCGCAGCCCGGCGAGCGGTTGCATGCTCGCGGGCAAGATCGTGCGATTGCCGGAGGCATCGGACGGCTCGGCTGCGGTAGTGTTCACCCGATACCTGGGGCGGTAGCTCAGCCGGTCAGAGCAGCGGACTCATAATCCGCCGGTCGTGGGTTCGATCCCCACCCGCCCCACTGGCCCTGACCTGGGCTTTTGGGTGCCTTGCGGCCAGTCATGATCGTTTCTGGTTGCAGTTCTGGTTGCAGTTGCGATTCGCCATGATCCTCTGAGTCGTCTGCCCAGAGGACGCCGGTCATGCGGTTTGCCGCGTCTTTGCTGAGGGTTCTGGTGACGTGGGTGTAGCGCTCGGTCTGGCTGAGCTGGGAGTGGCCGAGGATCTGCTGGACGACGCGGATGTCGATGCCTTGCTCAAGCAGCAGGGTGGCAGCAGTGTGCCTGGCGTCGTGGACGCGGGCGGGGCGGACATTCGCTTCGGCCAGAAGGTCGCGCCACTCGACCCAGTCGTCTCTGGAGTCGATAGGTGCGCCGGTGGGAGTGCAGAAGACCAGGTCCAGGTCTTCCCAGGCGGAGCCGGCTGCTAGCCGGTCGGCGGCTTGCTCGCGGCGGTGATTGCGCAGCTGCTTGATGAGCGGTGCGGGGAGTGCG